>JAEYNH010000043.1 GCA_023412655.1 Pseudomonadota bacterium | reverse complement strand
GCGCGGGGCGGGGGCGGCCGCGGGCGCCGGCGCCGGGGCGCGGGGGTCGCTGGGGCCCTCCGAAGCGAAAGGCTTCTTCGAAGACGTTTTCCAGGCCGAGACCCTGCCCGGCGAGGGCGTGCTGACCGCCTATTACGCCCCGGTCTATCCGGCTCGCCGCCGCCCGGACGCCGAGTTCAGCATGCCGGTGCGGCCCAGGCCCGCCGACCTGGTGAATGGCCAGGCCTACGCCTCCCGGGCCGAGATCGAGGCCCGGCCGCCCAACGACGCCATCGCCTGGATGCGTCCCGAGGAGCTGTTCTTCCTGCAGATCCAGGGCTCGGGCGTGCTGGTGTTCGAGGACGGCCGGCGGATGAAGGCGCTCTACGCCGCCAACAATGGCCTGCCGTTCGTGGGCATCGCCAATCCCATGCGCGACCGGGGCCTGCTGGCCCGGGACAACACCTCGGGCGAGGCGATCCGCGCCTGGTTGGCGGCCAACCGCGGGCCCCGGGCCGACGAGATCATGCGCCTCAACCCGCGCTACGCCTTCTTCCGCCTGGCCCCTGACGACGGCAAGCCGCCGGCGGGGGCGGCGGGCGTGGCCCTGCCCACTGGCCGGGCGATCGCCGTGGATCCGGCCTTCAACACCTATGGCGAGGTGTTCTGGATCGACGGCGAGGCGCCCCTGCTGGCCGGCGCCTTCCCCACCTACCGACGGCTGGTGACCGCCCTGGACACCGGCGGCGCCATCAAGGGCCCGGTGCGGGCCGACCTCTACCTGGGCGAAGGCGCGGCGGCCGGGGCCGAAGCCGGGCGGGTGCGGCATAGGCTGCGCATGTACCGTCTCGTGCCGAGATCGTGATCGGCGGGCCGTGAAACGCCCGCTGAAGCCGGAGGAGCAGAAGCTCTGGTCGCTGGTGGCCGCGACGGTCCGCCCGCTGCCCGGCAAGGCGACGCCGAAACGGCCCGCGCCGCAGACGCTGGACGCCCCGGCGCGGATCGACCCCAAGACCATCAAGGCCAAGGCGGCGGCCTCGGCCCGTGACGGGGTCGACGACATCGAGCCCAACCGCAAGACCCGCATCGCCCGGGAGCGCGATCCCATCGGCGCGCGCATCGACCTGCACGGCATGACCCAGGACAAGGCCCGCGCCGCCCTGGAGGCCTTCCTCGGCCGCTCGTTCGATGAGGGTTGCCGGGCGGTGCTGGTGATCACCGGCAAGGGCGTGCAGGGCGACGGCGTCCTGCGGCGCTCGGCGCCGGAGTGGCTCGCGGCCAAGCATCTGACCCACATCGTCGCCGGGGTGTCGGAAGCCCACCGCCGGCACGGCGGGGCCGGCGCGCTCTATGTGGCGCTGAAGCGCAAGCCCCGGGGCTAGCCCTTGCGGGCGGCCTTCTCGGCCAGGCCCGAGACGCCTTCCCGGGCCTCCAGGCGCTCGGCCACTTCATCGAGGCCGACCCCGGCGGCGGCCAGCACCACCAGCCAGTGGTAGATCAGGTCGGCGCTCTCTGAGGTCAGCGCATCGCGGTCGCCCTGGGCGGCGGCGATCACCGTCTCCACCGCTTCCTCGCCCAGCTTCTTGGCCGCGCGGTCGAGGTCGGAGAGCAGCTGGGCCGTATAGGAGGCCGAGGTGTCGCCGCCCTTGCGGCTCTCGATGGTGGCGGCCAGGCGTCCGAGGACGTCGGCGAAGCGCTGGTGGGCCATCAGACAGCCTCCTCGGTGATGCGAACGGGCAGGCCTTCGGCGGCCATGGCGGCCTTCACCTCTCCGATGGAAACCTCCCCGAAGTGGAAGATGGAGGCCGCCAGCACGGCGTCGGCCCCCGCGCGGACCGCGTCCACCATGTGCTGGGCGTCGCCGGCTCCGCCCGAGGCGATCACCGGCACGCCGACCGCCTGGGTCACCTCGCGCAGCAGGTCGAGGTCGTAGCCGGTCTTGGCGCCGTCGCGGTCCATGGACGTGAGCAGGATCTCGCCGGCCCCGTGTTTCACGACATCGGCCGCGTAGTCGACCACATCGAGGCCGGTGTCCTCGCGACCGCCGTAGATGAACACGCGCCAGCGGTCGTCCACGCGCTTGGCGTCGATGGCCACCACGGTGGCCTGGCTGCCGAAGGCGTCGGCGCAGCCGGAGATGAGCGTGCGGTCCTTCACCGCGGCGGTGTTGATGCTGATCTTGTCGGCCCCGGCCAGCAACAGGCGCCGGGCGTCCTCCACCTGACGGATGCCGCCGCCCACGGACAGGGGCATGAAACAGACCTCAGCCGTGCGGGCCACCACGTCGAAGATCGTGCCGCGGTTCTCGTGGCTGGCGGTGATGTCGAGGAACATCAGCTCGTCGGCGCCGGCGGCGTCGTAGGCCCGGGCCTGCTCCACGGGATCGCCGGCGTCGCGCAGGCTCACGAACTGCACGCCCTTCACCACGCGCCCGTCCTTCACGTCCAGGCAGGGGATGACGCGCACGTTCAGCATCAGGCGGCCGCCTTCAGGGCCTCGGCGGGGTCGATGGCGCCGTTGTAGAGCGCCCGGCCCAGGACCGCGCCGGCGATGGGCGTGCCGGCCCGGGCCTTCACCTTCACCAGATCCTCCACCGAGGCGAGGCCGCCGGCGGCGATGACCGGGATGTTCACCGCATCGGCGATGGCCCCGAAGGCCTCAACGTTGAAGCCCATGACCGTGCCGTCCCTATCGATGTCGGTGATGATCAGGGCGCCCACGCCGGCGTCCTCGAACCGCTTGGCCACGGTGATGGCGTCGAGGTCGCTGTCGGCGGTCCAGCCCTGGACCGCGACCTTGCCGCCGCGGACGTCGACGCTGACAGCGATCTGCTCGGGGAAGCGCTTGGCGGCCTCCAGCACGATCTGCGGCTGCTTCACCGCGACAGTGCCGAGGATGACGCGGCTGACGCCGGCCTCGATCCAGCGCTCGACGTCCGCGAGGGTGCGGATGCCGCCGCCCAGCTGCACCGGGATCGACACCGCCGACAGAATGGCCTCAACGGCGGCGGCGTTCACCGCCTCGCCCTGCACCGCCCCGTTCAGGTCGACCACATGCACCCAGTGGAAGCCGGCGTCCGCCCACTGCCTGGCCTGGGCGCCGGGGTCGGTGTTGAACACCGTGGCCGTGGAAAGGTCGCCGTGCAGGACACGCACGCACTGGCCGTCCTTCAGGTCGATGGCGGGATAGAGGATCAAGGGCGCCACTCCAGGAAGTCGGCAAGGAGCGAGAGGCCGGCGGACTGCGACTTCTCGGGGTGGAACTGGACGCCGGCCATGTTGTCGTGGGCCACGGCGGCCGGGAACCGCCCGCCATGATCCACATGGGCCGCCACGTCGGCGGGGTCCTGCGCGAAGAACGCGAAGGAATGGGTGAAATAAACCGGGCGCGCCTCGAGGCTCCGGAACAGCGGATGGTCCGCCACGTCCAGCAGCGCGTTCCAGCCCATGTGCGGCACCTTGGCGGCCGGGTCGGTGGGCTGGATGCGCTTCACATCGCCCGGAATCCAGCCGAGGCCGGCGGTCTCGCCAAACTCGAGGCCGCGGCTGGCCATGAGCTGCATGCCGACGCAGATGCCGAGGAACGGCGCGCCCCGGGTGCGCACCGCCAGGGTCATGGCCTCGACAACGCCCTCTCGCGCCTGCAGCGCACCCATGCATGCGGCGAAGGCGCCGACGCCCGGAAGCACCAGGCGATCGGCGCTGGCGATCACCTCGGGATCGTGGGTCACGACGATGTCGGCCGTCCCGTCCGCGGCGCGGACGAGGGCCTTTTCGGCCGAGCGCAGGTTGCCCGACCCGTAGTCGATCAGGGCCACCCTCTGCATCGTGATGATCCTAGAGGACGCCCTTGGTGGAGGGAGCGTGGCCGTGGGTCTTGGGGTCGAGCTCGACCGCCTGGCGCAAGGCTCGGGCTAAGGCCTTGAAGCCGCTCTCGGCGATGTGGTGCGAGTTGGTCCCGTACAGGGTCTCCAGGTGCACGCAGGCGCCGAGGTTCATGGCGAAGGCGTGGTGGAACTCCTTGAACAGCTCGGTGTCCATCTCACCCACCTTGGGCGTGCGGAACTCGGTCTTCCAGATCAGGTAGGGCCGGTTGGACAGGTCGATGGCGCAGCGGGCCAGGGTCTCGTCCATGGGGATGTAGGCGTGGCCGAAGCGTCGGATGCCCTTGAACCCGTCGAGCGCCTGCTTGATGGCCTGGCCAAGGACGATGCCGGTGTCCTCCACCGTGTGGTGCATGTCGATGTGCAGGTCGCCCTTGGTTTCGACCTTCACGTCGATGCCGCCGTGGCGGGCGAAGCTGTCCAGCATGTGGTCGAAGAAGCCGATGCCCGTGGAGACCTCGGACGCACCGGTCCCGTCCAGATCCACCCAAACCCGGATCTGGGTTTCCTTGGTGTCGCGGCGGACTTCGGCCGTGCGGCTCATCGTCAGTACCCTTTCGAGGCCGCCAGGTCCTTGAGCGGAACCTGCGGCCGGGGGCCGTAGTGCGAGATCACCTCGGCCGCCGCCAGTGAGGCGAGCTTGCCGCACTGCTGCAGCGGACGCCCCCGGGACAGGCCGAACATGAACCCGGCCGCGTATTGGTCGCCCGCGCCGGTCGTGTCCACGACTTTTTCCACAGGCTCGGCGGCGACGGTCAGGCGCTCGCCCTCCGATAGGATGATCGAGCCCTTTTCGCTGCGCGTCACGGCCGCGAGCTTGACCCGCTGGCGCAGCGCCTCCGCGGCGGCGTCGAAGCTGTCGGTCTCGAACAGGGCGAGCAGCTCGGACTCGTTGGCGAACAGGAGGTCCACCTGGCCCTCGATGAAGCCCAGCAGGGCGCCCCGGTGGCGCTCGACCACGAAGCTGTCCGACAGGGTCAGGGCGATCATCCGGCCCGAGCCGTGGGCCAGGCCGGCCGCCTTGGCGAAGGCCCGCCGGGCGGCGTCGGCGTCGAACAGGTAGCCTTCCAGATAGACGATCTTCGAGGCCTCGATCACCGCGTCCTCGACGTCGGCTTCGCTGAACTCCACGGAGGCGCCCAGGAAGGTGCACATGGTGCGCTGGGCGTCGGGCGTGACGTTGATCATCGAGACGGCCGTGGCCGGACCGCCGACGAGGGGCGCGTTTTCGAACCGGGCGCCGATGGCGCGCATGTCGTGGGAGAACACCTGGCCCAGGGTGTCGTCGGCCACCTTGCCCATGAAGGCGCCCTTGCCGCCGAAGCTGGCGAGGCCGGCGATGGTGTTGGCGGCCGAGCCGCCCGAGGTCTCCACCCCGGCCTGCATCCTGGAATACAGCGCCTGGCTCTGCTGCTGGTCCACCAGCTGCATCGAGCCCTTGGCCAGCCCCTGCTCCACGATCCATTCGTCGGTGGTCGGCGCGATCACGTCGACGATGGCGTTGCCGATCGCGGCGACGTCGTAGAGGTCTGGCATTGCTGGACTCTTCCCCCAGGGCGCGAGTGCGGGCCGATTACAGGGAAATGGCCCAGGCCGCTAGGCGCCGATGAACAGATGGCGGGACGGACACAGGTCGGCCACCGGGCACTGCTCGCATTTCGGGCGTCGGGCCACGCAGACGTAGCGGCCGTGCAGGATCAGCCAGTGGTGGGCGCGGGTCAGGTAGGGCTCGGGAACGATGGCCATCAGGTCGGCCTCCACCGCGTCCGGGGTCTTGCCCTGGGACAGGCCCAGCCGGTGCGAGACGCGGAAGACATGGGTGTCCACGGCGATGGCCGGCTCCACCCGCAGCTCGTTCAGCACCACCGAGGCGGTCTTGCGGCCGACGCCGGGCAAGGCCTGCAGCTTCTCGCGCTCGAGCGGCACCTCGCCGCCATAGTCGTCCACCAGGATCTGGGCCATCCGGATGACGTTCTTCGCCTTGGTGTTGTAGAGGCCGATCGAGGAGATGAAGCCCTTCAGGCCCTCCTCGCCCAGGGCCAGCATCTTCTGCGGGGTGTCGGCCACCTCGAACAGTCTGGCCGTCGCCTTGTTCACCGACACATCGGTAGCCTGGGCCGACAGCGCCACTGCCACCACCAGGGTGTAGGGGCTGTGGTAGTCCAGCTCGGTGCGCGGGTCGCTCTCCTCGGCCTCGAAGCGCGAGAACAGCTCGGCGATCCGGGCCTGCTCGGCGGGCGGCAGGGGGCGGCGTTTCGGGGCCTTGGCCATGGGCGCTAGATGGCCTGCGCCGCCGTCTTCTCACAAGGGAGTGGAGCGAGGGCGAGCGGCGTTTTATCTTCAGGCATGGTCCCGGCGCTCTACATGGATGCGGTGATCACGCCGAACCGATCCCTGTCGGAGCGCGGCTTCGTCGTCCTGATCAGCATCATCACCCTGGCCAATGTGGCCTCGGCGGCGGTGTTCGTGGCCATGGGCGCCCACCTGGTGCCGGTGTTCCTGGCCGTGGACCTGTTCGCCGTCGTGGTGGCTTTCCTGGTGAGCTTCCAGCGGTCCCGCAACGTGGAGCGGGTGCAGGTGACGCCGCATCAGGTGGTGGTCACCTACGAGACCCCGAAGTGGCGACGGGTGGTGTGGGAAAGCCCGACCGCCTTCACCCGCGTCGCGGTGGACCGCGCCGACCAGGACGGCCGGGTTCTGGAGCTTAAGCTGGCGCTGTCCGGCCGTGAGACGCCAGTGGCCGCGGCCCTGAGCCCGGGCGAGCGGGCCGAGTTCGCCCGCGCCCTGCAGGACGCCATCTGGCGGGCGCGGCGGGGCGGCTGATCCCGTCAGGCCGGCAGGGCCGCCACGGCGCGCTTGAGCTCCTCGAGCCGTCGCCCGTCGGCCGGATGGGTGGACAACACCTCCGGCGGCTGAGCCTGGGCGCCCGCGCGGGTGGACATCCGCTCCCAGAAGCGCACCGCCGCGGCGGGATCGAACCCGGCCTCACGCATCAGTTCGACGCCGACACGGTCGGCTTCCAACTCGTGCCGGCGGGAATAGGGCAGGATGACACCGAAGGTGGCGCCCATGCCGAGGGCCGCACCGATCTCGGCCGCCCCCTCGCCGTTCTCTCCCGACAGCACCGCCTGGGCGATGCTGACGCCCGCCTGCAGGGCGAGCTCCTGGCTGACCCGTTCGGCCGCGTGGCGCGCGACGACATGGCCCACCTCGTGGCCGAGCACCGAGCCGATCTCGTCGTCCGAGCGGGCGAACTCCAGGAGCCCGCGGAAGAAGCCGACCTTGCCGTTGGGCAGCACGAAGGCGTTGAAGTCCGGGCTGTCGAGGACGACGAACTCCCAGTCCAGGTTTCGCCCCGAGGCCCTGGCGATGGGCGCGCCGATCCGCGCCAGGCGGGCGTGGGCGGCGGGATCGCGCACCGGCGGGACCTGGGCGGTCACCTCCTGCCAGGCGTCCTGCGCCAGGGCGGCGAGCTGGCCGTCGTCCACCAGCACCAGCTGGCTGCGGCCGGTCTCAGCGTTCTCGGTGCAGGCGGCCAGGCCCGCGGCGCCGAGGCCGGCCAGCAGTCCTCGTCGCGACAGGCAGAGCCGGCACATGGCCTAGAGGATGAACTTCGACAGGTCGGCGTTGCCGGCCAGTTCGCCGATACGGGCCTGGACGTAGGCCGCATCCACCGTGACCGTTTCGCCGGTGCGGTCCGCGGCGGTGAAGCTGATCTCCTCCAGCACCTTCTCCAGCACGGTCTGCAGGCGGCGGGCGCCGATGTTCTCCACCGAGCCGTTCACCGCCACGGCGGCGTCGGCCAGGGCGTCGATGGCGTCCTCGGTGAACACCAGGGTCACGCCCTCGGTGGCCAGCAGCGCCTGGTGCTGCCGGATGAGGTTGGCCTCGGGCTCGGTCAGGATCCGGCGGAAGTCCTCCCGGCTGAGGGCCTTCAGCTCCACCCGGATGGGCAGGCGGCCCTGCAGCTCAGGCAGCAGGTCCGACGGCTTGGCCACGTGGAAGGCGCCCGAAGCGATGAACAGGATGTGGTCTGTCTTCACCGGACCGTGCTTGGTGGAGACGGTGGTCCCCTCGATCAGGGGCAGCAGGTCGCGCTGAACCCCTTCGCGCGACACATCGGCGCCCGCCCGGTCCGAACGGGAGGCGACCTTGTCGATCTCATCGAGGAAGACGATGCCCTGGTTCTCGGCCAGCTCCAGGGCCTCCTGGGTGAGGGCCTCCTGATCCACCAGCTTGTCGCTTTCTTCGGCGATCAGCGGGGCCCAGGCGCCGGAGACGGTGGTCTTGTGGGTCTTGGTGCGGCCGCCGAACGCCTTGCCGAACATGTCGCCCAGGTTGAGCACGCCCATGGAGGCGCCGGGCTGGCCGGGGATCTCCATGGCCCCGAACGGCGAGGAGGTGTCGGCGAGCTGCAGCTCGACTTCCTTGTCGTCCAGCTCGCCGGCCCGCAGCTTCCGCCGGAAGGCGTCGCGGGCGGCGGTGGAGCCGGGGCCGGTCAGGGCGTCGAGGATGCGCTCCTCGGCGGCGGCCTCGGCCCGGGCGCGCACGCCCGAGCGGCGCTTCTCGCGCACCATGCTGATCGCGCTCTCCACCAGGTCGCGGACGATCTGGTCCACGTCGCGGCCGACGTAGCCCACCTCGGTGAACTTGGTGGCCTCGACCTTCAGGAACGGGGCCTGGGCGAGCCGGGCCAGCCGGCGGGCGATCTCGGTCTTCCCGACCCCGGTGGGGCCGATCATCAGGATGTTCTTGGGCGTGACCTCGTCGCGGAGGTCTTCCGGCACGCGCCGGCGGCGCCAGCGGTTGCGAAGGGCGACGGCGACGGCCTTCTTGGCCTCATGCTGGCCGACGATGAAGCGGTCGAGCTCGGAGACGATCTCGCGCGGGGAAAATTCGGTCATGTCAGGTGCTAGATAATCACGAAGCGGCGGGCTTTTGAGGCGGCGGGGCGTCGAGCAGCTCATCGAACAGCAGCCGCCAGCCGTCGGCGTCGTTGCGCCAGATCCTCACATAGTGGCCGCGCTTCTCGGCGCCGCCGGCGTTCCAGCGCGCGGCGCCGTAGGTCCAGGCGAGGTCCCCGGCCGACGAGGCGCTGCCGCCCAGCGGCGAGAAGTCGATGGAGCCGGCCCGGGTGGCGAGTTCGGCGGCGTTCTCCGCCCGGCCGGTCGGCGGTTTCGCCTTGGACCCGGTAATGCGGCCGTCGTCGGCGAGCACCGCCAGGAAGGCGCCTGCCACGTCGGACCGGGCGGCGGCGTGGAGCGCCTTCTCGGCGGCGGTGACCTCGGTCATGGCGCGGGCGGCCGAGCCAGCCTGGCGCGCGGCGGCCCGAGCATAGGTCACCGGCGAGTCCTTGGGGGCCGCGCCATCGGGGCTGCTGGGCGGGCCGCCGTCGAACAGCCACTTCCAGGCGCCGTCCGGCTGCTTGGCCCAGACCGTGAAGTACCAGGCCGCCGGGCGGCCGTCATAGGTGTAGGGGCCGGTGGTGAAGCCGAGATCGCCCGAGCGGGAGATGCCCGCCCACAGGGGCCACCAGACCAGCGGCGGACCCTTGGGCTGGGGCTTGCCATAGACCGCCCGCGCCAGGCGCGGCTCCGGCGCGAAGACGATGCCCTCGGGCGCGGCGTGCTTCAGGAAGCTGCCCTGCACCCCAAGTTCCAGGCCGTCCGCCGCGAAGGCCCGCTCCGCCGCCACGACGGGCGCGGGGTCGGCCTCGGCCGCCATGGCCGGGCGTGCGAGGAACGGGCCTGCGAGGACAAGCAGTCCCAGCGCCGCCGCGACCTCAGAGCGTCTCAATCGTGAGCTCCCCGTTCGTGTAGACGCAGATCTCGGCGGCGATCGACATGGCCTTGCGGGCCACGGCCTCGGCGTCGAGCCCATCCACGTCCACCAGGGCCCGGGCGGCGGCCAGGGCGAAGTTGCCGCCCGAGCCGATGGCCGCCACGCCGTGTTCCGGCTCCAGGACGTCGCCGACCCCCGTGACGGTGAAGATGCTGTCCCGGTCGGCGACGATCAGCATCGCCTCGAGGCGGCGCAGGTACCGGTCGGTGCGCCAGTCCTTGGCCAGGTCGACGCAGGCCCGGGCGAGCTGTTCGGGATACTGCTCAAGCTTGGCCTCGAGCCGCTCGATGAGGGTGAAGGCGTCGGCGGTGGAGCCCGCGAAGCCGGCGATCACCCGCCCGCCGGCGAGCCGGCGGACCTTCCGGGCGGTTCCCTTGACGACGGTCTGGCCCATGGACACCTGCCCATCGCCGGCCACCACCGTCTTTCCGTTCTTCCGCACGGCCAGGATGGTGGTCCCGTGCCAATCGGGAAAGGCTGCGCTATTCGACATGGGCGCGATGTGAGCAGGGCGGCCCGCAAGGTCAAGCGACACAGGTTTCGGCGAATGACTTTCACCGACGAGGAGATCGAACGCTACGCCCGGCACCTGGTGCTGCGCGAGGTGGGCGGTCCGGGCCAGCAGAGGCTGAAGGCCTCCAGCGTGCTGATCGTCGGCGCGGGCGGCCTCGGCGCGCCCGCCTCCATGTACCTGGCGGCCGCGGGCGTGGGTACGATCATCCTGGCCGATCCCGACGAGGTGGACCGCTCGAACCTGCAGCGGCAGGTGATCTATGCCGAGGACGACCTGGGCCGCGCCAAGGTGGACGCCGCGGCCGACCGGCTGCACGCCCTGAACCCGCACGTCTTCGTCGCCGGCTTCAACGGCGCCTTCGAACCGGCCAATGCCGACGAGCTGGTGGAGGGGGTCGACCTGGTGCTGGACGGCACCGACGACTTCGGGGTGCGGTTCTGCGTCAACGAGGCCTGCGTGCGGCACGGCAAGACCCTGGTGTCCGGCGCCATCGGACGCTGGACCGGTCAGGTCGGCGTGTTCGGCCGGCAGCCCTGCTACCGCTGCCTGGTGCCCGAGGTCCCGCCCGACGCCGAGACCTGCGTCGCCGTGGGCGTGGTGGGGGCGCTGCCGGGGGTGATCGGCTCGATGATGGCCATGGAGGCGATCAAGCTGATCACCGGGGCGGGCGATCCGCTGGCCGGCCGGCTGATGATCTATGACGCCCTGGCCGCCGAGACCCGGACCGTGAAGGTCGCCGGCGACCCGGAATGTCCCGTGTGCGGCGCCGGAGCGGCGGGCCGCGCCTAGAGCATCTGCGGCAGGACGCGGTCGGGCGGGCGGTGGCCGTCCATCCAGGTCTTGATGTTGATGATCACCTTCTCGCCCATGTCCACGCGGGCCTCGACGGTGGCCGAGCCCAGATGCGGCAGCAGGACGGCGTTCGGCTGTTTCAGCAGCTTGGGATTGATGTGCGGCTCGAACTCGAAGACGTCGAGGCCGGCGCCGGCGATCTTCCCTTCGGCCAGCAGGTCGGCGAGGGCGTCCTCGTCGATGATCTCGCCCCGGGCGGTGTTGATCAGGATGGCGTGCGGCTGCAGCAGCTTGAGCCGCCGGGCGGAGAGCAGGTGGTAGGTGGCGGGCGTGTGCGGCGAATGGACGCTGATGATGTCCATCCGGGCCAGCATCTGGTCCAGGCTGTCCCAGTAGGTGGCGCCCAGCTCCTCCTCGATCCGCGGGCTGACGCGCTTGCGGTTGTGGTAATGGATCTGCAGGCCGAAGGCCTTGGCCCGCCGGGCCACCGCCGAGCCGATGCGCCCCAGGCCGATGATGCCCAGCCGTTTGCCGGTGACCCGCCGGCCCAGCATCCAGGTGGGCGCCCAGCCCTTGAACTGCCCAGCCTGGACCACGTTGGCGCCTTCGACGATGCGCCGGGAGACGGTCATCATCAGGGCCATGGTCAGGTCTGCGGTGTCCTCGGTGAGCACGCCTGGGGTGTTGGTGACCGTCAGGCCCCGCTCGGTGGCCGCGGCCACGTCGATGTGATCGACCCCGGCCCCGAAGTTGGCGATCAGCTTCAGCTGCTCGCCCGCCTGGCTCAGCAGCTCGGCGTCGATCTCGTCGGTGATCGTCGGGGCCAGCACGTCGGCGCGCTTGACCGCGTCAATCAGCGCGGCCCGGCTCATGGGCTGATCGGTGACGTTCAGCTCGGTGTCGAACAGCTCTCGCATCCGGGTCTCGACCGAGTCCGGAAGCTTGCGCGTGACGATGACTTTCGGCTTGCGGGCGGCCATTCTTGCAAAAAGCTGGGTGCGAACTGAAAAGGGACATACAGGGGGCGCCCGCTGCTTCGCGGCGCGCATCCGGTGAGACCCTTAGCAAAGGGCCGGATGACGGCCAAGGCGAGGCGAAGGCGTGAAGGTAAAGGGCGCGGGGGCGCCGAAGATTGCGGCCAGGGGGTGTCTGCTCGCCTCGGCGGTAGCCATGGCGCTGACCGTGGGCTCGGCCGGCATGGCCGCGGCGTCCGACCGGCCGACGCCGTCGGGCCTGCCCGTGCCGCGTTATGTGACCCTGAAGTTCGACAAGGTGAACGCCCGGGCCGGGCCGGGCGACGACCATCGGCTGCTGTGGGTCTACCGCACCCGGGGCCTGCCGGTGCAGGTGGTCGCCGAAACCGCCGAGTGGCGCAGGGTCTGCGACCCGGAAGGCGGCCTGGCCTGGGTGCACAGGCGCGTCACCGATGGCCGTCGCTCGGTGATGAACACCGACGCGCGCCCGGCGCCGCTCTATCGCAAGCCGCGGATCGGCGCGGAAACCGCCGCGTACCTCGCCCCGCGATCCCTGGCCTCGCTCATGCGTTGCCAGAAGGGCTGGTGCCGCGTGAAGGCCGACCGCGCCACCGGCTGGGTGCGCGAAGGCGCCCTGTGGGGCACCGCCGAAGTCCCGCAATGCCGTTGAGGCCGCGGCCCGGCTCTGATAGGCCGCAGGCCTCGATAGACACGGAACTGACAAGATGAACCCGGTGAAGGCCAAGGACCACTACAGCTTCGAAGAGCTCCTGGCCTGTGCGCGAGGCGAGATGTTCGGCCCGGGCAACGCCCAGCTGCCGGCCCCGCCGATGCTGATGTTCGACCGGATCATCAAGATCACGGACGAGGGCGGCGAACACGGCAAGGGCTACATCGAGGCCGAGCTCGATATTCACAAGGACCTGTGGTTCTTCGCCTGCCACTTCATCGGCGACCCCGTCATGCCGGGCTGCCTCGGCCTCGACGCCATGTGGCAGCTGGTGGGCTTCTACCTCGGCTGGATCGGCGGCAAGGGCCGCGGCCGGGCGCTGGGCTGCGGCGAGGTCCGGTTCACCGGCGAGGTGACGCCGGACGTCAAGCTCGTCACCTACCGGATCCAGATGAAGCGGGTCATCAACCGCCGCCTGGTCATGGGCATCGGCGATGCGGTTCTGCTGGCCGACGGAAAACCTATCTATGAGGCGTCGGACCTTCGGGTCGGTCTCTTCCAGGCCCAGGGCATGGCCCAGGCCTAGTCGCGTAGAAGCGTTCGGAGGAAAACGGCCAATGCGCCGCGTCGTCGTCACTGGAATGGGGATCGTCTCGTCGATCGGGAACAACGCCAATGAGGTGCTCGCCTCGCTGCGCGAAGCCAGATCGGGGATCAGCGCCGCGCCGGAATATGCCGAGCTCGGCTTCCGCTGCCAGGTGCACGCCGCGCCGCAACTGGACTGGGAGAGCATGGTGGACCGCCGCGCGGCCCGCTTCCTCGCCCAGGGCACGGCCTATGGCCATATCGCCATGGAACAGGCGATCGCCGACTCCGGCCTGGAAGAGGCCGACATTTCGAACGAACGAACCGGCCTGATCGTCGGTTCGGGCGGCCCGTCCACCCAGGCGATCATCCAGGCGGCCGAGATCACGAAGGAGAAGGGTCCCAAGCGGATCGGTCCGTTCGCCGTTCCGAAGGCCATGAGCTCGGGCCCGTCGGCCACCCTCGCCACCTGGTTCAAGATCCGCGGCCTGAACTTCTCCATAAGCTCGGCCTGCGCCACCTCCACCCACTGCATCGGCTCGGCCTACGAGCAGATCCTCATGGGCAAGCAGGACGTGATCTTCGCCGGCGGCACGGAAGAGCTGGACTGGTCGCTGTCGAACCTGTTCGACGCCATGGGCGCCATGAGCTCGAAGTTCAACGACCGTCCGGCGGTCGCGAGCCGGGCCTACGACGCGGACCGCGACGGATTCGTCATCGCCGGCGGGGCGGGCATCCTGGTGCTCGAGGAATACGAGCGGGCGAAGGCGCGCGGCGCGAAGATCTACGGCGAGATCGTCGGCTATGCCGCCAACTCCGACGGCTACGACATGGTCGCGCCGTCGGGCGAAGGCGCCCAGCGGTGCATGAAGTTGGCGATGGCCGACCTCGGCGGCCGCAAGATCGACTACCTCAACCCGCACGGCACCTCGACGCCGGTGGGCGACCTCAAGGAGATGGAGGCCGTCCGCGCCGTCTTTGGCGACGACGCCCCGCTGATCTCGTCCACCAAGTCGCTGACCGGTCACAGCCTGGGCGCGGCCGGCGCGCAGGAGGCGATCTACAGCCTGCTGATGCTCAACAACGGTTTCGTGGCCGAGAGCGCCCACATCGAGAACCTCGATCCGGCGTTCGCCGACATGCCCATCGTGCGCAAGCGCGAGGACCGGCAGCTGGACACGGTGATGAGCAACAGCTTCGGCTTCGGCGGCACCAACGGCTGCCTCGTGATGGCTAGGGTCTAGCCGGGCCAGGTGGCCGACCTGCCGCACGGCGTACCCACACCGCCCCGCGAGCCGACGCGGGAGGAGTGCTGCGGCCGCGGCTGCGAGCCGTGCATCTTCGACTATTACGAGCGGGCCCTGGAGCGCTGGGAGCAGCGGGTCCGGGCCCTGGGGCACGATCCGGACCGCTTGCGTCAGGGGTGACACGCCCCGGCCAACCAGCCTAAACCGCCCCAAACACGACCACGAAGGGAGAATGACGTGGCCGACGATTATCAGATGCCCACCGGGACCCTGATGAAGGGCAAGAAGGGCGTCATCACGGGGGTGGCCAACCACCAGTCCATCGCCTGGGGCATCGCGCGGCAGCTTGCGGCCCAGGGCGCCGAGATCGCCTTCCTGCACCTGCCGGGCATGGAGCGCCGCGTGCAGCCGCTGGCCGATGAGATCGGCGTGAAGGTGGTTGCTCCGGTGGACGTCACCGACGACGCGGCCATGGACGCGGCCTTCGACACGGTGAAGCAGGCGTTCGGCCAGATCGACTTCTTCGTCCACGCCATCGCCTTCGCCAACAAGGACGAGCTGAAGGGCAGCTTCGTGGACAACACCACCCGCGAGGGATTCCTGCGGGCGATGAACATCTCGGCCTTCAGCTTCGTGGACTGCGCCCGCCGGGCCGCGGCCATGATGCCGGAGAGCGGCGGCTCGATCATCACCCTGACCTACATGGGGTCTGAGCGGGCGATCCCGAACTACAACACCATGGGCGTGGCCAAGGCCGCCCTGGAGGCCGCCGTGCGCTACGCCGCCCGGGACCTCGGGCCCAAGGGCATCCGCGTGAACGCGGTCTCTCCGGGGGCCATGAAGACCCTGTCGCTGGCCGGCATCTCCGGCGGCCGTGGCATGTTGGCCAAGGGGCGTTCGCTCAGCGCCATGAAGGAGGACACCTCCATGGAGGGGGTCGCCGGCTGCGCCCTGTGGCTGCTGTCCGACCTCGGCAAGTCGACCACCGGCGAATGCATCCATGTGGACGCCGGCTTCCACATCATGGGCTTCTCGGACGACGAGGAGCAGGCCGGCTAGGCCGGGGCGTAAGCCCGCATGAAGCGGCGGGCGGCTTCCGTGGCGATGCGATCCACCCGGGCCGCATCCAGCCGCGGGGCGGCGCCGAGCAGGGTGGAGGTCTGGTAGGAGCCGACCACCATCCCGGCGAAGAACTCGGCCGCCTCCTGCGGATCGGAGCAGTCGAGGCGTCCGGCCCGGGTCTCCATCTCGAGGAATTCCGCCAGGCGGCGGCGGCTCTCGCGGGGGCCCGCCTCCCAGACGGCCTGGCCCAGGTCGGGCGCCTCCAGGGCGCCCATCATCGCCACCCGGAAGAAGGCCAGAGACCGATCGCTGAGCGCCTTGCCCAGCAACAGCCGGGCGAAGCCGGCCAGGCCAGTCTCGGGATCGTCCACCGCCTCCTTGGTTTCCAGCGGCGCCACCAGCTCGTGCACCCGCCGGGCGGTGAGCGCCTGCACCAGCTCGGCCTTCGAGCCGTAGTGGTTGTAGATCGTCTGTTTCGACACCCCCGCCCGCCGGGCGATCTCCTCCATGGGCGCCGCCACCCCGCGCTCCACGAAGACGTCGAGGGCGGCATCGAGGATGGCCTCGGTCTTGGCGACGTCGATCTGGCCGGACACGCGCGCCATCAGTGGCCTCCGCCCTGCACGGCGCCCGGCTTGCCGCCCCTGGCGAACAGCGCCAGCACCGCCGCCAGCCAGCAGCCCAGGGCCAGCACCGCAAAACAGTCTCCGAAGGCCAGGGTCTGGGCCTCCCGGCGTATCATCATCGACAGGACCTTGCGCGCGCCGCCCTCGGGATCGGCCATGCCGCTCTCGGCCATCATCTGGTTCAGGCCCTCGTAGAGGCCGGCGGTGGTCGAGTGCGTCACCGAGGCGGCGGAGGCGATGTCGGCGTAGTGCACCGCGCCCTGGTGGCTGAGGATTGTCGAGAGCATCGCCAGCCCGATGGCGCCGGCGACGTTGCGGATCAAGTTAATCAGGCCCGAGGCGTCCTTCATCATCGTCACCGGCAGGCTGGCGACGCTCATCTGCTGGGCGGCGATCATGGCGATCATCGAGCCGATGCCGCGCACGATCTGCAGCACCAGGAACTCGTTGAAGCCCCACTCGGGGGTGACGCGCACGCCCTGCTGGATGCCCCAGGCGCACAGGGCGAAGCCGATCACCATGGAGATACGCGCATCCACCATCCGCACCAGGCGGCCCGCCACGGGCGCGCTCAGGAACATGGTCAGGCCGGACACCAGCATGGTGTTGCCCACGTCCGAGGAGGAGAAGCCGCGGATCTGGCCCAGGAAGATGGGCAGCAGGAAGGTGCCGCCGAACAGACTGGCCCCCGAGATGAAGGTCATCATGATGCCGAGGGAGAAGTTGCGGTCCCGGAACGGTTTCAGGGAGACGATGGGCTGCCAGTAGGTGAGCTGGCGCCAGATGAAGATGACGCCGGTGAGCACCGCCGTCACCGTCAGCCACAGGATCAGGTCGTCCTGGAACCAGCCCTCGCTGTTCCCCTCTTCGAAGACGTACTGCATCGAGAGCAGGAAGACCGTCATGAAGCCCAGGCCCCACCAGTCGATGCCCTTGGAGAGGCTGGGGTCGCCCCGGTCGAAGTCCGCGTAGCGCCACACCAGGAAGATCACCAGCAGGCCCACGGGCACGTTGATGAAGAACAGCCAGCGCCAGCTGAGCGCGTCCGTCAGGTGGCCGCCCAGGGTCGGGCCCACGGTGGGGGCGAGGGTGACGATCAGGCCGACGATGACGTTGGCGGTGATCCGCCGCTCGGGGGGAAATACCGTCATGGCGGTGGCGAAGATCGGCGGGATCATTGCCCCGGCGAACACCCCCTGCAGGGCGCGGAAGAAGATCATCATCCCCACAGAGGACGACAGGCCGACCGCCACCGAGGTGACGAGGAAGCCGATGCAGGCGACGACGTAGAAGGACCGCGTCCCCCACATCTTCGTCAGGTACGCGGTGAGCGGCATGATCACCACCTCGGCCAGGAGGTAGATGGTCTGCACCCAGCTGATCTCGTCGGCGGTGGCGCCGATGCCGGCCTGGATCTGGGTGAGCGAACTGGCGACGATCTGGATGTCCAGCATGGCCATGAACTGGCCGATGACCATGCCGCCGACGCCCAGCAAGACCTTGGTCCAGTTCACCGCGGCGGCCGCGGCCGCGGGCGGCGCCGGCTGGACGACCGCGGCCGCCTTGCTGTCGGGGTCGAGGGCCGCGTCGGTCATGGCGGGGCGCCTAGCGCGCGTGCTCCTGCCGGGCGTAGCGATCCGGCGCCGCCCCGGCCTCGGCGAAGCTGGGGCCGGTGTCTTCGCGCACGTCCACCTTCACCTTCAGGGAAAGGCCGGGACGAAGCGCCCCGGCCAGGGGCTGGCTCGGGTCGACGGCGATGCGCACGGGCAGGCGCTGGGCGATCTTGGTGAAGTTGCCCACGGCGTTCTCCACCGGGATCAGGGCGAACTCGGCGCCGGTGGCCGGGGCGAAGCTCTCCACCCGGCCCTTGATAGCCTGGTCGCCGAAGGCGTCGGCCCGGATCTCCACCGGCTGGCCTATGCGCAGGCGCGAGACCTGGGTCTCCGTGAAGTTGGCCACCACGTAGGACTGGCTGAGCGG
>JAEYNH010000231.1 GCA_023412655.1 Pseudomonadota bacterium | reverse complement strand
GCCCTGCTTGGCGGGCTGATCCTCAACCTGATGCCATGCGTGTTCCCGGTGCTGGCCATGAAGGCCGCCTCCCTCGCCGGTCATGGCGGAAGCGGGGTGGCCCGGCGTGAGGGGCTGGCGTTCGGCGCAGGGGTGCTGGTGACGTTCCTTGCGCTCGCCGGTCTGCTCATCGCCCTGAAGGCCGCCGGCTCGGAGATCGGTTGGGGCTTCCAGCTGCAGTCGCCGCCGGTGGTGGCCGGCCTTGCCCTGCTGATGCTGGCGGTGGCGCTGAACCTCTCGGGCGTCTTCGAAGTGGCGGGCTCGTTGCAGAACGTGGGCTCGGGCCTCGCCGGCAAGGGCGGGACGGCCGGCGCCTTCTTCACCGGCGCCCTGGCGGTGGTGGTGGCGGCCCCCTGCACGGCGCCGTTCATGGGGCCTGCCCTCGGCTGGGCCCTCACCCAGCCGGCGATCGCCGCGCTGGTGGTGTTCGCTGCCCTGGCGATCGGGTTTGCGGCGCCGTTCGTGGCTGTGGCTTTCGCGCCTGGCCTGCTGGCCCGTCTGCCAAAGCCCGGTCCCTGGATGGACGCCTTCCGCAAGGCCCTGGCCTTTCCGATGTACGCCGCGGCCGCCTGGCTCGCCTGGGTGCTGACCCAGCAGGCTGGGGCTGACGGTTTGGCCCGGCTGTTCGCCGCGGCCATCGTCCTGGCGCTGGCGGCCTGGCTGGCGGGCATCGCCCAGCGCCGGGCCATCGTCGGCGCACGACCGCTGGCGCAGGGCCTGGCCGCTGCGGTTCTGGTGGTGATCGCCGTGGCCGCCGCGGTGGGGCCCCGCTACCAGCTGGCGGAAGCCGGATCGTCCACGGCCTCGGCCGACTACGAGCCCTACACGCCCGAGCGGCTCGGGGCGCTGCAGGCCGAGGGCAAGCCGGTGTTCGTGAACTACACGGCCGCCTGGTGCGTCTCGTGCCAGGTGAACGAGAAGGTGGCGCTCTCCACCAAGGGCGTGGCTGAGGCCATGGCACGGAACGACGTGACCTATCTGAAGGCGGACTGGACCAAGAAGGACGCGGTGATCGCCGAAGAACTGGCGCGTTTCGGCCGCGCCGGCGTGCCGCTCTACCTTGTGTATGGCGCAAACGGCGGTCCGCCGCATATCCTCCCCTCCATCCTGACGGAAGGCGCGGTGGTGAAGGCGCTGGACGCCGCAGCAAAGCCGAGCTGACCGACGGTCCATAAGCAAGAAACCCAGGAGACGCCCATGTTCCGAGCTTTCGTCCTCGCCGCCGGGCTCGCCGCCCTTTCGGTTCCCGCCATTGCCGCCCCGGCCATCGGCCAGCCCGCGCCGGCCTTCCAGGTGAAGGATGCGGACGGCAAGACCCGCTCCCTGGCCGAGTTCAAGGGCAAGACCGTGGTCCTGGAATGGACCAACGAAGGCTGCCCCTACGTCCAGAAGCACTACAATTCCGGCAATATGCAGGGCCTTCAGCGGCAGGCCGCCAATGAGGGCATGGTGTGGCTGACGGTGATCTCCTCCGCGCCCGGCATGCAGGGCTACAAGGAGCCGGCCGAAGCCAAGGCCTGGAAGGCCAAGGCCAAGGCGGCTCCCGCCGCCGTCCTGCTCGATCCCGACGGCAAGGTCGGCCGCGCCTACGACGCCAAGACCACGCCGCACATGTACATCGTCGATAAGGCGGGCAAGCTCGTCTACATGGGCGGCATCGACGACAAGCCGTCCGCCGATCCGGGCAGCCTTAAGGGCGCGAAGAACTACGTCACCGCCGCTCTTGCCGATGTGAAGGCCGGCCGCGCGGTGAGCCAGGCTGCAACCAAGCCCTACGGCTGCAGCGTTAAGTACGGCTCAGCCGACTGACCACTGCCGTCGAGGGGACCTTGACCGACACAACCGCCGCCTGGCGCGCGCTGACCGGCGCCGCCCAAGCCGCTGCCGCGCGTCCGATCTCGAGCCTTTTCGAGGCCGAACCGGACCGGCTTGACCGACTTGTGCTGGAGGCGGCGGGGCTCGTCCTGGATCTCAGCAAACAGCCCTGGGACGAGGCGGGCGTGCAGGCGGCGCTCGCCCTGGTGCGGGCCGCCGAAGTGGAGGCGGCCCGGGGGCGGCTTTTTGCTGGCGAGATCGTCAATGCGTCGGAGCAGCGCCCGGCCCTGCACATGGCGCTGAGGGCTCCGGACGGCGCCGATTTCCGGGCGGCCGGGGCGCCGGTTTCCCGGGAGGTCGAGGCCACTCGCGGGCGAATGCGCGTCTTCGCCGAAGCCGTTCGTTCGGGTCGGAAGACGGGCGCCACGGGCAAACCGTTCCGCTCCATCGTCCATATCGGGATCGGCGGCTCGGACCTTGGGCCGCGGCTGATCTGGGAAGCGCTGAAGCCGCTGGATTCGTCGATCGAGCTGCGTTTCGCCGCCAACGTAGATCCGAACGAGCTGGCCCAGGCGCTCACCGGCCTGGATCCGGCGCAGACCCTGGTGGTCACCGTCTCCAAGACGTTCACCACGCTGGAGACCCTGTCCAACGCCGAGGCCGCCCGAGGCTGGCTGCGCGCCGCCCTGGGGCCGGCCGCGGACGCCCCCCTGGTGGCCGTTTCCGCTGCGCCGGACAAGGCCAAGGCGTTCGGCGTGCCCGAAGACCAGGTGTTCGGCTTCTGGGACTGGGTCGGCGGGCGGTATTCGCTGTGGTCGGCGGTGGCGCTCTCGTGCGCCGTCGCCCTGGGTTACGAGGCGTTCGCGCGGCTGCACGCCGGCGCTGCGGCCATGGACGAGCACTTCCGCCTGGCGCCGCTGGAGCGGAACGCTCCGGTGATGCTGGCCCTGGCCCACGTGTTCAACCGCAACGGACTTTCCCGGCCGGTCCGGGCGGTCGTGCCCTACGCCCAGCGGCTGCGGCTATTCCCCGCCTTCCTTCAGCAGTTGGAGATGGAATCCAACGGCAAGCGGGTGACGGCGGACGGCGTCCCGGTTCCGCACGCCACCGCGGCCAGCGTGTTCGGCGACGCCGGCACAAATGGCCAGCACGCCTTCTTCCAGCTGCTGCACCAGGGCACCGACGTGATCCCGGTGGACATCGTCGCGGTGGCCAGGGGCTCGGAAGGCGATCCGACCGCGCAGCGCAAGCTGCTTGCCAATGCGGTCGCCCAGGCCGAGGCCTTGATGGTCGGCCGTCCCATGGCGGAGGACCCGCAGCGTCGCTTCCCGGGGAACCGGCCCACCAGCTTCCTGCTGCTGGACGCCCTGACGCCCGAGGCCCTGGGCGCCCTGATCGCCCTCTACGAGCACAAGACCTTCGTCGAGGGTGTGCTCTGGCAGATCAACAGCTTCGACCAATGGGGCGTGGAACTGGGCAAGACCTTGGCCGCCCGGGTCCTCAGCGACCTGGAAGGCAGCTCCAGCAATCCGCATGACCCCTCGACCGACGCCCTCATCGGCCGGCTGCGGCAGGCTCGGGATGACAGCTGACCGAAGGCCAGCTATAGGCGACGGCGTCATGACGCGGATCGCGCACCATCACGGTCACCACCACCATCCGACCCCGGCGGGTCCGGACGGCGGTCGCGCGGCCTGACGCGAACGCCCCCGAAGCCCCGCCAAAGCGGACGGGGCTGTTCCTGACAAGCGCCGTCCGTCCCTCAGATCGCCCGAGAGACGACGATGACCGACCTTCCCGCCCCAGATGCTTCCTTGAGCCCGGCCGCCGTAGCCGCTAAGCGCCCGGGCATGTCCAGCGACACCCCCCAACGCCCCGAAGCCCGAGCCCCGCGCGGCTTCGTCGATCGCCGCGCCCGCGACGTGATCGCCGAGCGCCGCATCCTGGCCGCCGTCTCGGGCGTCTACGAGCGGTGGGGCTTTGAGCCGCTGGAGACGGGCGCGTTCGAGTATGCCGACGCCCTGGGCAAGTTCCTGCCTGACGCTGACCGGCCGAACGAGGGCGTCTTCGCCCTGCAGGACGACGACGAACAGTGGGTGGCCCTGCGCTACGACCTGACCGCGCCGCTCGCCCGCTTCGCCGCCCAGAACTGGGAAACCCTGCCCAAGCCGTTCCGCCGCTACGCCTACGGGCCGGTCTGGCGCAACGAGAAGCCGGGACCCGGCCGGTTCCGCGAATTCGTCCAGTGCGATGCCGACACCGTGGGATCGGCCCGGCCTGAGGCCGACGCCGAGATCATCGCCATGGCGGTGGAGGGGCTGGAGGCCGCGGGCCTGCCGGCGGGCTCGGCGCTGATCAAGATCAACAACCGCAAGCTGCTCAATGGCCTGATGGCCGCCGCGGGCGTGACCGACGACGTCCAGAAGCTGGGCGTGCTCCGCGCGGTGGACAAGTTGGACCGGCTCGGTCCCGACGGCGTGCGCCTGCTGCTGGGCGAGGGGCGGATGGACGAGTCCGGGGCCTTCACCAAGGGCGCGGGCCTAAGCGCGGCGGCCGCCGAACGGGTGCTGGCGTTCACCGCCGCCGGCGTTGGCGGCCGCTTCGACACGCTGAGCAAGCTGGCCGACGTGGTCGGCGGCTCGGCCGAGGGCGACGAGGGCTTGGCCGAACTCGCGGCCATCGACGCGGCGCTCACCGCGCTAGGCGTCGGCCCCGACCGGGCCATCATCGACCCGTCGGTGGTGCGCGGCCTCGAGTACTACACCGGCGCTGTCTTCGAAGCCGAGTTGCTGCTCGCCACCCAGGACGAGAAGGGCCAGAAGGTGACCTTCGGCTCCATCGGCGGCGGGGGTCGCTACGACGATCTGGTGGCCCGTTTCACCGGCGAGCGCACGCCCGCCACCGGCTTCTCCTTCGGGGTCTCGCGCCTGGCGGCCGCGCTGCGCGCCGCGGGCCGTGATGCTGCTTCGGCCGTCCGTGGTCCGGTCGTGGTCATCGCCTTCGACCAGGCGCGCATGGCCGATTACTTCGCCCTCGCCGGTGAGATCCGCGCCGCCGGCATCCCCGCCGAGGTCTACCTTGGCCAATCGGGGATGAAGGCCCAGATGAAGTACGCAGATCGCCGGCGGGCGCCCGCCGCAGTCATCGTCGGCGAGGACGAATTCGCCGCCGGCACGGTGACCATCAAGGACCTGGACCTCGGCCGGGAACTGGCCAGCAAGGTGGCCGACAACGCCGAGTGGCGGGAACAGCGGCCCGGCCAGCAGACCATTCCCCGCGCCGAGCTGGCCCAGGCCCTGCGCCGCATCCTGGACGCCGGCTGATGCGCGTCGAGCCGCCTGTGCCGGAGGCGGTGCTCGCCGCCATCTCAGCTCCGCTGGACGCCGCCGGGGCGGCGCGCACCGACGCGCCGCTGCTGCAGCCGCTGAACCTGCTCCTCGACTTGGCTGGCGAGGCCATGCGGGCGCGCCTGTTCGTGGTGCAGGCCGAGGGCGGGGCCGAAGCCTGCCTGCGCCCGGACTTCACCGTCGCCATCGCCCGCCAGCACATCCAGAGCGGCGCGGCTGAGGGCCGCTATGTCTACAGGGGCCCCGCTTTCCGCGCCTCGGCGGGACCGGAGAGGCCCGAGGAGTTCCTGCAGGTGGGCCTCGAACTCTTTGCCCAGCCCGGCGGCTCCCCCGAGGCGGAGGACGCTGAGATCGCGGGCCTCGCCTGGCGCGCCTCGCTGGCGGGAGGGCGGAGCGACCTCACCCTGCGTCTTGGCGATGTGGGCCTGTTCGGCCCGTTCATCGAAAGCCTGTCCCTGGCCGACGCCCTGGCCGCGCGGCTCAAGCGGGTGGCCGGCCGTCCGCGCCTGCTGCAGGCCGAGCTCGCCCGAGTGGGCGAGGGCGGCGGTGCTCAAGGCGGCACGCTGGCCGGCATTCTCTCGGGCCTGCCCGAGGCTCAGGCCGGCGCGCTGCTGGAGGAGCTGTGGGCCCTGGCCGGGGTCGAGCCGGTGGGCGGCCGCGGCCCAGCGGAGATCGCCGCACGCCTGGTCCGCAAGTCGGAAGCCGCCGCCGCGCCGGCGCTCACCGAGGGCCAAGCCGCCGCGATCCGCTCCTTCATGGCCATCGACGACGCCCCCGATGCGGCCCTCGCCCAAGTGGGGGAACTGGCCGGCGGCCGCAACGAGGCGCTGAAGGCGGCTCTGGAAGGTTGGGCGATCCGTCTCGGCGCCTTGGCCAAGGTGGCGGACCCCCACCGCATGACCTTCGCCCCGGCGCTGGGCCACGCCTTCGACTATTATGACGGCCTGACCTTCGAGGTGGTGAGCGAAGCCCTGGGCGAGGAACGCCCGGTGGCGGTGGGCGGCCGTTACGACAGCCTGCTGCCCCGGCTGGGCGGCGCCGAGGCCTGCGCCGTGGGCTGCATGGTGCGGCCCTGGCGGGCTTGGAGCGAGGGCGAACAATGAGCGGCCTGGTTATCGCCGTCCCATCCAAGGGGCGCCTCAAGGAGCAGGTGGAGGCTTGGCTGGCGGACAGCGGCCTGCCGCTGTCGGTGTCCGGCGGCAGCCGTGGCTACATGGCCAGCCTCAAGGGTCTGGCCGGCGCGCAGGTGCGGCTGCTGTCGGCCGGGGATATCGCCGAGGCGCTGGACACGGGCGAGGCTCACCTGGGGGTCACCGGCGAGGACTTGCTGCGTGAACGCGGCGAGGATCTCGATTCTCGGGTCCTGCTGCTGAAGGCCCTGGGCTTCGGCCGAGCCGACCTGGTGGTCGCCGCCCCGCGCAGCTGGCTGGACGTCGACACCATGGCCGACCTCGACGAGGTGGCCGCCGAATACCTCGCCCGCACCGGCCGGCGCATGCGGGTGGCCACCAAGTACCTGTCGCAGACCCGGGCGTTCTTCGCCCGCCATGGGGTGGCTGACTACCGGATCGTCGAATCGGGCGGCGCCACCGAAGGCGCGCCGGCGGCTGGGTCGGCCGAGCTGGTGGTGGACATCACCACCACGGGCGCGACCCTCGCGGCCAACGGGCTGAAGGTCCTGGCGGACGGCGTGATCCTGAAAAGCCAGGCGCAGCTGGCCGCCAGCCTCCGCGCGCCATGGGACGGCGAGACCCTGGCCGCGGCCGAGCGGTTGCTGCGCGGGCTGGACGGCCGGGAGGCCGCCCTGCGCTCGGCCACGCTGATCTGGCCGGCCCGGGGCGACGCCGCCGAATCGGCCGTGGTCGATTCGCTGGTGGCCCGGGGCGCCTCGCGCCGTCCCAACGGCTTGCTGGTGGAGGAAGGCCAGATCGCCGATGCGGCCCAGGCGCTCACCGCCGCGGGTCTGGGGCCGGTGACCGCTGCCCGACCGGAGTTCGTCTTCGACGTGAGTTGCCGAGCGCTCGACACCCTGAAGGCGACGGTTTTTGACAAAGGAGTCAGAAACCTGGCCCGAAAATCCGCCTGATCGCAAATTTCTGATCGGGTTACGGCGAGAACCGTTGTTGTAGCGTTGACTCGGACTGAAAATTGCCGTTCTGTCATGAGGCGAGAGACATGACGGCGTAAGTTCGAAGGTCTCCGGCGTTTCGGGGAGGAAACGCCCGCTCAATCAGAGCGACTGCTCAAGACGGCCCGCTGAGATTATCCCCCTCAGCGGGCCGAACTTTTTGTGCCTCCGCTCCGTTTTGACGAAGTGGTCAAAAACGGGTCGATCAGTGGTGTTGATGTCCCTCAGGCGGCGCGGACACCCTGACCTCGAAATTGGCCTTCACCCGCGCGCCGCTCTCGAAGATCAAGGTGGCGGGCGCCTGATCTCCGCTCTTCAGCGCCGTTTTCAGACCCATAAACATCAGATGGTATCCGCCGGGCGCGAACAGCACGCTTCCGCCGGGGGCAAGCGGCACCCGGGCCTGTTTCCGCATTGAGCTCACGCCGCCGCTCATCACCGAGCGATGGATTTCCACTGAGCGTGCGGCCGGGCTCTCCACGGCCACCAGCGCGTCGGGAGCTTTGCCGGGATTGGTCAGCATCATGAAGCCCGCGCCGGTGGTCCCGGCGGCGGCCGGGCGGCTCCAGGCGGAGCTCACCTGCGGGGCGGCGAGGGCCGGGGTGGCCGCAGTCGCCAGGACGCCGGCGACAAGTCCGATCTTCAGCAGGTCCATGTGTCGCCTCCGGTCTGGGTGAGCTTCGAGGCCGACGCCCCGCCGTTGGAGATATGGCTGCGAGTGGCGGGCTTGCAGTCCTTCGGGGCCCCCAAGCAGCCATCGGTGCGCCCCATGGGCGCGTGCAGATGCAATGTCATGTCTTGTTTCCGAACCAGTGGTGACGGGCGCAGGTGCGCGCCAGCGGGTCGTCAGGCGGTCGGAGCGGGCGGTCCCTGACCGAACGGGCGGGGCGGCGGCCGGGCTCGTGGCGGCAGGGCCGCCCGGCTCGCCGGCATGTCGTCGCGCAGCACGGCCGGCGGGGCGAGAGCCGTCGGTCCACGGGCTGGCGGGAGAGCCGCGATAGGCGGACAAAGGCAATGGTCGCAGTGCCCGCCGCCCGGATCTGGCGGTCCATCGCCCATCGGGATCGTCTGCAGGCCGTGGCTCGTGCAGATGGCCGCCGTGTCCGGCCCGGCCGGCGCCGCGCCGGCGAGG
Organism: Pseudomonadota bacterium; assembly: GCA_023412655.1. Lineage (GTDB taxonomy): Bacteria > Pseudomonadota > Alphaproteobacteria > Caulobacterales > Caulobacteraceae > Phenylobacterium. Next base: position 3,323 of record JAEYNH010000231.1, on the reverse strand, counting down.
CTTGGGACCAGCGCTTGGACGAGCAGGGCGAACACCGCCATGAGGGCGATCATCGCGCGGCGTTCGGCCCGGGGGCAGACTGGCGTCATCGTGGCGCACGGTGCTTTCACGAGCCGAAGCGTTTAGGCCGCCAGCGGGATTTCGCAAGGGTGGACGGTGCGCCATAGTGGCTCTCGCCCACACGGGAGCGACAATGGAAGGCCACGTCGAGACCGGCGCCTACAAGGACGTTGTCCTGTTCCTGGCGACCGCTGGCGTGGTGGTGCCCTTGTTCCGGCGCTGGCGGATCAGCCCCATCCTCGGCTTCCTGGTGGCAGGGGTCCTGCTGGGGCCCAGCGGCCTGGCGCCCTTGGCCCGCGACGCCGAATGGCTGTCAGTCATCACCATCCAGAACCCCGACGAGCTGTCGCAGCTCGCCGAACTGGGCGTTGTCTTCCTGCTGTTCATGATCGGCCTGGAGCTTTCGTGGGAGCGCCTGCGCGCCTTGCGACGCTTCGTTTTCGGTCTCGGCGCCCTGCAGGTCGGCGTCTGCCTCTCGGCGGCCATGGGAGTGGCCACGCTGGTTGGGCAGCCCCTCGTGGCGGCCTTCGCCATCGGCGCGGCCATGGCTCTGTCCTCAACCGCCATCGTCATGCCCATCCTGGCGGACCAGAAGCGCCAGCATTCTTCGGCGGGGCGAGCCACCTTCTCGGTCCTGCTCTTCCAAGACTTGGCCGTAGCGCCGATCCTGGTCACCCTGGCGCTGATGGCGCGCGGCGCCTCAGATGAGTCCCTGGCCGAGCGGCTCCTGCTCTCCCTGGCGCCGTCGGTGCTTGGGGTCGTCCTGCTGCTGGTCCTGGGCCGTTTGCTCCTGCGCCCCATGTTGCGCTCCGTGGCCAAGGCCAAGAGCGAGGAGCTGTTCGTCGCCGCCTGTCTGCTGGTGGTGATCGGGTCTGGCCTGGTCAGCGCGCTCACCGGCCTGTCCATGGCCCTGGGCGCGTTCATCGCCGGCCTGCTGCTGGCCGAAACCGAGTTCCGCCACGAGGTCGAAGTCCGTGTCGAGCCGTTCAAGGGCCTGCTGCTCGGTGTCTTCTTCATTTCGGTGGGCCTGCAGCTGGATGTGCCGCTGCTGCTGGAGCGGCCCGTCGTCATCGTGGGCGCGGCCGCAGCGATGATCGCCTTCAACACCGCCGTGGTGTTCGGCCTCGCCAGAGCGTTCGGCCTGAAGACGCGACCGGCAGCCGAGGCGGCGCTCCTGCTCGCGGGGGCCGGCGAGTTCGCCTTTGTGATCCTTGGCCAGGCCATGAATGATGGCCTGGTGGACCGGCTCACCGGCCAGACCGCTCTGGTGGCCGCCACCCTTTCCATGTTCTGCATTCCGCTGCTGGCCATGATCAGCCTGCGCCTCAGCGGACGCCGCCTGACGCCCACGGAGCTTCCGGCGGAGCCCGCTCCGGTGGCGGGCGGCGAGGGCGAGGTCGACAAGCCGACGCCCCAGGTCCTGGTGGTCGGCTACGGCCGCGTCGGTCGTCTCGTCGGCGAAATGCTCAAGCGTCACCAGATTCCCTGGCTCGCCGCCGAGCTTGATCCGCGACTGGTGGAGCAGGGGCGCCGGGCGGGCGAGGCGATCTATTTTGGGGATGCGGCGCGGCCCGAGTTCCTGGAGCGTTGCGGCCTGGCGGATGCGCCGGCAGTGGTGGTCACCATGGACAATCCTGAAGGGGTGGAGACGATCGTCGCCGTGGCCAGGGCCATGCGGCCGGATCTTACCATCGTCGCCCGCGCGAGGGACGCCAGGCACGCCCAGCGCCTCTATGACCTTGGCGCCACCGATGCGGTGCCCGAAACCGTCGAAGCTAGTCTCCAGCTGTCGGAAGCGGTCCTCGTCGGGATGGGGGTGCCCATGGGCCTGGTGATCGCCTCCATCCACGAGCGGCGCGACGAATTCCGCGCGGCGCTCAATCGCCCGGACGCCATGGGTGGGCGAAGGCGCAGGTTCCGGCGAGCGGCGGATCAGCCGTGAACTGAGGTGTCCCAACGCCGTTCTTGGTTGGCGAAACCGAGGCGCCATTTCGGCGCCGAAAAAAAAATTGCCGAGCCGGCTCTTTTGTCGGGAACCAAGCATAAGCGTGACCGTTGTCGGCGGAGGTCCGCGTAGGGCCAGCAGGTCTTGAGAGGGGATTATGCCGGCGGGGAGCCAGCATTCACGGGCGTTGAGCGCGGACGAACGTTCGCGGCGTGTGCCTGCGTCCCTTTCACTGCTTTCCAAATATTCTCAACTGGTTCCGTCAGCATTCAAGCGCCGTCCGGCAAAGCTTGCTGTGGAAAAGCGGAGGTGTTCGGTTAGAGGTTTTCCGGCTGACCGGGCATAGGTCCGGTCTGCAGCGGGGCTGTGGGAGCGCGATTAACTCGCGTTAGTGACTCCTTCATTGTGAAGGTCACATCCAACGTCCTGCCAAGGCCGGGAGAGGGTGGCCAGATTGGGGTGGGAGTGTGGCTTCGGCGACACTTACGCAAACCGACGGCCTTGTTATAAAGCGGCCTGGGTCGATAGGCCGCACCACCTGAGGGCAACGAGAGGGCTCTGATTATGAAGTTGAAACTCCTGGCAGGCGCCGCGATGGCTGCGGCGTTCGCCGCGTCCGCCGCACAAGCGCAAGTCGGCTGGTATGGCGCGGTCGATCTGGGCTATCACTGGCCGCAAGAGTTCGAGCTTGAATCCTCGAACAACGCGCCGAATGGCAGCGCTTATAACTGGGACTTCAAGCAGGAAGACGACTGGGCCGGTTTCGCCCGCCTCGGCTACCAGCTGTCGGACCACTGGCGCGTCGAACTTGAGCTCGGATATCGCGGCGGTGACCTCGATTCGATCCGCGGCGGCTCGAACCAAGCCATCATCGGCCTCTGCACGCCCGGCGTGATCCGCACGGCCGCTGCGGCCACCTGCGGCTCGCCCGACGGTGACGTGACCTCGTGGACGGTCATGGGCAATGTCATCTACGACATCCTGCCGAACGCCTCGATCAACCCGTTCATCGGCGCCGGCATCGGCATCAATCACACCAAGATCGACGCCACCGGCCAGTTCTCGAATGTCCCGGGCCCGTTCACCGCGGCGAACCCGGCCATCCAGAACCTGACGATCGACGACGACGACACCGCCTTCGCCTGGCAGCTGATCGCTGGTCTGGCCTGGAAGGCGACCGATCGCCTGAACGTCGATCTGACCTACCGCTATCTCGGCGGCTCGGACCTGGACTTCGCTGCGACCAACTCGGTCGGCGGTGGTCTGCAGCCGGGCGTGTTCGGTGGCGAATACCGCGACTCGTCGGTGACCCTGGGCC
>JAEYNH010000156.1 GCA_023412655.1 Pseudomonadota bacterium | reverse complement strand
GCCCTACACGGCCGCCGAGGTGGCCGAGCTGCGCGCCCGGCCACTTGTCAGGGATCAGCTGCTGGCGACCCGGGAAAGCGTCATCGCTAACCTGCCTGAGCGTTGCCGGGCGGTGGCCGGCGCCTATACCCCCGATGCGCCCGCCGAGAGCGGGGGGCGTCGTCCCTCGTCGATCCGGGGGGACTGAAGCCATGAGCCGGCGTTGCTCCCCCATCCTCCCGGTGCTCGGCCTGGTCCTCGCGCTCGTCGCCAGTCCAGCGGCGGCCGAGCCTTCCGACCCGTTTAGCGGGGTCTGGACCCTGGCGCCGGGCCCGCGGCTCGGCGGCACGGTGAGCCAGGTGCTGACCATCTCCGTTCGGGATGACGAGGAGACCTACCGTTCGGAGCTGTTGACCACGGACGGTCGCCTGCAGATCACCGACTACGTCGCCCGCTACGACGGCAGGGAGTACCCGAGCGCCACCCGGCTCACCGGCGGCGGCGGACCCGACGAAAGCCGTCTGGGAGGCGTGGTGCTGCACCGCACCGACCGCCTGACGCGGGAACGCCACTGGAAACAGGACGGCCGGGTGTTCCGCATACTGCGCCGGACGGTGTCGGCGGACGGCTGCGAAATGAGCTCGCAGCTTGTGGAGGTCGCCGCGGACGGGAGCGAGCGCCCCGGCGGAATCCTGACGTTCGAGCGGCGAGAGCCCAGCTGCCGGCCACCGCCAACCATCCCGCCGGCGTGAGGGCTGGGCGTCTTCGCGGCGGTGAGCCTCCGTCACCATTCGGGACGCGTTTGACGCCGGACGGGACGAGGCCCCCGTCGTAGACGAAGCATCCTCTGTCCCCCGAAGCGCGGATCAAGATCTGCGCTGACCTCGGGCCAGCGGCGATCGAGACCGCTGGCCCGTCCTTTCGGCGTGGCCGGACGCGCTGGACCGGCGCGCGCTTGAGACGCCTGAACCGCATTGGGAGAGCCGCAAGGTGAAGCATCGACTGGCGCTGAACGGATCTCTGCGCGAGGTGGAGGCCGATCCTGCGATGCCGTTGCTTTGGGTCCTGCGCGACCTCCTCGGCATGACCGGCTCGAAGTTTGGTTGCGGAGCCGGCCTCTGCGGAGCCTGCACGGTGCTGGTGGATGGCGAGCCTGTGCGCGGCTGCGTGACGCCGCTCGGTGAAGTGGGAGATGCCCGCGTGCTGACCATCGAAGGGGTGGCGGCCACCCCGATCGGGCGGAAGGTTCAGGCGGCCTGGCGCGAGCTCGACGTCGTGCAGTGCGGCTATTGTCAGAGCGGCCAGATCGTCGCCGCCACGGCGCTGCTCACCAAGACGCCGCAGCCGACGGACGCCGACATCGACGCGGCCATGGCGGGCAACCTGTGTCGTTGCGGGACGTACCCCCGCATTCGCGCCGCCATCCACAAGGCGGCGGCCGGATGAGCGGAGCAGCGGGACCGGATCGCCGGCGGATCCTCGCAGGGCTCGGCGGCGGCGCCCTGACGGTGGCGTTCAGTCTGGAGGGGCGGGCGGCCCCAGCAGACGCGGGCGCTCAGCCGTTCGCGCCTAACGCCTTCGTTCGCATCGACGCCCAGGGCGAGGTGACGCTCTCCCTGCCGAAGACGGAGATGGGGCAGGGCGTGTTCACGGCGATCGCCGTGCTCCTGGCGGAAGAACTCGAGGTGGATCCGGCGCGGGTCAGCATAGAAATCCCGCCGGGCCAGGCGGCCCGAATGGACGGCGTCAGCCAATCGACCGGAGGGTCGAGTTCCATCCGCGACACTTGGCTGCCCCTTCGCAAGGCCGGGGCGTCGGCGCGGACCCGCCTCGTTGCTGCGGCCGCGCGGCGTTGGGGCGTGCCGCCCCAGTCCTGCCGAGCCGAGGACGGAAAAGTGGTCCATCCGGCCTCCGGGCGCCGGCTCGGCTACGGCGACGTGGCGGCGCTGGCCGCCACACTGCCGCCTCCTGATGACGAGCCGGCGTTGAAGAGCGCCGACCAGTTCCGGCTGATCGGCCGGTCCCAACCCCGACTGGACGCCCCGGCGAAGATCGACGGCACGACGATGTACGGCATCGATCATCGGGCGCCGGGCCTGAAGATCGCCGTGCTCGCGATCTGCCCGGAAATCGGCGGGAGCCTTGCGGGCGTGGACGAAGCCGCCGCGCGTCGTGTGGATGGCGTGCGGCAGGTCATCAGGCTGGCCGACGCCGTCGCCGTGGTGGCCGACCATACCTGGGCGGCCATGCAGGGGCTCGCGGCCGCGGACCCGCAATGGGGTTCCGGCGCCAACAGCGGGCTCGATCAGGCCCACATCGTCGCGCGTCTGCAGGAGGCGGCCGCGTCGGCTGGAGCGGTGGCCCGCGATACAGGCGACGCGGCCCGAGCTCTGGCCACGTCGGCGACGCGGATCCAGTCGGTCTATGAGCAACCCTTCCTCGCCCATGCCGCGCTGGAGCCGCTGAACTGCACGGTGGAGCTGTCGGATGGGCGATGCGAGGTTTGGCTGGGCACCCAGGTTCCCCAGGCTGCGCGCGCCGCGGCGGCGAGGGCCGCCGGCCTCCCCGTCGGAGCGGTGACGCTGCACAATTTCCTCGTTGGGGGTGGCTTCGGTCGGCGGCTCGAGACGGACATGGTGGAGCGCGCCGTGCAGATCGCCCGGCACGTGGCGGGGCCGGTGAAGGTGATCTGGCCGCGAGAGGAAGACCTGAGGGCGGACCGTCTTCGACCCTATTATGTGGATCGGATGGAAGCCGGGCTCGACGACGCGGGTCTGCCGGTCGCCTGGAGTCATCGGATCGCCGGATCCTCGATCATGGCGAGACTCTACCCCGCCGCCTTCAAGGGCGTCGACGTCGATGCCGTCCACGGGGCGGTGGACGCGCCGTACCGCCTGTCCAACTGGCGAGTGGAATATGTCCGTGAGGAGAGCCCGGTCACCACCAGCTGGTGGCGTGGCGTGGGTCCGCTCCGCAGTGTCTTCGCCGTCGAAAGCTTCATCGACGAGCTGGCGCATGCGTCCGGCTGGGATCCGATCGCCTACCGCCTGCGGTTGGCGGAAGACCCGCGAGCCCGGGCGGTGCTGGAACTTGCGCGGGCCCGTTCAGGCTGGACCTCGCCCTCCTCGCCGGGACGGGCGCGGGGCGTGTCCCTGCTGCATGCATGGAACACCTTCATGGTGCAGGTGGTGGAAGTCGAGCGCACGTCAGAAGGACCGCCCGCGGTGCGCCGCGTGACCGTGGCGGTCGACTGCGGTCAGGTCATCAATCCCGCTGGTGTCCGCTCGCAGGTGGAGGGCGGGGTGATCTTCGGCCTGACCGCGGCGCTGTATGGGGAGATCACCATCGCCAAAGGACGCGTGGAACAGTCGAACTTCCACGACTACCGGCTGCTGCGCATCGACGAGACGCCTGAGATCGAGACCCATATCGTCGAAAGCACCCGCGATCCGGGAGGAATGGGCGAGCCCCCCACCGTCGGCGTGGTCCCCGCCCTGACCAATGCCGTCTTCGCGCTGACCGGGCGACGGATCCGCAAGCTGCCACTGGCGAGCGCGTTCTAGGGAGGCGGCCACCTGCCTCAGGGGCCGTCTGGCCCGGCCGGCCCTGCTGATCATCGATGTCCAGTATCGGACGGTCGGACTGGAGTCGCGCCCCTACTGGGAGGCGATCGAAGAGTTCAAGACCAGCTGCGGCGAGGTGGGCTGGAACGCCATCGCCAACATCGCGCCGCTGCTGAAGCTGTTCCGCGAGCGCGGACACCCCGTGATCTATCCCTATGTGGCCCCCAAGATGGGCTACGACTCGGGGCGCCTCGGCCAGAAGGTGCCGGAGATCATGAACATCTCGGCCCGCGGCTATGACTTCCCGGAGGAAATCGCCCCCATGGAGGGCGACATCCTGGTCCCCAAGAAGCACCCGAGCGCCTTCTTTGGAACGCCGCTCGCCAGCTATCTGATCGACAAGGGCGTCGACACCCTGGTGGTGACCGGATGCAGCACAAGCGGCTGCGTGCGCGGCACCGTGGTGGACGGCTTCGCCTTCAACTACCGGGTCACCGTCCCGGAGGAGTGCGTGTACGACCGCAGCGAGGTCTCCCACGCGGTCAACCTGTTCGACATGGCCTACAAGTACGGCGACGTCCTCCCCGTGAAGGACGTCATGGAAGCGCTTCCCTGACGCTTGGGTGCGGGCGCGCGCGCCCGCACCGTCCGCCGGCTCGGCACGCTTGGCTGAGCCGGCGCGGACGGCGACTACCGACGCCGCTGGTCCAGTAGGCGCACGGCCTGGGCCAGCTCTTCGCGGCTCACGACGCCGTCCCGGTCCACATCCACCCGGTCGAAGGCGCTCGGGCCACCGACGAACTCGCGGCGGCTGATCCGGCCGTCGCCGTCGCCGTCGAATGAGGCCCGCAGGCTCTCCATGCGTTCACCTCCACCGCGGCGCTTGGCCCGACGGGGAAGGTCCTGGGTGGTGGCGAAGCCGTCGCGGTTGCGATCGAGCCGGTCGAACAAGCGCTCGCGAGCCGCGATGAACTCCGCCCGTGTGACCTGGCCATCGCGGTTGGCGTCGGCCTGCTTCAGCATCTTCAGCGGATCGCGATCGCCGCCGAGGGGGGCCGCCTGCGCTCCGGCCGGAATGACCAGGGCGAGGCAAAGGGAGCCGAGGAGGGCAGGCCGGTTGAAGGGGGGCAGTCGCATGGGGCTTCCTGG
>JAEYNH010000217.1 GCA_023412655.1 Pseudomonadota bacterium | reverse complement strand
GCGCAGGAGGAGCCGGCGAGGGCGGGGCGGGCGGCGCCTGTGGCCTGGCGGGCTCCTGGGGCGCCGGCCCGCAGCCGGCCTGAAGCAGCAAGGCCGACGCCGCGCCGATTGCCCACGCGGGGACTGTCTTCATGCGATGACGATAGCAGCGGCGGTCCGGGTCACATAGGCTAGGCTGATGACCTTCGACCAGGCCTGCGCACTGGCCGTGCTCGTCGCCGTCATGGCGGCCCTGATCTGGAATCGGCTGCGGGCCGACGTGGTGGCCCTCGCCGGGGCGGCGACACTCCTGGGACTCGGCGTGGTCCGGCCCGTGGAAGTGCAGGCCGCCTTCGCCAGCCCGGCGCTGATCGCCCTCGCCTCGCTGTTCGTCATCGCCTACGCAATGGAGCTGTCCGGGCTGCTCGCCCTGCTGATCCGGCTCGGCGTCCGCCTGTGCCGCCGGCTGGGCGGCCTGGGCGTATGGCTGATGATCGGCTTCTGCGGAGTGATCTCGGCCTTCCTCAACAACACGCCCATCGTGGTGCTCGCGGCGCCCGTGGTGCGCGACGTGGCCGCTTCGCTCAAGCTGCCGCCGCAGCGGTTCCTGATCCCGCTCTCGTACGTCACCATCCTGGGCGGGTCCTGCACCCTGATCGGCACGTCGACCAACTTGCTGGTGAATGACATGGCCCGGTCGGCGGGCCAGCCCGGGTTCCGGCTGTTCGACATTACCCCCGTGGCGGCGATCGTCGCCCTGGTGGGGGCGCTGTACCTGGTGTTCGCTGCGCCTCGGCTGCTCCGCGGTCGCGACGAGCACGGGGCGCCCAGCATGGCCGAGGCTCTGGAGGACGCAGGGGCCGGCCGGGACGTGGCCGTGGGCGACGCCAGCCTGTTCATCGAGCGACGCCCCCTGGACCTGCGCCGCGGCCTGGCCGCCCTGGCCGTCTTCGTCGCCGTGGTGGCGGTCTCGGCCGTCGGCTATGCGCCGATCGCGGCGGCGGCGTTCACCGGTGCGGTGGTGCTGATCCTGACGCGGGTGATCAGCGCGGACGAGGCCTATCGCGGCCTGCGGCCGGAGATCCTGCTCCTCATCGCCGGGATGGTGGTGGTGGGGCTGTCCCTGGAGGTGACGGGCCTGGCCGCAGCCGCCACGACAGGCCTCGCCACCCTGGTGCACGGCCTGGGCCCGCATTTGGCCCTGGCCCTGTTTTACGCCATCACCCTCGCGCTGACGGAGATTCTCTCCAATGCGGCGGTGGCCGTGCTGCTCACGCCCGTGGCAGTGGCGCTGGCCGAGAGCCTTGGCGTCAGTCCCCAGCCGTTCCTGGTGGGCGTGATGCTGGCGGCGAGCGCCGCTTTCGCCACGCCGTTCGGCTACCAGACCAATGTGCTGGTCTACGAACTTGGGCGCTACACCTACATGGACTTCGTCCGGATCGGCCTGCCGCTCAACATAGTCACCGGCGTGGTGGCGGTGGTGGCGATCCCCGCCTTCTTCCCGTTCTGAGGCGGGGCGCGACCAGAGGCGGCTAAAGGAGAGCGGCGGCGATCCGTTCGTGGAGAGGCATTCCCATCTCCATGTGGTTTGGCTGCTCGTGGGTTCGGACGCGCGGGCGTGATCGCCGCCCGGCGTCTCTGCGATGAAGCTTGGGAAGGCGCGCGCGGGCGCGGGCCCTAGCGCTTCAGGTGGGCCGCATCACCGCCACCGGATCGGAAGCGGGCAGGAGGTCGGGCCTGAGGGCAGGTATTCAAGCCCTCCCCTACGACGGACTGGCGCGACTCAGTGTTCGTCGTCGGTTTCCACCGGCGGCACCTCCGGATCGCCCTCGCGCCGATCGCGCGCCAGGCCGGCGCGGACGATGAGCATCAGGCTGATGGGCGTTGTCAGGGTGAGGAAGACGGCGATGAGCAGTTCGTGGACGACCAGTTCGTTCCGGACGGTCGAGAAATAGAGGATGGAACTGGTGAGGATCAGGGCCATGCCCAGGCTGGAGCCCAGGGTTGGGGCGTGCACGCGCTTGTAGAAGGACTCCAGGCGGAACAGCCCCACGGCGCCGACCAGGGCCAGGAACGCCCCGGCCAGCAGGCAGAGGCTGATGACCAGCGCGATGGGAAGGGGGATGGCGTGGGCGGCGTTCATTCGACCACCTCGCCGCGCATGAGGAACTTGGCGAGGGCTACGGTGGTGGCGAAGCCGAGCAGGGCGATGATCACGCTGGATTCGAAATAGAGCGTGCTGCCGGTGCGCATGCCCAGGGTGATGAGCAGCAGCATGCCGGTCACATAGAAGGCGTCCAGGGCCACGACCCGGTCCTGCGCCCGGGGGCCGCGCACCATCCGGGTGACGAACAGGCCCATGGCCATCACCAGCATGATCTGGGCGACCATGATCGAGACAAGGAGGAGGGTGGCGCTCACTCGAAAATCTCCCGCAGCGGGGTCTCGTAGCGTTGGGTGATGGTGGCTATCCACTCGTCCTCGTCGATCAAGTCGAAGACGTGGATCAGCAGGTGGCCGTCGGAGGCCCGATAGCTCATCCAGATGGTGCCCGGCGTGGCCGTGATGATGCAGGCGAGGATGGCCAGGCCGTAAGGGTCCTTCAGCTGCAGCGGGATCGTCACGAAGCCCGAGCTGACGCCGCGCCAGCGGCCGCCCACGAGGATGGCGACCATGGCGAGGTTGGAGCGGATTACGTCCACCAGCACCACACCCATCAGGCGCACGAACCGCCAGCGGTTGCGGATGCGCAGCGGAGGCGGCTGCAGGCGCCCGAAGGCAGCCCCCAGGACAAGGCCGGCTGTTGCCCCGATCAGGAGATGTCCGGGGGCCAGCGACTGGTTCAGCACCAGCCAGGTGGCCGTCACGAACAGGCTCATGGCCGGGTAGGGAAGAACTCGCCTCATGGAGTCTCGCTCCCCAGGACCGACTGGATGTAGCGGCTCGGCTCGGAGGCCTCGGCGGCGGTGCGCTGCATGAACGCCATTGGCCCCTGCGCCATCACGGTGAGGGCGAGCAGGCCGCCCAGGACGGCGGCGATCGGCGCCGCCTCGCCCACGCGGATCGTCGGCGGAATGCGGTCAGGCTCGGCCCACCACAGCTGGATGCCCGCCCGGGCAAGTGCGATGAGCACGAACAGGCTGGACCCGATGATGAGGGCGGCCATCAGGGCCGCCGCGCCTGGCGCGGGGCCGACCGGGGCGTCGAGCAGCGGCGCGAGGATGGCGACCTTGGCCAGGAAGCCCGGCAGGGGCGGCATGCCCGCGATCACCAGGGTGCAGATGAGGAAGCCGGCGCTGAGCAGGCCCACCGGCGCCGAGATGACAACCGGGCTCTCGTCCTCCTCGGTGAAGGAGCCTTCGTCGGCGGGGTCGAAGGCCTCGAGGGCCGACGGATCCTCGAACTCGTCGGCCCCGTTGGCGGCGATCACGCCGCTGAGCAGGAAGAACGCCGCCGCGCCAAGGGTGGAGACGACCATGTAGAAGAGCGCGCCGGCCAGGGCGTTCACGTCGGCGAAGACCACCGCACCGAGCAGGGTGCCGACGGAGACCACCAGGCAGTAGCCGGCGAGGCGGCCGAGGTCCCGCACCGCCAGCACGCCGACCACGCCCACCGCCAGGGTCACGGCGCCGGCCACGAACACCCAGTCCCGGCCGAAACCCGCCGAGGCCCCGGCTTCGGCCCCGAACAGCAGCAGGCCCAGGCGAAGCACGGCATAGATGCCGACCTTGGTCATGATCGCGAACATGGCGGCCGCGGGGGGGACGGCGGCGTCGTAGGTGCGTGGCAGCCAGAAGCCCAAGGGCCAGGCCGCCGCCTTCACCAGGAAGGCGATGCCGAGGATCGCCGCGCCCATGTGCAGCAGGCCACGGGTGGCGTCGGGCACGAGGGGGATCCGCTCCGCCAGCATGGCCATGTTCAGGGTGCCGGTGACGCCGAAGATGGCGCTGACCCCCACCAGGAACAGCAGCGAGGCGGCCAGGTTCAGGACGATGTAGTGCAGCCCCGCACCCACCCGCCGCTCGCCCGAGCCGTGCAGCAGCATGCCGTAGGATGCCGCCAGCAGGATCTCGAAGAAGACGAAGAGGTTGAACAGGTCGCCGGTGAGGAAGGCGCCGTTCAGGCCCATGAGCAGGAACTGGGACAGGGCGCTGTAGTACGGGCCCAGGCGCGACCAGCGGCTCAGGGCGAAGGCGGTGTTGAGCAGGCCGAGGATGGCCGCCAGCAGCACCATCAGGGCGGCGAGGCGGTCGGCCACCAGGACGATGGCCACCGCGGCCGGCCAGTCCCCCAGCCGGTAGGTGGCGGCGAGGGCGCCGTCGCCCGTGTCCACCTGGAACACAAGGACGATGGCCGTGATCAGCAAGGCGATGCAGCTGCCGACCGCCAGCGCAGCTTCGGTCCGACGCGCGCGGCCGCCGATGAGCAGCAGCACCGCGCCGACCACCAGGGGCAGCAGGATGGGAAGGATGGGCAGGTGGGCGGTCACGCGTTCAGTCCTTGCCGTCCACGTGGTCCGCACCGGTCAGGCCGCGCGCCGCCAGCACGACGACCAGCAGCAGGGCGGTGGTGGCGAAGCTGATGACGATGGCCGTGAGCACCAGGGCCTGCGGCAGGGGATCGGCGTACCCCGCGAGGGTGCCCGCCTTACCCTTCAGGATCGGCTCCGCGCCGATGCGCAGCCCGCCCGTCGAGAAGATGAACAAGTTCACGGCGTAGGACATGAGCGTCAGGCCGACGATCACCTGGAAGGTGCGGGGCCGGAGCACGAGCCAGACGCCCGAGGCGGTGAGGACACCGATGGCGGCGGCGAGCACGATTTCCATCAGACGGTCCCTTCCGGCTGTTCGTCGGCCGCCGTCGGCTTAGGCCGCGACCTGGGCCGCCGCAGCGACTGGTGGGCGAGCGAGACAAGGATCAGGGTCGTCGAGCCGACGACCACGCTGAACACGCCCAGGTCGAACAGCAGGGCGGTGGCCATGGGGGCCCGGCCGAGCGGACCGAAGTCCAGATAGGTGAAGTAGGAGGTCAGGAACGGGTAGCCGAAGATGAACGAGCCCGCGCCGGTGGCCGCGGCCAGCAGCAGGCCGGTGGCGATCCAGCGGACCGGGAGCACCCGGACCCGAGCTTCCACCCACCGCACGCCACCCGCCATGTAGAGCAGGATCAGCGCCACCGAGGCTGTGAGGCCTGCGGAGAAGCCGCCGCCGGGCATGTCATGGCCGCGCAGCAGCAGGTGCAGGGCGAAGAGCAGGATGATCGGGGTCATCAGCTGGATGATCAGTCCGGGCACGCGCAGGTATTCCATGAAGGCGTGGGCGCGCGGGCCCTCACGCTGGCGGGCCTGGGCGGCCTCCTGGCCCTGGCGCTGGGCCAAGGGTTCGAGACTCTCGGGGCTGGGGCGGAAGCGCCGCAGAAGGGCGAACACCGACAGGGCGACGATGGCGAGAACGGTGATCTCGCCGAAGGTGTCGAAGCCGCGGAAGTCGACCAAGATCACATTGACCACGTTGCGGCCGCCGCCATCGAGGTACGAACGCTCGAGGAAGAACTGCGAGATCGACCCGTCCACCGGATGGGTCATCACCGCGTATGAGAACGCAGCCATCCCGGCGCCCGCCGCCAGCGCCAGCGCGGCGTCTCGCGTGCGCCGCAGACGGACCGGCAGGGTCCGATCCTCGCGCATGGGGATCCGCGGCGGCAGCCAGCGCAGGCCCAGCAGGATCAGGATGGTGGTCACCACCTCGACCAGCAGCTGGGTGGTCGCCAGGTCCGGGGCGGACAGCCACACGAACGAGATGCAGGAGATCAGCCCCGCCCCGCCCATCAGGATCAGGGCGGCCAGACGGTGGAACTTGGCGGCCATGGCCGCGCCGATGGCGCAGGCGCTGCCGATGATCCACAACATCAGGAAGGCGGGGTCGAGGGTGGAGAGCGCATCGGCCCGCAGGCTCAGGACGCGACCGTCCAGGGCGATCAGGGCGGCGCCCAGCGCCACGGCCAGGACCAGCATCAGCTGCGGCTGCAGGCGATCGCCAGGGAAGCGCCGCTCGATCCGGTCCGGGGCGGTTTCGGTCAGGAAGTGCAGGATGCGTTCGAACACGGCCTTGGCGCTGAAGCGGCCGAGGCTGAGCGTCTTGAGGCTGAGGAGGCGGTTGCGGAAGACCGCATAGATCGCGATCCCGCCCACCAGCGCCACCATGCTCATGGCCAGGGCCGGGGTGAAGCCGTGCCACAGCGAGAGCATGTAGGTCGGGGTCCGCAGGCCGAGCACCGCCTCGGAAGCCCGCTGCAGGGCGGGGCCCACCGTGAGGGCCGGAAGGATGCCGACGACCAGGCAGATCATCGCCAGCAGGCCGATCGGCGCCAGCATCCAGATGGGCGGCTCATGCGGCTGCTTCGGCAGATCACCCTTGGGCTTGCCGTAGAACACGCCCCCGAGGAAGCGCAGGGAGTAGATCACCGAGAAGGCGCTCGCCAGCACCGCGGCCAGGGTCGGCAGGAAGTCGAGCGCAGCGCCCCCCCGGGTAGCGAGCGTCTCTTCGAAGAACATCTCCTTGGAGAGGAAGCCGTTCAGCAGCGGCACGCCGGCCATGGCGGCGGCCGAGATCGTGGCTAGCAGGGTGGTGATGGGCATCACCCGGACCAGGCCGCCCAGCCGGCGCATGTCGCGGGTCCCGGCTTCGTGGTCCACGGCGCCCGCGGCCATGAACAGCGAGGCTTTGAACACCGCGTGGTTGATGATGTGGAAGATCGCCGCGACGCAGGCCAGCGGGCTGTCGAGGCCCAGGAGGAAGGTGGTCAGGCCGAGGTGGCTGATGGTCGAATATGCCAGCACCCCCTTCAGGTCGTTCTGAACGATCGCCATGAAGGCGCCGAGGACGAGGGTGATCAGCCCGGCGGTGGTCACGAGCCAGAACCAGGTGGCGCCGCCCGACAGCGCCGGCCACAGGGTCACCATCAGGAAGACGCCGGCCTTCACCATGGTGGCCGAGTGGAGGTACGCCGAAACCGGCGTGGGCGCCGCCATGGCCTGCGGCAGCCAGAAGTGGAACGGGAACTGGGCGCTCTTGGTGAAGGCGCCGAGCAGGACCAGGATCACGGCGGGGGTATAGAGCGGGCTGGCGTGGATCGCCTCCCGGGCGGCGAGGATGTCCTCCAGCTGGTAGCTGCCCGCGATCCGCGCCAGCAGCAGCAGTCCGGCCAGCAGGCAGAAGCCCCCGGCCGATGTGACGATCAGGGCGGTGCGCGCCCCCTCCCGCGCGGCCGCGCCCCTGTGCCAGTATCCGATCAGCAGGAAGGACAGCAGGCTGGTCATTTCCCAGAAGATGACCAGCTGGATGACGTTGCCCGAGAGCACGAGCCCCACCATCGCCCCCGCGAAGGCCAGCAGCAGCGCGTAGAACCGCGGCACCGGATCGGCGGGCGACATGTAATAGCGGGCATATACGCTGACGAGCAGGCCGATGCCCGAGATGAGCATCAGGAAGATCCAGCCGAAGCCGTCCGCCCGGAGGCTGAAGTCGAGGCCGAGGCTGGGCGCCCATTCGACGGCGAACCGCGCCGGCTGGCTGCCGGTGATCTGCGGCGACAGGGCCAGGGCGAAACCCAGGCCGAGGGCCATGGCGGTTATGGCGACGCCAGCGGCGAGGTTCCGCGCGTGTGGCCGTAGCGCCGCGGCGGCCAAGCTGGCCGCGAACGGCGTGACGAGCAGCAGCACGAGCAGCACTTCAGCCGCGGTCAACCGGCGTTCCTCCTGAGGGCTTGGGCGGCCGAACGGACCGCGCTGGCATCCTCCAGATTCCGTGGGTCTTCTTCAAGTGCTCTCGGCTGACTTCCAAAAGAAAAAATGCGCGCGGGCGCGGAGGAACGATCAGGTTGATAGCGATGTGATCGTGTCCTGAGGAATTGAGTTGAGTTATGTAAATCAAGAAGTGGGCAAATAACGAACGTTGATCTTGGATCGTTTGGGAAGTTCTTAAGCTGGGAACGGCTTTAGAGGATGAAGGCGAGGCGTGCAGCGTGCATGATGCGCCTGAAGAGACGCAAATCCTCTGGGCTTGTTTGGGTCGGCCGCGACGGGTCGGCCGATCGCCGACCGCCCGGCGTCAGGGGCGGTTCTCAGCGGCCTGCGCTTGGCGGTCCGCCCAGAGCAGCATGGTGTCCCGCAGCAGGTTGATGGCGTTCTGGGCGCCTGACCGGAGGGCCGGCTGCAGGGCATCGATAGCCAGGCCCCGCACGGCGGCGGCATAGAGCTGGACTATGGCGTCGGCGGTCTTGCGGTCGGTGAATCCCAGCCGCTGGGCCAGCGGCCAGATGGCCTCCTTGTGTCGCCGATCCAGTTCGACGGTGAGGCTGGCGAAATAGGGGCCACACACGGGGTCGCTGCGGGAGGCCAGCAGCAGTTCGATCCGCGCGACGCCCAGCGGCTGGCGGAACTGGGCCCACAGCACGTCCACCAGGGCCCGGAAACGCTCCCGAACGTCCGGGATCGGGGCCAGCTTCTCCTGGTGGGCGATGCTCATCTGATCGCGCACGTACTGGATCGTCGCGATCATCAGATCGGCCTTGGACGGGAAGTGGTGGAGCATGGCGCCGCGACTGACGCCCGCCCGCTCCGTCACCACCACCGTGGTCGTCTGGTGGTAGCCCAGCGAGTAGAGGCAATCGACGGTGGCCGCGAGGATCTTTTCCCGGGTCGCGGCGCTCCGGTCGACGTTGCGGCGCCTCGCGGGGCGCGGCTCGGCCAGGTCGGGGCTCTTCGCTTCGCTCATCATCGCTCCACGTCCAGCGTCTCACCTGCCCCTTCGGGCGCCGCCCGGCCCGGCGGAGCCGGTTTCATACACCGGCGATCGGCGATGCGACAGGGCGGGGCGGCGGTACGTCGATGGGGGGTGCGACCAAGGAGAGCCTAGCGCGCCTCCATGCGCCTGTGCCCATTTCCAGGGTGGGCCAAACGGATCTGGCCTAAGCCAACGGCAAGGACGACTTCGCCCTTATCCGCGGGGGGGCGTGGTGATCGCTGATCACCGGGCGCAGCCCCGTTCACACCTTGGCGCCGGCCGGCCGCTCCGGTGCTATCGGCGAAAAGGAGAGGTGGGCATGCAGACGACGAGGCGCATTCTGGTGGCCATGGCCGGGGCGATGGCCCTGACCGCGGGCAGCGTGGGCTGGGCGGCGGAGCGGCAGGTCGCCGATCTGGTGCTGGTCAACGGCAAGGTCATCACCGTCGATCCCAAGGACACCATCGCCGAGGCGGTGGCCGTGAAGGGCAATCGGATCGTCGCCGTGGGCGACGTGTCGGCCTGGCGCGGCCCGAAGACGCAGGTGATCGACCTCAAGGGCCGGCCGCTGCTGCCGGGTTTCATCGACGCCCACTCGCACGTGGCGGGGATGGCCAACGTCGAGGCGCACCTCATCAACATCCAGGTCCCGCCCCTGAAGGACGGCGCGGCGATCATCGCAAAGCTGAAGGAGGCTGCGGAGAAGCTGCCGGCCGGCGCCTGGCTCGTCGGGCAGGGCACGTACAACCAGGTGATGCCGACGCGCGAAGAGCTGGACGCGGCGTTCCCGGACAATCCGGTCGACCTGATGTGGAGTGTCCACGACCACCTGATCAACAGCAAGGCGGCCCAGATCATGGGCCTGACCAAGGACTACCCCGATCCGGCGCCGGGCACGCCTGGGCGCTACGAGCGCGCGGCGAACGGCGAAGTCGCGATCATCCGTGATGCGCCCGCGCCGTGGCCCAAGGGCATGACGCCCACCTTCACCTATCCCGAGAAGAAGGAGGCCCTCCGCTACATCCTGGAGGACTTCTACCTGAAGCGCGGCGTCACCACCGTCTCGGACATGTCCGACCTGGAGGCCTACAAGGCGTTCGGCGAACTGAAGGCCGAGAACCGCCTGCCGACGCGCGTGCGGATGAACATCTTCGTGCCGAAGAAGGGGATTGGCGACCAGCTCGGCAGCCTGACGGCTGATCAGCCGGTGCAACAGCTCGAAGCCATGGGCATCAAGCCCGAGGCCGGGGACCACTGGCTGCGCTACGGCGGGATCAAGTTCATCCAGGACGGCGTCTGGGGCACCACGGCGGCGGTCTACAAGCCGTTCTGGAACGGCTCGGGCACGAGCTGGATTCCCAACAACACCGGCGGCGTCAGCTACGATCAGGAGACACTTAACCGCCTCGTGCGGGAAGCCTACCAGGCCGGCTGGCAGATCCAGGTCCACGCCAACGGCGATCGCGGCCAGGACATGGTGCTGGACGCCTTCGAGGCCGCCAAGGCGGCCGGCGCGCGCCCTGACGACCGCCTGCGCATCGAGCACTTCGGCCACTTCCTGGTGCAGGATCCCGCCCGCACCGAGGCGCGGCTGGAGCGGATGAAGCGGCTTAACATCATCCCTTCGCCGCAGGTTGCTTTCCTGTGGCGCCTGACCGACCTCAATGTGCAGGAGCCGGACGTCAAGTTCTTCCCCATGAAGACGATGATCGACCGCGGCTTCCGCCCACCGGGCGGCGTCGACACCATCGGCACCCAGAACTTCGCCACCTATCCGATGTTCTCGATCGCCCGCGCCGTGAACCGCGACACCAAATTCGGCACGATCACCCAGCCGGAAGAGGCGATCAGCGTGATGGACGGCATCCGGATGTTCACCATCTGGAGCGCCGAGGCGAGCTTCCTCGAGAAGGACTTCGGCAGCATCGAGGTGGGCAAGATCGCCGACTTCGTGGTCCTGGGGCAGGATCCCCTCACGGCTCCCAAGGAAAAGCTCGCGGACATCCCCGTGGACATGACCATCCTCGACGGCAAGGTGGCCTACGCCCGCTGAGCCGGGCCGCCTTCACCGTCATCTTCCCAAAAACCCTGACCTGCCGGCTCCCGGTGACGGGAGCCGTCGGGTGCAGCGCGGAG
>JAEYNH010000160.1 GCA_023412655.1 Pseudomonadota bacterium | reverse complement strand
GGCCCAGGCCTGCCGCTCCGGCCGGGGCCGGGCCGCGTGCGGCGGTGAGCTCATAGGCAGCATCGCCCAGGCTGATCACGCCGGCCAGTCCGGCCGGCCCCTCGCCCGCCTGGAAGTCGACGCCGGGCGTGAGGGTCAGAGTCAGGCCGTCCGGGCCCCGCTCGATGGGCTGGGGCTTGGCATGGTCGATGACCGAGCCCGAGTAGGGAAAGAAGTAGGCGCCCGAAACGTCAGCGCCCTTAAGCGGCCCGCCAACAACCGCCAGCCTGAGCTCGCCGCCGTCGCGGGCGAAGGTGGCGGTCAGGCCGGCCGGCTTGGGCGTCTGCGAGAGGGTCTTGCGGATGACCGGGGCCCAGCGGCCGTCCTCCGGCGGCGGGGCGGCGGCGACCGGGAGCTCCAGCGCCAGATCGGCGCTTTCGGGAATGCAGATGTCGGCACAGACCAGGAAGGTCGCCTTGCCCTTCAGCGAAACCGTCTCGCCCGGCCGGGCCGTGGACGGCGCGGTGAGCTGCGCCGGCAAAACCACCTCGCCCTCGTAGCCGTAGTTTACCAGCGGGCCGACCGGCAGCCGATGCGGGGCGGGCCAGGCGAACTCACCCGCCGTCCAGCCAGCCGGCAGCTCCCAGGCGATGGACGTCGGCTCTCCGGAATCGCCGGGATTGCGCCAGTAGGTGTGCCAGCCGTCCTGGATCTTCTGGATGAGGGCGACATTGATCGTCTGGCCGGGAGCGATCCCCCGCGCCTCCGACACCAGCTCGGCCGTGAGGTGCCCGGTGTTCACCGGCGCCGCGTCAGCCGCGCCGGGGGTGAAGCCCGCAAGGGCCAGGGCGGCAAGGAGGCCCGCCAGCAACCGCATCGTCACTCCTCGGAAGCACCGCTTGCGCGTTAAGCCCGCTATATGGCCTGCCGATGGCGCGCTGGCAAAGCCGCCGGCAAAGCAGGGGCTCGACTTCGGCGGACGGCGTTGTCCATTCTCTCAAGCGACTCAAGGCCAGCCACAGGAGCGCGCGTGCCCGCCAGGTTCGACGACATCGAGATCGGACAGGTCGTATCGCTGGGGGCTTGCGCGGTGGACGCCGCAGCCCTGGAGGCCTTCTGCGGCGCCTTCACCCCGGGCTGGACGCCCGAGCGGGGAGCGCCGGACGCCATGATCTTCGCCCTCTGGGCCAAGCTGGACAGCGCGGCGGGCGCGGACTGGCCGCAGACCAAGCGCCTGGGAGTCGACGCCCTGCGCTGGATGCGCAACCCGCCGCCCGGCGAACTGCTGCGCGGACGAATGACCGTGATGGCCAAGGACCCGGTGGGCGACGGCAAGGGCATCGTCATCGCCCAGCACGACCTCCTGGACGAGGCGGGCCGCCTGGTCTTCTCATGCCTGACCCGCAGCGTGTTCAGCCGCTGAGGTCCCGCCCGCCTCCACCGCTGAGGGCAGGGCGCATTCCGGAATGAAGAAGGGCCGCGCGGCGATGCCGGCGGCCCCTCGTCCGTCGCCTTTCGGCGGCTTCTCCCGCAGGGAGAAGAAGGGTCTTAGGCGTTGGCGGCGACCGGCTGGTTGGCGGCGCGGGCCAGGGCGATGGCGACCAGGCGATCCCAGCCCACCAGCGACAGCAGGTGCGCATAGATCTGACCCAGGGCGCCGTTGTCGCGCAGCTCCACCAGCTTCTCGGCCGGCAGGGCGTTCAGCTTCTCCTCGGAGACGCCGAAGTACTCGGCGATCTTCTGGGGCTGGCCGGGGGTGCCGTCCGGGTTGGTGGGGGTGAACTGGGCGGTCTTGGTCTCGAACAGGTCCAGGTCCTTGAGCAGCTGGATGAAGCTCATGGTGCGCTGACGCTCGATCTCGAAGTTGTTGCAGAACTCGATGCAGTTCTTCGTGTACTCGGTGGGCTCGCCCTTATCGTCGAAGAACGGCATGTCGCCGCCTTCCACCACGAACTCGGCCGCGCGGTCGACGCACAGCACCATCTGGTTGTTGGCGGTGTCGTTGGCGAACACGAAGGGATAGCGGCGGACGTAGGCCGGGATGTAGACCCCCGGCTCGAACAGGCCATTGGCCTGGACGAACATGTTCTCGTTCGCGTTCAGGCCCATCACGGCGATCGGCAGCTTCTCGTCGCCCACGAAGATGATCGGGCCGGTGACCGCCGCCAGCGGGAACTCGCCCACGGTGAGCGGGATGGCGTGGCCGGTCTTGGCGAAGCCGAACGGACCGTCCATGCGCTTGACGCCGAGCTTGCCGTGCAGCTCGCGGGCCAGCGGCTCAGGCTTGTTGTAGAACAGGACGTTGCCGGTCAGCTCGCCGCCCGTGGGCAGTTGGGTCGGTTCGGACATCGAAAAAACCTTCGGATCTCTGAAACGCCGACGGGGCCCCCTGGCCCGCCTTGCGCGAAGGGGCCGCTTCTAACCGATCCGAAGGAGAGCGGCAAATGCGGCCCGTCCGCCCGCCCCTTGCCTGCCCGGGCGCGAAGGCCTTCAATCCGCCGCCCATGAACCCGCCCCTGCGGAGCGCCCATGCCGATCTATTATCCCGACATCCTCGAACAGCCGCCGACCACCTGGACCTTCACCTACGGCGACAAGGACGTGATGCTCTATGCCCTCGGCATCGGCCTGGGCTCCGACCCGATGAACCGCGACGAGCTGCCGTTCGTCTACGAACGCGAGCTGAAGGTGGTCCCCACCGCCGCCACGGTGCTGTCTTCGGCCGGCGCGGAGATCCGCAAGCGCGACGCCACACCCCCGCGGGAGGGCTGGCGCGAGAGCGAGATCAACTTCCTGATGGTCGTGCACGGCGAGCAGAAGGTCGAGCTGCACCGGCCCCTGCCGGACTACGGGACCTTCACCGCCGAGCAGCGGGTGATCGGGGCCTATGACAAGGGTCCCGGCAAGGGCGCCATCGTCCTCAACGAGACGGTCTGGACCGACCAGAAGGGCGAGAAGGTCGCCACACTGACGAGCTCGATCTTCGCGCGCGGCGACGGGGGTTTCGGCGGGCCGGTCGAGGGCGCCCCAGAGCCGCACAAGGTCCCCGAACGCGCCCCGGACATTTCGGCGGACTTCCCCACGCGTCCGGACCAGGCCCTGCTCTACCGGCTGAACGGCGACCGCAACCCGCTGCACTCGGATCCCGACGTGGCCAGGATGGCGGGCTTCGACCGGCCGATCCTGCACGGCCTGTGCACCTACGGGATCACCTGCCGGGCGGTGCTGCAGGAGATCACCGGTTGGGATCCGGAGGCCATCCTCAGCCATGAAGCCCGGTTTTCGGCCCCGGTTTTCCCCGGCGACGTGATCACCGTGGACCTTTGGCGTGATGGGAACGTGATCTCGTTCGAGGCGCGGGTTAAGGAGCGCGGAGCCACCGTCATCAAGAACGGCAAGACCGTTCTTCGCGCCTGAGGAAGACCAAGTTGATCCGCCTGCTGATGACCGCCGCCGCGGTCGCCGCTCTTGTGTCCTGCGCCGCCGCACCGTCGGCGGCGCCTCCGCCCGCAGCCAACCCGCTTGCCGCCCCGGGCGGACAGACTTCGGGCTACCTCGCGACGGATGCGCTAAGCGGCAAGGACATCCTGCCCGGCCCGCCGACCGCCGGCAGCCCTTACGACGTGGCGGATCGCGCCCATTACGACGCCACCCGGGCGCTGGAAGGCACGCCCCGCTGGAGCCTCGCCCAGCGGGACAACGACCTTTGGCAGGGCGGAGCGCTGAAGCGCTTCTCCTGCGCCCTCGGCAAGGAGATCGGCGCGAAGACCACGCCCGTGGCCTGGCGGCTCCTGCACAAACTCGAGCTCGACGTGCGCACCGTCGGCACGCCGCCGAAGAACCACTTCAACCGCACCCGTCCGGCCCTGGGCAACGACAAGCCGATCTGTATTCCGCGCGAGGACTGGATGCGGACCAACGCCTCCTACCCGTCGGGCCATTCAATGGTGGCGTGGGCCTGGGCCCTGGTTCTCACCGAGGCCGCGCCGCAGAGCGCCGACGCCCTGCTGCGGCTGGGTCAGGAATCCGGCGAGAGCCGGGTGATCTGCGGCGTCCACTTCTCGTCCGACGTGGAGGCCGGCCGCACCCTCGGCGCGGGCATGGTGGCCCGGCTGCACGCTGAGCCGGCGTTCAACGCTGACATGGCGGCCATGAAGCGCGAACTGGCCAGGGCCCCCGCCGCGACCGGCTGCGGAGCCTAAAGGCCTGCTGCCGCCGGACATGCGGCGGCTCCTGGCGAGGGTTGGCCGCCGGCCCTCGCCGTCCGGCCAGTCGCCTTAGGCGGGGCGCGCGTTGGCGAGGGCGCCGTAGAGATCGGTCCGCCGGTCGCGGAAGAAGCCCCAGGCCGCCCTGTGGGTTTGCAGGAAGTCCAGGTCGAACGCGGCCACCAGGACGCCTTCGTCCTCACGTCCCAGCGCCGCCACCAGGTCGCCCCGGTGGTCGGCGATGAAGCTCGACCCGTAGAACTGCTGGCCGCCGTTCGGGTAGCCGTCCCAGGGCTCGAAGCCCGTCCGGTTGGCCCCCACCACCGGGATCACGTTGGAGACCGCGTGGCCCTGCATGGCGCGCCGCCAGGGGGCGGCGGTGTCCAGCGTGGGGTCGTGCGGCTCGGAGCCGATGGCGGTGGGGTAGAGCAGCACCTCGGCGCCCATGAGGGCCATCGCCCGGGCGCACTCGGGATACCACTGGTCCCAGCAGATGCCGACGCCGATGCGGCCGAACCGGGTGTCCCAGACCTTGAAGCCCGTGTCGCCCGGCCGGAAGTAGTACTTCTCCATGTAGCCGGGGCCGTCGGGGATGTGGCTCTTGCGGTAGACGCCCATCAGCGTCCCGTCCGCGTCGATCATCACCAGGCTGTTGAAGTAGTGCGGCCCTTCCCGCTCGAAGATCGAGACCGGGATCACCACGCCCAGTTCCTTGGCCAGGGGCTGGAGCTCGGTCACAGCCGGATGCTCCCGCCACGGATAGGCGGTGGCGAACCAGCGCTCCTCCTGGGCGACGCAGAAGTACGGCCCCTGGAACAGCTCCGACGGCAGGATCACCTGCGCGCCCTCGGCGGCCGCGGCGCGGATGAAGCCCTTGGTCTTCTCGATATTTGCCGCCATGTCCTCGCCGTACGAGGTCTGGATGGCGGCGACCTTCAGCGTGCGCGTCATCTAGAGGGCGGGCTCCTGTTGAGTGATGCAGTGGAACGAGCCGCCGCCCGTGAGAATGGCGATGGACGGCAGGCCGATGACCATGCGGTCGGGGAAGATCTGCTCCAGCGCCTGGATGGCGAGTTCGCCGGGACGCTGTTCGTAGATGGGCACGATCACCGCCTGGTTGGCGACCAGGAAGTTCATGTGGCTGGCGGGGATCGGCCCTTCGCCAGGCTCGCCCTCCACCCAGCCGGGCGATGGTATGCGCACCACCTTGATCGGCTCGCCCCGAGCGTCGGTCTGGTGGGCCAGCCGCCGCGCGGCGTCGTCATAGGCCTCGGTGTTCGGATCGCCCCGGCCCCAGGCCACCGGAACGGCGACGACGCCCGGCGCCACGAAGCGGGCGAGGTTGTCCACATGGCCGTCGGTGTGGTCGTTCTGCAGGCCATCACCCAGCCAGATCACCTTCCGGGCGCCGAGGGCTCCAGCCAGGGCCGCCTCGGCCTTGGCGTCGTCCCAGCCCGGATTGCGGTTGGCGTTCAGCAGGCACTGGCCGGTGGTCAGCACCGTGCCGAAACCGTCGTGGTCCACGGCCCCGCCCTCGAGGATGAAGTCGTGCCGCACCAGGTCGGCCCCTGAGGCCTCGGCGATCTGGGCGGCGACCTCGTCATCGTGCGGCAGGTCGTACTTGCCGCCCCAGCCGTTGAACCGGAAGCCGTGCGCCTTGCCGCCGGCGAAGATCGGGCCGGTGTCGCGCAGCCAGATGTCGCCGAACCGCCCGGGGACGATCTCGATGCCCGCCACATCGCCCAGCAGGCGGCGCGCCGCCGCCTCGCCGTCGGGGTGGCCAGTCATCAGGCGCACGCGCTCGCCGCCCGGGCCGGCCAGGGCGCGCGCCAGGGCCGCAACCTCGGCCTGGGCCTCGTCAAGGTCGGCCTGCCACAGCTCCGCATGGCTCGGGAAACCCAGCCACATGGCCTTGTGCGGCGCCCATTCGGCGGGAACGGTGAAGCTCATTCGGACCCCAGGAAGCGAAGGCGGAAATCGAAGCCGGGCGCAGATGGCCCCCTGCCGGGGCTGCGTCAAGCATCCGCGACAAAGCGGCCACAAAGAGAAAGGGCGGCTGCGTCGCGGCAGCCGCCCTTCCCTTACCGTCAGCCGAAGCTGCGCGTCCTTAGAACTCGACGTGCAGGGTGGCGATGAAGGTCCGGCGATAGCCCGGCTGGGCCAGCGCGGTGCCCGACAGGTTCTCGGCGATCTCGTTGAGGAAACGCTCGTCGGTCAGGTTCCGCACGTTGAGCTGGAGGTAGGTGCGCTCCATCCCAAGGCCGTCCAGGTTGATCCGGGCGTCCACATCGAGGGTCGCGAAGCCGCGGAACTTCTCGGTGTTGGTCAGGTTCGTCCAGCGGTCGCCGACCCACTTGGCCTGCGCCCCGAGGCTCAGGAACTCGGTCGGCGAGTACTGGACACGCGCCGCGCCCTGGTGCTTCGGCACTTCGTAGAGCGACTTGCCCTTGGTCAGCAGCGCCGGTTGGCCGGCGCCGGCCGCGGGGATGTCGTTCTGGATCTCGGACTCGATGTACGAGTACGAGGCGTAGAAGCTCAGCGCGTCGATCGGCTGGACGCCGATCTGGCCGTCGAAGCCCCACAGGTTCACGTCACCGACGTTCTGCGAGAAGGCGATGCCGGCGGCTTCGTCCAGGACCCGCTCGATGCGGTTCTTGAACTCCGAACGCCACACCGCGGCCGAGGCGATCACCATCGGGGTCTGGTAGCGCAGGCCCAGGTCATAGGACTTGCTGCGTTCCGGGCCCGGATCCACGTCGTCGCGGTCGTAGAGGTCGTCCGTCCGCGGCGCCGACAGGGTTTCGGCGTAGCTGGCGTAGATCGACAGGTCGTCCGTGAGGTCGTAGCTGACGCCGACGTTCGGCAGAACGTCGTCGTACTTGCGATCGAACGCGCGCGGCTGGCCGTAGAACTGGCTCGCGGTGGCGTTCGGCAGACCATAGAACGCGCGGAAGGCCGCCAGCTGGGCCGGCGTGAGCGCCTGGGTGCCCGTGCCGGCGCCGCCGACGAGGCCGTTGCTCGCGCTGGGGAACACGACGTACGGGCGGCCGCTGCCATCGTTGGTGCCTTCGACGACGAAGGCGCGCTCTGTGGTGCAGTAGGCGTCGAACGTCGAGCGCTGGTAGCAGTAGTTGTTCAGCTCGCGCTTGAAGAACGGCATCCGCAGGCCGGCGTTGATCAGCAGCCGGTCGTCCACGAACCGGCCGCGGTATTCCACCGAGAACTGGTTCAGCAGGGCGATGGATTCGCGGTCACGGCGACGCAGGATGCTGCCGTCGGGCAGGCGCACCGGCTCACCGTAACCGTCCTTGCCGCCGAACACGTTCGTCGGGAAGCCCTCGTCGTCCAGGTAGGTCAGCTGACCGGTCTGACGATGCTTGGCGCGGTCGAAGGTGTAGGCCGCACGGACGCTCTGGTTGTCGGCGAACTTCCAGATCAGCGACGAGGTCACGCCATAGCGGCGGGTGTTCGTCGTGTTCGGGCGGTACAGCTGGACGGTGTCGAGGAGGTCGCCGTCACCGTTCAGGTCCACGCCGGCCGCGCCGCTGTTGCCGCGCAGCTGGCCGAGGGTTTCCGAGAAGGCGCCCACGCCACCGCCGTTGGCGATCGTGTACTGGAACGAGGGGTCGACGGTCAGCGTCAGGTTGTCCGACAGCTCCCACCGCGACAGGCCGCGGATGTTGCCGGTGTTCGACGGGTTGATGGTGTAGCCGTAGAAGCCGCCGGCGCAGGCATCCACCTGGGCGCCGGGGCCCGGGGTCGGCCGCACGCACTCGCGGACACCCACGAGGCTGTTGTCCGGACGGCCGTCGGTCGTCAGGCCCTGGCGCTGGAAGGTGGCCAGGTTGATCCGGTTGATGAAGTTGTTGCGGTTCTCGTTGTAGTGGAAGATCAGGCTGGTCTCGCCGATCGTGCCGATTTCCTGGTCGATACGGGCGTTGAACTGCTTCTTTTGAATCTTGCCCTTCGGATCGATGGGCGAGTTGTGCGGCTTGAACAGGTCGTTCCGGGTGTAGAGACCCGAAATCCACATCTTGGTGCCGAACGGACCGATCTCACCGGTCTCCAGCGTGCCGTAGTAGCGTTGGAAGTCGTCGCTGCCGTAGCCGACTTCGGCGCGGACGCCGAACTCATCGGCGGCGCGCCGGGTGATGTAGTTGATGGTGCCGCCAGCGGCCGCCGCGGTCGGGCTGTCGACGTCGGTCGTACCCAGGTTCACAGTGGCGCGCTCGATCAGGTCGCTGTCGAGCTGCTGGTTCGGATAGATTTCGTAGTTGCCGCTGTCATTCAGCGGCACGCCGTCCTGCAGCAGGGCGACGCGCTGGCTGTCGAAGCCGCGCATGGTGATGTCGCCGCCGGCCGAGCCGTACGGGTCGTTGTTGCTGAACGTCACCGCGGGCAGCAGGTTGAGCGTGTCGAGGATCGTCTGGCCGGGCGCCTGACGGCTGATGAGCTCTTCCGTGATCGAGGCGCGCGACTTGGGCGCGGTTTCGGCGACGATGGCGCCGGACAGATCGCGCGGGCCGGCCGAGCCGGTGACGACCAGTTCTTCGAGCACGGCGGTGCCGCTCGATTGCGCCATGGCCGAACCGGCTACGAGTAGACCGGTGGCAAGCGCCGTAGTCGCGCAAAGCGCGCGGCTCAGATGCAGTTTCATTTTAGATATCCCCTAATCGAGAGACCGCCGCTGACGCCCCTACCGGCAGCCGCGAGTCTTGCGCGCCCCTATAGCGCCAAATTTCGCCTTATGGGTGACGCTTTTGTTACGGCGCGCCGGAGACATGTCGTCTGCGGCGAAAGGCGGCGCCATGTGCTTTACACAGCACGTTCCGCGGCTACCGTCCGCGGCCAGCCTTTAGGACCTGGATGATCGACCAACCTCGCTACCGGCCATCGGACGATTGGCGTGCGGCCATTCTGCTCGTGGCCGCGCTTACGGTCGTGCGGCTGGTGGTGCTGTTCACCAGCCCGCTCGAGCTCTATCCGGACGAGGCCCAGTACTGGCTTTGGTCGCGCACCCTCGACTTCGGCTACTATTCCAAGCCGCCGATGATCGCCTGGGCCATCTGGGCGACCACCGCCCTAGGCGGCGACGCCGAGCCCTGGGTGCGCATGTCGGCCGTGCTGTTCCAGGCGGGGGCGACCCTGACGGTCTTCGCCATCGGGCGGCGGCTCTACGGCGGCGCGGCGGCCCTGGCGGGCGCGGCTCTTTATGGGCTGATGCCGGGTATTCAGCTCTCCTCGCTGGTGGCGGCTACCGACGCCCCACTGCTGTTCTTCCTGGGCCTTGCCATCCTGGCTTATGCGGCCCTGCTTGATGCGGCGCGCGATCCCGCCGAACGCCGCCGCCCGCTGGGCCTGGCCGCCGCCGTGGGGACCCTGCTGGGGTTGGCGTTCCTCTCCAAGTACGCCGCCGTCTATTTCCTTATCGGGCTCGTGGCGCATATGGCCGCCTCGCGCGAAGCGCGTGCGGTCTGGACCCCGGCGCGGGCGGGCGCCGCGGCCCTGGCGCTTGCCGCGGTCCTTGCCCCCAATGTGATCTGGAACGCGACCCACGGCTTCGCCACCCTGCAGCACACCGCAGCCAACGCGGCCTGGGGCGGGCGGCAGCTGTTCAATCCGGCGGAGCTCGGCGACTTCCTGCTGTCGCAGTTCGGCGTGTTCGGACCGATCCCGCTTGGCGTGCTGATCGTCGGCCTTGTCCTGGCGGCCATCCGAAGACGGATCTCGCGCGAAGACCTGCTGCTGGTCTGCTTCGCACTCCCCCCGCTGCTGATCGTGAGCGGCCAGGCCTTCATCAGCCGCGCCAACGCCAACTGGTCGGGGGCCGGCTATCTGGCGGGCTCGATCCTCGTGGGCGCCTGGCTGATCCGCTGGCGGGCCAAGCGCTGGCTGCTGGCGACCCTGGCCATACAGGCGGTGGTGGCCGGCCTCTTCTACGCCGTGGCCATCTCGCCCCGCCTTGCCGAGCAGACGGGGCTCGGCAACAGCTTCAAGCGGGCCAAGGGGTGGGCCGAGACCACAGACGCGGTGCTCGGCCGTGCGGCGGTGGAGCCGGGCCTGACGGCCATCGCGGTGAACAACCGCTTCCTCTTCTACGCCATGAGCTACTACGGCCGCGACGTCTGGGCGCGCGGCGGCGTTCCGCCCCTACGCAGTTGGCTGCTCACCGGCCGACCGGAAAACCAGGCGGAGGCCAGCGCCGCCCTGACCCCAGCCGAAGGCCGCCGCGTTCTGGCGGTGTCCATGGAAGGCGCCTACCGGCCCGAGATGGAGGCTGATTTCCGGGCGCATTCCGGGCTCGAGATCGTCAGCATCTGGCTCGACGCCCGGCGCAAGCGCCGAATCGAGATGTTCGTCGGTGAGGACTTCAATCCGAGGCCGCGCGATCCTACGACCGGCCGCCCCACACCGCCTTGAGCCGGGCGTCCCGACCGCACCCGATGCGGTAACGTTCGTACTGTGCGGGGTTTTTCTTGGCGAAGTCCTGATGGTAGGCCTCGGCCTTCCAGAACGGGGCGGCGTTGCGGATCTGGGTGGCCACCGGCGTCTTCAGCTGGCGGGCGACCCGCGCCTTGGCCTGTTCGGCGGTCCGGCGCTCCTCGGGCGTGGCCACGAACAGGGCGGTCCGATAGGCCGGGCCCTTGTCGCAGATCTGACCGTTCGGGTCTGTGGGGTCGATGTTGCGGAAAAAGGCGTCCACCAACTGGGCGTAGGTGACCTTCGCCGGATCGTAGGTGACGCGTACGGCCTCCAGGTGCCCGTCGTGGTTCTGGTAGGTGGGATTGCGCGAGGTCCCGCCGGCGTAGCCGGAGACCGCGTCCACCACGCCCGGCCGGCCCTCGAAAGCCTTTTCGATCGACCAGAAACAGCCGCCGGCGAAGACCGCGCTGCGGGTGGCGGGCGCCGCCGGCGCGGCTCCGGCGAGAAGGGCCGCAGCGCCCACGGCGGCCACGAAGCTGAGCGTCTTCATGGCCCCTATATGCGACCGGGGAAGGCTGGCGACAATGTTCCCCGAACGGCGAGCGGTGCTAGGCGCCGAGATCCCTGGAGACTTCGAACGGCGCCTCGGTCTTGGCCTTCACCTCGTCGAGGCTGACGCCGCGGGCCAGTTCCATAAGGGTCAGCGGGCGCTTGCCCCGGCCCACGTCGAAGACCGCCAGGTCGGTGATCACCAGATCGACCACCCCGGCGCCGGTGAGCGGCAGGGTGCAGGCCTTCACCAGCTTGGGCGCACCGGACTTCTCCACGTGCTCCATGACCACCACCACGCGCTGGACGCCCGCCACCAGGTCCATGGCCCCGCCCATGCCCTTCACCATCTTGCCCGGCACCATCCAGTTGGCGAGGTCGCCGTTGGCGGCCACCTGCATGGCTCCCAGGATGGACAGGTCGATATGGCCGCCGCGGATCATCGCGAAGCTGTCGGCCGAGCTGAAATAGGACGAGCTGGGCAGTTCGGTGATGGTCTGCTTGCCGGCGTTGATCAGGTCGGGGTCGGCCTCGCCCTCGAAGGGGAACGGGCCCATGCCGAGCATGCCGTTCTCGGACTGCAGGGTCACCTGCATCCCGGCCGGGATGTAGTTGGCCACCAGGGTTGGGATGCCGATGCCCAGGTTCACGTAGAAGCCGTCACGCAGCTCCTCGGCGGCCCGGGCGGCGATCTGGTCACGGGTCCAGCCCTTGGAATCTTGGGCCATGGCTCAGGCTTCCTCGCGATTGCGGACGGTGAGCTGCTCGATGCGCTTCTCGAAGGTCCCCCGGACAATCCGGTCGACATAGACGCCCGGCGTGTGGATCTGGTCCGGATCGATCTGGCCGGTCTCCACCAGTTCCTCGACCTCGGCCACGGTCACATTGCCCGCCGTGGCCATCATCGGGTTGAAGTTGCGGGCGGTCTTGCGGAACACGAGGTTGCCCTCGCGGTCGCCCTTCCACGCTTTGACGATCGACAGGTCGGCCGTCAGGCCCCGCTCCATCACATAGAGTTCGCCGTCGAACTCGCGGACTTCCTTGCCCTCGGCCACGAGGGTGCCCACGCCGGTCTTGGTAAAGAAGGCGGGGATACCCGCGCCGCCTGCACGGATGCGCTCGGCCAGGGTGCCCTGCGGGTTGAACTCCAGCTCCAGCTTGCCGGACAGGTACAGCTCGGCGAACAGCTTGTTCTCGCCGACATAGCTGGAGACCATCTTACGGATCTGTCCGCCCTCCAGCAGCACGCCCAGGCCGAAGCCGTCGACGCCGCAGTTGTTGGAGATGACGGTAAGGTCCCTCGTCCCGGCCTCGCGGATCGCCGCGATCAGGTTTTCCGGAATGCCGCAGAGGCCGAAGCCCCCGGCCATGATGGTCATGCCGTCGAAGAGCAGGCCAGCCAGCGCCTCGACCGCGTCGTTTCGAACCTTGTCCGCCATGGCCCCGCAATACGCTCCAAACGTCCGGTTGAGAACCGCGTCCGGCGAAAAAATTCACCGGATGATGAACAGCGCCTCAGTCCACCTGTTCGGCGGCGGGCGCGGGACGCGTGGCTGGGCGACCCGCCAGCACGTCCGCCGCCTGCTCGTTGCCCGCCTCGGAGCCGCGCCGGGGACGCGAGAACGGCTCGGGCGTGGGGGTGGGGATGTTGCCGCGCATTAGATAGCGGCCGGCCGAAAGGCCGCCGGTGAGTTGCAGCTGGAACCGCTCGTTGTCGCGCTCGCGCACGTCCCGGATCACATCGGCCGCCTCCACCTCGTCCACGCCCATGTCGAGCAGCACCTGCCGCCCGAACTTGAGCGCCGACTCGAAGGTCTCCCGGATCTGGTACTCGACCCCGGCCTGGACCAGCCGCATGGAATGGCCCCGGTCGAAGGCCCGGGCGTAGACCTTCACCAGCGGGAACTCGGCGCGGATCAGTTCGACGATGCGGTCCGTGGTCTCCGGCTTGTCCACGCAGACCAGGATCGCCTCGGCCTGACCCGCCCCCGAGGCCTGCAGCACGTCGAGCCGGGTGCCGTCCCCGTAATAGACCTTGAAGCCGAACGTCCCGGCCGCGCGGATCATCTCCACGTCGGACTCGATCAGCGAGATCTCGATGCCCTTGGCGAGCAGCGGCTGCGAAACCACTTGGGCGAAGCGGCCGAAGCCGATCAGCAGGATCCGGCCCTCCAGCCCGTCGGCGGCCTCGATCCCGTCCATGGAGACCTTGGGCGGCGGCGTCAGCCGGTTCAGGGCGATCACCACCAGCGGGGTCACCGCCATGGAGAGGATGACGATGGCCGTCATCAGGGCGCTGACCCGGGCGTCCATGACGCCCGCCGCCACAGCGGCGCTGTAGAGCACGAAGGCGAATTCCCCGCCCTGGGCGAACAGGGCGGCCCGGTGCGCCGCCTCCCGCGGCCCGGCCCGGAACAGCCGGGCGATCAGATAGATGCCGAGGGCCTTGGCGGCCATGAAGGCCAGCAGGCCGGCGATGACCAGGCCCCACTCGTCGATCACCACCGCCAGGTCGAGGGACATGCCCACCGACAGGAAGAACAGGCCGAGCAATATGCCCCGGAAGGGCTCGATGTCGGCCTCGAGCTGATGCCTGAAGACGCTTTCCGACAGCAGCACGCCCGCCAGGAAGGCGCCCATGGCCATGGACAGGCCGCCCCACTGCATGAACAGCGCCGAGCCCAGCACCACCAGCAGGCCCGCGGCGGTCATGATCTCACGTGCGCCCGAGCGGGCCAGCACCCGGAACAACGGATTGAGCAGCCACTTGCCAGCGGCGATCAGCGCTACGATGCAGCCGGCGGCGATGGCCAGGGAGGCCCAGGCCGAGCGCGCCCCCGGATCGCCGTGCCCGGCGGCGGCGGCCATCACCGCCACCAGGGCCAGCAGCGGCACCACCGCCAGGTCCTCCAGCAGCAGGATGGAGATCGCCCGCTGGCCGGCCTCGGTGGCCGTCTCGCCGCTGTCGTCCAGCATCTTCATGATCACGGCGGTGGACGAGAGCACGAAGCCGGAGGCGCCGATCACAGCCGCCTGCCAGGCCAGCCCCGCGAGCATGGCCACGCCCGACAACAGGACGCAGCAGGACACCACCTGGGCCGCCCCGAGGCCGAAGATCTCCTTGCGGAGAGTCCA
Source organism: Pseudomonadota bacterium (assembly GCA_023412655.1). GTDB lineage: Bacteria > Pseudomonadota > Alphaproteobacteria > Caulobacterales > Caulobacteraceae > Phenylobacterium. The sequence continues at coordinate 12,168 of JAEYNH010000160.1, read as the reverse complement.
CAGCTTGGCCGGACGCATTTCCAGGCCGATCAGGAACAGGAAGAGCACCACCCCAAGCTCGGCCACGTGCAGGATGGCCTCGGGGTCGCTGAACAGCTTCAGCCCGAAGGGGCCGATGACCAGGCCCGCGGCGAGGTAGCCGAGGACCGAGCCGAGCCCCAGCTTGCGGAACAGCGGGACGGCGACGACGGCGGCTCCCAGCAGTGCAACCGCGTGGCCGAGGTTCATGCCCGTCGCCGCTTCAGCCATCGTCATCCCTGGAAAGCCGTCGCAGCAATGTGGGGTCGAATGGCCCCAGGGCGCAACCGGCGGCGCAACCGGCGCGAGGCGCGGGGCTGCGGCGCCCGAACGGGTTCTCCCGTCCTGGGCTCAGGTGTAGAAGCCGGCCATGAACCACGCCGCCGCCAGCCAGGACCGCATCGAGCCGGTCTCCTACACCCTCGTCGACCAGGACTTCGACGCCTTCGTCCGCGCCCTGGGCGACAGCTTCCAGCGCTGGGGCTTCGCGGTCATCAAGGACCATGGCCTGCCGCAGGAGCGGGTCGACGCCGCGATCCGGGAGACCAAGGCGTTCTTCGCCCTGCCGGAAGAGACCAAGCTCAAATACAAGCTGCCGCTCATGGGCCAGCGCGGCTACACGCCCTTCGGCGTCGAGACCGCCAAGGGTCACCAGCACTACGATCTCAAGGAATTCTGGCACGTCGGCCGTGACCTGCCGCCCGGCCACCGCTTCCGCGCCCACATGCCCGACAACGTCTGGCCCGACGCCGAGCTGCCGGAGTTCAAGGCCAGGGTGGGCTGGCTCTACCAGGCGCTGGACCAGATGGGCCTGAAGGTGCTGGAGGCGATCGCCACCTATCTTGGCCTCGACCGCCAGTTCTTTGGCCCGACGGTGGACTTCGGCAATTCGATCCTGCGCCTGCTGCACTATCCGCCGGTGCCGCAGGATGGCCCGCACATCCGGGCGGGCGCCCACGAGGACATCAACGTCATCACCCTGCTGCTGGGCGCCGAGGAGGCTGGGCTGGAGGTGAAGGACCACGACGGCCGCTGGATCGCCATCAATCCGCCGCCGGGCGCCCTGGTGGTCAACATCGGCGACATGCTGCAGCGCCTGACCAACCACCGCCTGCCGTCCACCACCCACCGGGTGGTGAACCCGGCGCCCGAGCGCCGGGGCTTCCCGCGGTACTCGACGCCGTTCTTCCTGCACTTCAACTCGGACTACCTGATCCAGACGCTGCCCGACTGCGTCGACGCCGAGCACCCGGACAGGTACCCGACGCCGATCACCGCCGACGCGTACCTCCAGGAGCGGCTGCGCGAGATCAAGCTGGCCTGACCTCGGCTCCTGCCTCCCGCCGGCTTCCGCGACGGGGAGGCAGGATGCGCGCACTAGGTCACCAGCCGCAGCGCTCGCCCTTGTTCTGCTGGGTCAGCCAGGTGTTCAGCGGCTTGAAGTAGTCGGCCACCGCGCTGGCGTCGGTGCGGGTCTCGCCGGTGAAGACCGCCAGGGTCTGGGGCCAGGGCTGGGACTGCCCAAGCTCCATCATGGCGTTGAACTTCTTGCCCATCTCCTCCTGGCCATAGACCGAGCAGCGGTGCAGCGGACCCTTCCAGCCGGCCTGCTTGCAGGCGGCGCGGTGGAACTGGAACTGATAGATGTGGGCCAGAAAGTAGCGGGTGTACGGCGTGTTGCCCGGCACGTGGTACTTGGCCCCCGGATCGAAGGCGTCGGCCGGACGCTCGCCCGGCGGCATCAGGCCCTGATACTGCAGGCGCAGCTTCCACCAGTCGGCGTTGTACTGCTCCGGCGGCGTCTCCCCGGCGAACACCTGCCAGCGCCAGCGGTCGACCAGCAGGCCGAACGGCATGAAGGCGATCTTGTCCAAAGCCATCTTCAGCAGGAAGGGGATGTCCTCCTCCTGGCCTGGAACCTTATCGAGTAGGCCGATCTGCTGGAGGTAGGTGGGCGTCGAGGCGGACAGAGCGGCGAAGTCGCCGATGGCCTCGTGGAAGCCGTCATTGGCGGCGCCCCGGAACAGCACCGGCTGATCCTTGTAGGCGCGCTGGTAATAGTTGTGCCCCAGCTCGTGGTGGACGGTCCGGAAGTCCTCCGCGTTCACCTTGGTGCACATCTTGATGCGGATGTCGTCCTTGTCGTCGATGTTCCACGCCGAGGCGTGGCAGACGACTTCGCGATCCTGCGGCCGGGTGATCAGCGAGCGCTCCCAGAACGTCTCCGGCAGCGGGGTGTAGCCGAGCGAAGAATAGAAGGCCTCGCCGGTCTTCACCATCTTCACCGGGTCATAGCCCTTTTCCACCAGCAGCTTGTCGAGGTCGTAGCTGGAGGTGACGCCCTTGGGCTGGACGACGTCGTAGATGTTGCCCCACTGCTGGGCCCACATATTGCCCAGCAGATCGGCGCGGATCGGGCCCGTGCGGGGCTGGACCGCGTCGCCGTAGGCGTCGTTCAGGCGCGCCCGCACATAGCAGTGCAGGTTCCTGTAGAAGGGCTCCACCTGCTTCCACAGCCGGTCCGTCTCGGCGGCGAAGGCGTCGGGCTCCATGTCGTAGTTGGAGCGCCAGAGGGCCCCGGTGTCCTTGTAGCCCAGGCTCACGGCGCCCTCGTTGGAGAGCTTGGCGAACTGGGCGTAGTCCGCCTTCATCTGCGGAGCAATGGAGTGCCAGCCGTCCCAGACGGCCTTCAGCTCGGCCGGGTCGCGGCTGGTGCGCATCACATCCTCGGCGTCGTTGAGGGTGATCTGCTTGCCCTTGTAGGCGAACTTGCCGGTGGAATAGGTGCTGTCCAGCTTGGTGAGCAGGCCCGCCAGCTCCTCTGCTGCTCCCGGACGATCCGGCGCCGGCGAGACGATATAGAGCTTCAGCAGCTTCAGCTTGCGGGCCGTGACCGGGTCCACCGCCACGCCGTCGTAGCGGGCGGCTTCCTTCGCCAGCCGCGTCGCCAGCTCGTTCTGCTCGGCGCTGGCCTTGGCTTCCAGCCACTGGGTGTCGGCGGTGATGAAGTTGGCGCGGACCCAGGCGGCCCTCGCGGCGAAGGCGTTGACCTTGGCCAGCTGAGCCTCGGCATTCTCCACAAAGGCCTTGGCCTCGGCGGGCGTGGGACGGCCAGCGGCCGGCGCCGCCTGAGCCTGGGTTTGGTTCTGGGCCGCGGAAGGGCCCACGGCCACGAGCACGGCCACCGCGGCGGCGGCCATCAGCATGGATTTCATTGACGGTTCCCGAGCGTTTTCATCGGCGTGTTCGCCGTTGCCGCGACACAAGCGGCCTGCGCGGGCGCCGTCAAGCTGGCGCCGTCGAGCGGCCCGGGATCAGCTCGCCGTCGGGCCCGGGATGACCCGGAACCGGTCGAGCTCGTCCGCGCCGGCCACGCTGGAGACCGTCACGTTCAGGTCGGTCACCAGCCCGTTGGCGATGGAGTAGACCCAGCCGTGGACGTTGAGCTCCTGTCCCCGCGCCCAGGCGTCCTGGACGAAGACGTCCGAGGCCACGTTGCGGACCTGGCGGATGACGTTCAGCTCCACCAGACGATCCCAGCGGGCGCGCTCATCGGGCAGGGCCTCCAGCTCGTGCTGATGGTCGTGGTGCACCTCCCGGATCGGGTGCAGCCAGTGGTCGATCAGCCCGCGGCGCTTGCCGTCCACCGCCGCCGCGACCCCGCCGCAACCGTAGTGGCCCACCACCAGGATGTGCTTCACCTTCAGCACGTCCACCGAGAACTGGAGCACGCTGAGGTAGTTGGCGTCCTGCGGCGGAGCCAGGTTGGCCACGTTGCGGTGGACGAACAGCTCGCCCGGATCGAGGTCGACGATCTCGTTGGCCGGCACCCGGCTGTCGGAGCAGCCGATCCAGAGGTACTCGGGGGCCTGCTGGCCCTCCAGGCGCTTGAAGAAGCCGGGGTCGGCCGAGATCTTGCGCTCCGCCCACCGGCGGTTGTTGGCAATCAGGTCTTGCAGCATCAGGCTTTGACCGCGTCGGGCTGGTTGTCGGGATGGGCGGCGGCGAAGGCGGGATGCCGGGCGGCTTGCTCGGCGGCCGCGCGGATCGCGGGAAAGGGGGCGAGGTCCACCGCATAACGGTCGGCGGAATAGAGCTGTGGGACCAGCAGGCAGTCGGCAAGGGTCGGCGTCGCGCCGAAGGCGAAGCCCCGGCCATGCTCGGCCACCATCGGCTCGAGCGCCCGGAAGCCGTCTTTGATCCAGCGCTGGGTCCAGACCGTGCGGCCCTCGTCGTCGACGCCCAGGGCGGTCAGCTGCTTCTGGATGCGCAGGTTGTTCAGCGGATGGATGTCGCAGGCCACGACGGCCGCCATGGCCCGGATGATGGCCCGGTCGAAGGCCGTCCCCGGCAGCAGCGGCGGCTCGGGATGGGTCTCCTCCAGCCACTCCAGGATCGCGAGGCTCTGGGTCAGCACCCGGCCATCGCCCGTCTCCAGCGCCGGCAGCAGGCCCTGGCGGTTGAGCAGGGCGTACGGGCCCGAGTTCTGCTCGGCCTTCAGCAGGTTCACCGGCGCATAGTCGAACGGCAGCCCCTTCAGGTTGAGGCCGATACGCACCCGGTAAGGCGCGGTGGCGCGCCAATAGCTGTGCAGGGTGAAGCTCATCCGGCCACCGTGAAGGAAAGCTTGCCCACGCCCTCGACCTCGCCCTCGACCCGATCGCCCGGCGCCAGCGGTCCGACGCCTTCCGGGGTTCCGGTGAAGATCAGGTCGCCCGGCGCCAGGGTCCACAGCCTGGAGGCCTCGGCGACGATCTCGGGCACGTTCCAGATCATGTCGGCCAGCTGGCCGTCCTGCCTCACCTGGCCGTTCACCGCCAAGGCGATCCGCCCCTGCGGCGGCGGGCCGGTCCACCGGCGGATCGCCGAGATCGGCGCGCTGTCGTCGAAGCCCTTGGCCGCATCCCAGGGCCGGCCCGCCGCCTTGGCGTCAGCCTGCAGGTCGCGGCGGGTGAGGTCGACGCCGACGGCGTAGCCGAAGACGAGGTCCAGCGCCCGGTCCGGGGGCACTTCCGCCCCGCCTGTTCCGATGGCCACCACCAGCTCGATCTCGTGGTGAAGGTTGGCCGTGCACCGGGGATAGGCCGGACCGCGTCCCGGCGGGACCACGGCGTCGGCGGGCTTGGTGAAGAAGAACGGCGGGGTGCGGTCGTCGCCGCCCATTTCCCGGCGGTGGGCCGCATAGTTCTGTCCGACGCACAGGATGCGGCGCACGGGAAAGACCTTCGCCTCCCCTTCGACCGGGACCGTGGGAACGGAGGCGGGGGCGATCACGAACTCGGCCATGCGCCGCCTTTAGGCCCGTCGGGCCGCGAAGTGAACCCCACGCAACGGCAGGTTCGCGCGGGCGGAGGCGGGTCCGCGACCTCTGCCGCGGACCACGCTTCGGAGTGGGGTCGCATGGTTCCGGGCGATATCCGTCGGCCGCCGGTCCGGCCCCCGCGACATGGCCGCGGGCCTCCGAGGTCGATGAGTAGGGCATGCTTGCGAGGCCGCCGAGGCGGCGCCTTGTCTCAGGGCCGGGTTGCCGCGCGTCAGGAGGCCGCGAGCAGATCGGCCACCGCCGCCGCCACCTGGGTCACGTCATAGGGTTTGCGGATCACGGGGGCGTCGAACCCCCCGGGGGCGCCCGCCGCCTCGCCGTAGCCGGTTGCGAAGACGAACGGGACTCCCCGCTGCACCAGCGCCTCCGCGACGGGTGTGACCGAACGCCCGTTGAGGTTGGCGTCCAGCACCGCCGCGTCGATGGGGCGGTCGAGCAGAGCCATGGCCTCCTCGAGCTCATAAGCCGGCCCGACCACCTCGGCGCCCGCCTCGGTGAGGCCGGTCTCCAGCTCCAGGGCCAGTAGCACGGCGTCCTCCACGATCAGCACCCGCGAACCCTTCAGGCTGCTGGCCCCCGACGTGGTGATCACGGTCTCCACCACCCGGGCCGGGGCCTCGGGCAGAGTCTCGGGCCGTGGGGCGATGGCCTGCGGCCCCGCCCGCAGGCGCACGCGGACGCCCGCCGGCGGATATTCGATACTGACCTCGCCGTTGAGCTCGCGGCCGGTGACCTGCTCCAGCAGCGTCGTGCCGAAGCCCTGGCGCCGCGGCGGTGTGACGCTGGGTCCGCCGCTTTCGGTCCAGTTGAGCTCAAAGCCGCCTTCGGGGGTGCGCGCCCAGCGCACGTCCACCTGGCCGGCCTCGGTGGAGAGGGCGCCGAACTTCACCGCATTGGCCGCCAGTTCGTGCAGGGCCAGCGACAACGCATTGGCGGCACGCGGGGTCAGGAAGACTTCCGGCCCCTCCAGCCGGGTCTGGCCGGGCGCCAGGGCCTTGAGCACGGCGCCGGCCAGGTGCTCCACGGCCGCGCCGCGCCAGCGCGCCGCGGTCAGCAGCTCGTTGGCCGAGGCCATCGCCTTGAGCCGGCCGCCGAAATTGGACAGGAAAGCCTGCAGCGAGGTGGTGCGCTTGGCGGTCTGTGTCGCCAGGCTCTGGACCGTGGCCAGGACGTTCTTCACCCGATGGTCCAGCTCGGCCATCAGTTCCTGGCGCTGGTCCTCCTCCTGACGCTTGGCGGTGACATCCTGGACGATGCCAGTGATGGAAATCGGCCGCGCCTCGTTATCCCGGGCGATGATTCCGGCCGAGCGGACGCAGATCACCCGCCCGTCGTCGGGCCGGATGTGCCGGAACTCCACGTCGAAGCTGTCCCGGGCTGCGATGTCGTCAGCCCGCCGGCGCGTGAGCTCGGCCAGGTCCTCGGGGTGCACGAAGGCGTCCATCACGAGGCCGCCCTCCGCGGGACGCTCTCCGGCGGGCACGCCCGTGATGGCCGCCATGCGATCGCTGACCATGAAGACGTCGCGGGCGATGTCCCATTCGAACTCGCCGAGGCCGGCCGCCTGCAGGGCCAAGTCCAGGCGTCGTCGGTCGGGGCTTCGACCCAGCTCTCCGCGCGTCATCTCCAAAACATAGGGCCTGCGACCGTCTGACGCGACCCGTTTCCGCGCGACCCCGCCTGCCGACGCGCCGTGGCTTTGCGTCGCCGCCGCGGCGGCCTATCCTTAGGGCCGAAAGCCAGGCTCCGCCGGAGCGTGTTTGGAGGTACATCCCATGGCCAAGGCCAACGATCTCAGCCCTGACGAGACCGCCGCCAACGACGCCCTGGCCCGCGAGAGCGCGCGCCTCTCGGCCGAGGCCCAGCGGATGTTCACCGACGCCGCTCGCCAGATCGAAGCGGCCGTGCAGCAGGGCCTCGAACAGCTGCGGGCCCAGAGCCGCGTGGCCGCCGACACCGCCAGCCAGCAGATCGAGGAAGCCAGCGAGTACGTCAGCGAACAGGTCCGCGCCCGACCGCTGGCCGCCGCCGGCGTGGCGCTGGGCCTCGGTGTCGCGATTGGTCTGCTGCTGGCCCAGGCCAGCGCCCGCCGTTGAACCTGCGTCGGCTGTTCGCCCTCGCCGCCGCCGGCGCGGCGGTGATCGCCGCGGTGCTGGTGTGCGTCGTGGCGGCCGCCTTCGCCCTCTATGCGGTGGCGCGGATGTGGCTGGGCCCCGCGGGCGCCGCCGCCTTAGTCGCCCTCGCCTTTGCGGCCATAGCCGTGGGCGTGGCCGTGTTCGCCAGCCGCAAGATCCCGGCTCCGCCGGCCCCGGCCGAGGATGTGGGCCTGATCGATCGGCTGATCGAACTGGCCAAGGCCCGGCCACTGGTGGCGGCGGGCGCCGCGGCCGCCGTGGTGGCCCTGCTGGTGCGCAATCCCAGCATGCTCACCGCGATCCTCACCGCGGTGCTCGCCGGGAACGCGGCGCCCAAGCCCGAGACGAGATAGCAGCGCCCGGAATTCGGAACAGCCACGGTCGCCGAACGTTGCCATGGCGCAGGCCAAGCTTCGCCTGCGCATGGAGGCATTCCGATGCTCGGTTGGGCTCTGACCTTCCTGGTGGTCGCGCTGATCGCCGGCGTGCTCGGCTTCACCACCGTGGCCGGCGCGGCGATCTCGATCGCCAAGATCCTGTTCTTCGTCTTCCTGGTGCTGTTCGTGGTCTCCCTCGTCATGCACCTGGTGCGGGGCCGCGGCGTAGGCCCGCTGCCGTAGGGTCTTCAAGGGCGCCGCCTCGCCTGCTTGGCGGGGCGGCGCGCCTACCGCTGCCGGCGGGTCAGCGACCAGGTGCGATAGGGCTCGTACCGCGAACCGGTCCAGGCCAGGGCCGTGACGCGGAAGCATCCCGCCTCCACCTCCACGATGTTGAAGCCCGGCGGCACGCCCCGCTCGCGCACCGACAACGTTCCAGCTCCGACTGCATAGGTTCGGCCGTCGCCATACGGATAGGGCCAGGTGAACGGCGCATGGATATGGCCCGAGAGCACCAGGTCGACCTCGGCGTTTGCGAACAGTTCGGCCGCGCGGCGCCCACCCCAGACCTTGGCGGTCATCGGACCGCCCAGCATCTCGATCAGCGGGTGGTGGACCACCACGATCCGGACATCGTCTGCGGGCTGCCTGCCGAACCACGCGGCGGCCTCCTGCGCCTGGCGCACCGAAATCTGCCCCTTCGACCAGTTGAGGCGCGGCTGGGCCCCGCGGGCGGTGTTGACGCCGCGCACCGCAAAGCCGCCGCCCGAATAGGTTTGGGCGGGCGCCTGACCGATCCAGCGCTCGAAGCGCCGGAACGGTGCGAAGATGCGCTCCACCCACGCCAGGTAGGGCGCGTCATGGTTCCCCGGGGTGACCAGCCGCCGGTCGGGCAGGCCGTCCAGCCAGGCCCTCGCCTGTTGGAACTCCCGGACCTCTCCGAAACGCGTGAGGTCGCCCGAGACGATCACCAGGTCGAACGGCTCCCGCGTCAGCCAGTCGGCGGCGGCGGCCACCGCGGCCTCGTTCTCGCCGCCGAAGTGGATGTCCGAGAGATGGGCCAGCCGGACCGTCACGTCTCAGACGTCCTTCGGGATCGACAGCACCCGGGCCACCTTGGGCGTATATCGGACTTCGGTAGCCGATCTCAGCCGCACGGACTCGCCGTCAAGCACCGCCGGGATCCCTTGGGACGACCAGATGCGGGCCAGGCCGCAGCGGCGGCTCGCCACGGCCGGGTCGTCCCGCCAGTCCCGCACCAGCGCGTTCAGGCCCAGGCGCACCACGTCGGCCACGCCCTTCAAGTCTAGGGCGGCGGCCTCCAGGACCTGCTCCTCGTCGGTGAGCGCCCTGGAGGTCGTGGGGCACATGAAGATCAGCGCCTCCGCCTTCTGTCGTGGACCCGCGTCCAGGCTGTAGCGCAGACGGCCGGTGAAGGCCTGACGCAGAGCCCGCTTCGCCCGCGTCCACGCCAGCCGGCGGCGGCCGAAGCGGGCGGCCTCCCGGGCCGGCGCCCAGAGCGCCGGTGAGCCCAGTATGGCGGCGACCATGAAGCGGTGTCCCTCGACCTCCCCGCCGCCGATGGCGCGCTCTTCGCCCTGAGCGAGGGCGATGGAGAGGGCGTCCTGCCAAGGACGCACGCCAAAAATGGCGTGGGGCAGCATGTTCATCGTGCCGCCCGGCAAGGGGGCCAGCATGGGCCCGTCAGGCCCGCACAGTTCGGCGGCGGCCCGAGCGGTGCCGTCACCGGCCAAAACGACCAGCAGGTCGGGAGCGGCGTCGACGGCCCGGCGCAGGCAGTCGCCGAGTTCATGGGTCTCGGGCGCGCACACATTCGCGGCCAAGCCGAAGTCGGCCAGGATCTTGGCGATCTCCTCCGGTGCGTCGGCGCCCACGCTGCCCGAAGCGACGTTGGCCACCACCTCCACCCGGCGGATCTTCGCGGACGCCCCCATAGCCGCGGATCAGCGGTTCGGCTGGGTCGCGGGATCGCCGTCGGTGGCGCGGTTCAGGGCGCGGCCAGCATCGTCGGCGGCGCCGCGCACCGCCGGCTCGGCCCGGCTGGCTGCGGCGGAAAGGTTCTGGTCCACCACCTGGCCTGCGCCGCCGAACGAGCCGTTCACGGCCGCCAGCACCAGCAGCGCCACGCCCACCAGGGCGGCGATGATCAGGAATGTCATGAACACCGGATGCCGCTTGCGCGCGGCGCGAGCGTCCTTGCGGCCCCGCTCATAGGCCTCACGCAGGTCGGCCCGCTCGTCGGCGTCGCGGCGGACGGGGTCGTTGTCGATGGAACGTGCAACCACGGTCGAGCCTCCTAAGGGTCAGGCGATCCCGGCGATGCAACGGAGAGGCATCACCTTAGTTCCGGTTCTGCCAGCGGAACTGTGAAGCTTGGGATGCGTTTGGACGGTCTAGGGGGACACGTAAGGAGAGCCTCGGAATGCTCAAACCTCTCATTGCCCTCATGGGCGCGGGTGTGCTCGCCTCGGCTTGCACCAGCACTGGCAACACGGAAGGCAACGCCGTCGGCGGCGCGGCCCTGGGCGCCCTGGCTGGGGCTGCCGTGGGCGCGGTCTCGGGCGACGTCGGCGTCGGTACGGGTGCAGCCGTGGGCGCCGGCCTCGGCGCGGTCGCCGGTGCGGTCAAGGGTTGCCGTGAAGACGGTGGCTGCGGCGCCGCAGCTCCGAACCGTCGCCAATATTACGACGAGCGCGCGGGCCGCTATTACTACTACGACTCCGCGACGGGCCGGTATTACTGGGAGAACGGTTCGCCTCGCTGACGGGCTCCCGGCCATTCAGATGGCGAGGGCGGTCGGGGTCCCGGCCGCCCTTTTCCGTGCGATCAGGACTGAGGATAGGAGGGGCTGATGAGAACCAGGACAGCGCTGTTGATCGTGGCGAGCGCCGTGGCGATGACCGGCTGCCAGACCGTTCGTGACGCACGCGACCGCTGGGTCCAGGCGCCGCGATGCCAGGATCAGACCGTGCAGATCTACTTCGAGCCGGACCAGATCGAGGTCACCCCTGAAGGCCGCAGCGTGATCGCGGAAGCGGCCCGGCAGTCCCGTGGTTGCACGGTCCAGCGGGTCACCGTGCTCGGCCTCGCCGACGCCACCGGCGATCCAGCGGCCAACCTCGAACTGTCGAAGAAACGCGCCCAGTCGGTCACCGCCGCCCTGGTGGCCGCCCAGTTGCCGGCCGCCGAGTTCAGCGTCGCTGCTGCCGGCCAGGCCGGCGCCGTGACCCCCGACGGCAAGGCCGCGCCCCTGCGCCGTCGGGCCGACGTCACCCTGCACATGGCCAACTAGCCGGCGCCGCGCCGCTCGCACCGCCGCGGAGCGGGGGCGTGCATGCGACTGAACGGGGAAAAGAAAAGGGCGGACCAGAGGTCCGCCCAGTGTGCATCATCGAGAAAAGGGGTGCGGAGACGGCAGACTGGCATGCTCGCCAGTCTCAAGTCGGGGGGGGCGTCGCCGCCTCCGCATGGTGATAAACACAAGACGTCCGAAAGCGTTCCGGACGGCCGTAACTTTTTTCCCCGCGGCGCCCTGCCCCCGTCCGGAGCCCCACAGGCAGGCGCGAGAACCTCCGGACTTTCAGGATTTTGGAGAGCTCGGCCGCAGGCGCGGAACGTGGCTTTGCGCCCGCGCGTTTCGCCGCTTGGCGGGGCGCGTTCAGCCCGTCCGTGACGAGAAGGCTTGAGCCATGCGCAATTCCTTCGCCGCCGGCAGCGGACCTCGGCTCGTGCGGACGCCCAGTTCACGCCAGCGATCGGCCAGGCGGCGCTGGATGGCGGCCGGAGGCGTGATCGCCCTGGCGCTGATCAGCGGCGCGATTGGCCGGCTGACCGCCAACCAGGCCCCCCAGCGCCCCGTGGAGACCGGGCCGTTCAGCTATTTCCCGTATCAGTGAGGAGACTTCCATGGCGCTTTCGACGCGCGAGACTTCAAAGCCGGCTGTCAGCGCCACGAGGGCGCGACAAGGCCGGTCGGGCCGCCACGTGCTGCTCGTGCTGGGCTTCGGCCTCCTGCTGGTGATCCTGGGATTCACCATCGCCTTCCTGTCCCACAGCGACGATCTGGGCCGAACCAACAGCAACAACGGAGTCTCGGACCGCGCCGAGACGTTCCACGCGCCTGAGCCGGCGCCGATCAATTCGGCCGTGGAGGGCAACGAGGCCCCCGACAACCTCGGCCCGGCCGGCGGCCAGCGCCCCAACCCGTCCTCGCCCAATCCCTGAGACGCGCCACGGGCGGATGTGAAAAGGGCGCCCCACCCGCAAGGAGCGGGGCCCAATTAGTTAGGGATGT
>JAEYNH010000147.1 GCA_023412655.1 Pseudomonadota bacterium | reverse complement strand
CCCGCGACCTTCGCCACCCACCTGGCGCTCGCCCTGCCCGAGGCGCGGGTCTTCGGCCTGCCGGAAACCGAGGGCGGGGAGCTGTCCGCCGAGGCGGCGGGCCAGCTGGACGAGGCGGTGACCCGGTGCCAGGCGGTGGTGATCGGGCCCGGCCTGCTGGACGCCGAGGCCGCGGGGGAGCTGGCGCTGCGGCTGATGCGGCCCGACGGCCCGCCCATGGTGGTGGACGCCGCCGCCATGCCGGCCCTGGCCGAGGCCCCCGAGCGCGCCCGCCAGCACGGGGGCCGACTGGTGCTGACGCCTCATGCCGGCGAGATGGCGGGGCTCACCGGACGCAGCAAGGACGAGGTGCTGGGCGCCCCGCTGGAGGCGGCGCGGCTGCTGGCCGCCGAACTCCAGGCCGTTGTGGTCATGAAGGGGCCGGAGTCCTTCATCGTCTCGCCCGACGGCCGGGCCTGGCGCAACGTCGGCGGCTGCCCGGGCCTGGCCACCTCCGGGTCGGGGGACGTGCTGGCTGGGATCATCGGCGGCCTGCTCGCCCGGGGCGCCACGCCGGTGCAGGCGGCGTGTTGGGGCTCGTATGTCCACGGCGCCTGCGGCCGGCGCCTGGCGCGGAAGATCGCGCCGATCGGCTTCCTGGCCCGCGAACTGCTGGACGAGATCGCCCCGGCCCTGGCCGAGGTGGAAGGCTGAACCCGGCTCAGGCCGCGGCGCCCGCCTCGAACATCGCCTCGATCTCGGCCGGTCCGTAGCCGAGCTCGGTCAGCACCTGGCGGGTGTGTTCGCCAAGCCTGGGCGAGGGCGGCCGGCGCTCGGCGTCGGCCCCCGGGAAGCGGGCGGGCGCGGCGATGGAGCGGAACGTGCCGCCCTGGCCGTCCTCCACCTCCACGAAGGCGCCGGCGGCGGCGACCTGCGGGTCGGCGGCCACATCGGCCGGGGTCTGGACGGGCGCCCAGACGAGGTCGGCCTCGTCCAGTCGGCGGGCGATCTCCTCGAAGCTCAGGGCGGCGAACGCCCGGTCGAACTCCTCGGCCAGGGCCTTGGCGTTCTCGCGCCGGGTCTTGCCCGTGGCGAAGCGGGGATCGGAGACGAGGTCGGAGCGGCCGGCGGCGCCGCAGAACGCCTCCCAGCCCCCGCCCGAGCCGCGGGGGTTGTGGACGAACCAGCGGCCATCGGCGCTGCGGTAGAAGTTCGCCAGGGCGTTGATCGGATTGTCCCGGGGCCGCGCGGAGGCCAGCCGGCCGAACTTGAGCTGCACCGCCAGGTCCGAGCCCATCACATAGACGCCGGTGGCCAGCAGGGAGGTCTGGACCAGCCGTCCTTCGCCGGTCCGCTCCCGCTCGTACAGGGCCGCGAGGATCGCCGAGACGGTGGCCAGAGAGGTGGTGTGATCGCCGACCCCGGAGCGGAGCAGGAACGGGTCCATGCCCTTGGGGGCCGTCATGGCGGCGACGCCGGCCCGGGCCCAGAAGGCGGTGACGTCGAAACCGGGCTTGTGGGCGTCGGGCCCCTCCAGGCCGTAGCCGGTGATCACCGCGTAGACGAGGCGCGGATTGGCGGCCCGCAGCGCGTCGGCGTCGAGGCCGTACTTCTTGAGGGAGGCCGGACGCACATTGGTGAGGAAGACGTCGGCTTCGGCCGCCAGCCGGGCGAGCGCCTCCCGGCCCTGGGGCTTGCCGATGTCGAGGACGATCCCGCGCTTGCCGCGGTTGTCCACGTCGAAGGTGGGGTTGGCGCCGAGATCGGTCTTCAGGTCGCCGAAGATGTGGCGCATGGCGTCGCCCTCGGGGCGCTCCACCTTGACGACGTCCGCGCCCCAGTCGCCGAGGATGGCTGCGGCCCCCGGCCCAGCGATGTAAGCAGTGAAGTCGACGACCTTCAGGCCCTTGAGCAGCACGCGTTCCTCCCGGCTTTTCGGCCAGTTTAAACGCTTGTTGGACCGCTTGTCAGGCCACCGCGCCCACCTTGGCGGGCAGATGCTCGGGTGAAGGCCGCGCCGAGGCGGCCTGGGCGATCACCCGGGCGGCCGCGGCCACGCTCACAGGCCTGCGCAGCAGGGCGTCGGCGCCCGCCGTTTCCGCAGCGCCCGCATCAGCCCCGTCGATCAGGGCGACGACAGGCGTGTGTCCGGCCTCGCCCGGAAGGCCTCGCAGGGCGGCGATGGTCTCGGGGGCGTCCACCAGGGCCAGGTCCAGGGCGCAGACCCGGGCGAGCTCCACGGCCCGGGCGCCCTCGGCAGCCTGCACCACCTGATGGCCGAGCTGCTCGAGCACCGAACGCAGCATGGCCGCGTCGAGGGCCTGTTCGCAGGCCACCAGCACGCGCAGGCGCCGCGGCTCGGAGGGCGCCGCCGGCTCTGTGTCCGGCGGCGGGCTTTCGGCGGCGTCGAAGGGCAGTTCCAGGGTGAAGCAGCTGCCGAGACCCGGCGCGCCCTGGGCCCGCAGTTCGCCGCCCATCAACTGCGCGAGGCGCCGGGCGAGGGGCAGGCCGAGGCCGGCGCCGCCGGCTCCGGCGCTGGTGCGAGCGATGCGGCGGAAGGGTTGCTGGGCGAGCGCCAGCTCCTCGTCGCTGAGGCCGGGTCCGGTGTCGGCCACTGAGACCTGGATGCGATCGCCATCGGCGCAGATCCGCACTTCCACCCGCCCGCGAGCGGTGAACTTGACGGCGTTGCCCATCAGGGCGGCGAGGGCCTGCCGCGCGCGCGCCGGATCGGCGATGGCCGCGCCATGGGTCAGGCCCGGGTCCAGGTGAAGGGCGAGCTCCAGCCCCTTGGCGGCGGCGGCCGGGCGATGCTGCTGGACAAGCTCGCGGGCGATGGCCGGCAGGTCGACGGGGCGGGCCGCAACCGCCAGCGCGCCGGCCTCGGCCGCCTCGGCGTCCACGGTGGTCTCCAGCACCTCCAGCAGGCCGTCCACCGCCTCGCGGGCGGCGGCGAGCTGCTGGCGCGAAGGCGCGGCGCGTCCCCCGGGCCCTGCGGCCGAAGCCAGGATGTGCGCGACGCCGGTCAGGCCGCTGCGGATCTCGTCCGAGAGGGTGGAGACCAGGTCGGACTTGGCCCGGGCCAGACGCCGTGCGGCCTCGGCCTGTTCGGCCCGCCCGGCGATCAGCTGCTCCCGCTCGGCGGCGAGGGCGTACTGGCGGCGCAGGATGCGGTTGACCAGCAGCGCCAGGGCCAGCGCCAGGGCGGTGGCGGCGAGGCCGAGACCGGCCAGATGCGCGTCCGCAGGGCGGCTGAACAGCACGGCCAGGGGCCCGGCGAGGGCGACGGGGGCGACGATCAGCAGGCTGGGCAGCCAGGGGGCGGCGAAGAAGACGCAGATCATGGCCGCCGCCAGGGACATCAGCAGCAGCGGCTCGCGCGCGGCGCCCGCGCCTTCGGCGAAGATGGCGAGCTGGGCGATGGTCCCGGCCCAGACCAGGCCGGCGAGGATTTGCACCCGGGCGCGGCGCCGGGGATCGGCGGCGGCGTCGCCCTTCAGCCAGTTCACCACGCCATAGAACCCGGCCCAGCCGATGGCGAAGACGGCGAAGGTCGCGCTCATCCAGGCCGCATTGGCCGCGTGGCTGCCGGCCCACACGAACACCGGCATGCAGACGCCGAAGGCCAGCAGGGCGTAGGGCAGCAGGGCGGCCTGGGCCTTCATGCCCTCGAGGTGGGCGGTGACCGCGGCGGCGTCCTGAACCGGCGGATCGGATAGACGGATCGGGGCCATCGGGCCTCCTTCGCGAAGCTCTCGCGAAGGCTAGTCGCGGTGCGGTTGGCGCACCGTTACGGGACAACCTTAATCCACAGATTCGCCCCGCAATCTCTCATTAAGCTTAACCGTCGATAACTCGACTCGTGGGACTCCGGAGGGGACCGGAGCGGGGCTTAGGCGGGTTTATGGCGACGACGCGCTCAGCGTTGACGGAGAGCGACATCCGCACACTGGTCAAGGGCGCGACGCCGGACGAGCGAGCCCTTGCCGCCCGCAAGCTGTGCACCTCCATGAAGGGCGCGGTCCTCTCGGAAGAGGATCGGGCGATGGCCGCGGAGATCCTGCGGGTGATGGCCGCCGACGCGGCCGTCCTGGTCCGCCGGGCGCTGGTGGACACCCTCAAGGCCTCGCCCATCGTGCCGCGCGATGTGGCTCGCCGACTGGCCCGGGACGTGGAGGCCATCTGCCTGCCGATGCTGGCGTTCTCGCCGGCCTTCACCGATGAAGACCTGGCGGAGGTCGTGCGCCTGGGCGGCCCGGTGCGCCAACTGGCCATCGCCAAGCGGCCCGAGCTGTCGCGCAAGGTGACCGGCGCCCTGGCCGAGCATGGCAGCGAGCGGGCGGTGGCCGCCGCCTGCGCCAACGAGGGGGCCGACTTCGCCGAGGACGCGCTGCAGCGGGCCATGAGCCGCTTCGTGGAGTCCGAGAAGGTGCTGGCGGCCATCGCCTACCGCAGCACCCTGCCGCTTTCGGTCACCGAAAGGCTGATCACCCTGGTCAGCGACCAGGTCCGCGACCACCTGGTCAGCGTCCACGCCGTCTCGCCCGAGGCGGCGCTGGAAGTCGCCATCGGCGCCGCCGAGCGGGCGACCGTGGACCTGGTGGACGAGGCCGGGCGTGCGGCCGACGTGAAGGCCTTCGTGTCCCACCTGCACGAGACCCAGCGGCTGACGCCCTCGCTGCTGCTGCGGGCGCTGGCCCACGGCCACATGACCTTCTTCGAGTGGGGGGTGGCCGAGCTGGCGGGCGTGCCGCACCACCGCACCTGGCTGATGATCCACGACGCCGGCCCCTTGGGCCTGCGGGCGATCTATGAGCGGGCCGGGTTGCCGGCCCGGCTGTTCCCCGCCTTCCGCGCGGCGGTGGACGCCTTCCACGCCATGGAGTTCGACGGCGGGCCGCGGGATCGCGAGCGGTTCCAGGAGCGGATGCTGCAACGCTTCCTGACCCAGCCCCAGGCCGCCTCCCGCGAGGACGTGGACTACCTGCTGGACCGCATGAGCTCCGGCCGCGACCGGCGCGCCGTCGAGATGGCCTAGCCTGCCTGTGGCCTCCCCCGGGCCTCCCTCGGGCCTGCCCTGAGGCCTTGCCCTGGCGGCAAGCTTGTCGCCGGCCACGGCGCGTCCCAAGCTGACGGGATGAGCGACGCCGTCGAGATCAAGCCCGCCGCCACGATCCTGCTGCTGCGGGACGAACCCGCCTTCCAGGTGCTGATGGTGAAGCGCCACCAGCAGATCGATTTCGCGTCCGGGGCCCTGGTGTTCCCGGGCGGCAAGACCCACGCCGGCGATCACGATCCGGCCTGGGCCGACCACGCCGTGGACTGGGAGGCGGTGGAGCCGGAGCAGCGGCCTCTGCGGGTGGCCGCCATCCGCGAGGTGTTCGAGGAGGCCGGCATCCTGCTGGCCGAGGGCGTCGGCGGACGGGCCTTCGCCGAGGTCTGCGACCCCGCGGTGCGCCAGGCGGTGGACCGGGGCGAGCGGGCCTTCCTGGAGGTGGTGCGCGAACTGGACGTGCGCCTGACCCTCGGCGCGCTGACGGTCTTCGCCCGCTGGATCACGCCGCCCATCGTGCCCAAGCGTTTCGACACCTGGTTCTATGCGGTCCGGGCGCCCGAGGGGCAGCTGGCCGCCTGCGACGGCCGCGAGACGGTGGATGCGGAATGGATCGCGCCCGACGAAGCGCTCCGGCTCGCCGAAGCGGGCCAGCGGACCGTGATCTTCCCGACCCGGATGAACCTGCAGCTGCTGGGGGAGGCGGCGAGCGCCGACGATGCGGTGGCGAGGGCCAGGGGGCGGACGCTGGTTCCGGTCCTGCCGCGGGTGGAAGCGCGGGGCGAGGGGCGCGTGCTGGTGCTGCCGCCGGACGCGGGCTACGGCGAGGTCGCCGAGCCGCTGGAGCGGGTGATGGGCTAGGCGCCCAGCTCGGTGACGCGGGTTTCCAGTTCCTGGACCAGCGCCTTGCCGATGGGGTGGTCCATGTCCTTGATGCCGTCGCGGACGGCCGCCTTGATGGCGTCGATATGGGCGTCGATGAGGGGCATCGGCGCGTCCACGCGGGTGTTCTTGTCGTCGATCAGCCGGCAGAGCAGGCCGGCGATGCGGGTGATGAGCGGGAAGCCGTAGGTGGCGCCCAGGCCCTTGAGGTCGTGGGCGCGCAGGTACAGCGTCTCCATGGTGTCGGCCGTGACGCCCTCGGCGCGAACCGCCTGGCGGGCGGCTTCCAGCTTGCCCACCTCGTCGTTCAGCCACTGGGCGAAGTTGCCGGACAGGCTCTTCAGCGCCGCCTCCGCCTTGGCGATGGCCGAGGCGTCGATGGCGCCCAGGCGGCCGCCGCCCACCTTAAGACGCAGGGCGTTCGACGGCTGGATGAGGTGGCCGGACTTCTGCTCGCTCACGGGGCTCTCCTGGGAGGGTCGCGGCCAAAGCCTAGGTTCAACCCGTTAATAACCCCTGATAACCCAGCGGCGCGGTTACTCAGACGGCGAACTGCTCGGCCAGGACCCGCTCTTCCAGGCTGCGGCCGGCGTCGAAGAGCATGGTGATCGACACGTCGCGGTCCTCGGCCACGCGGACGTCCGAGACGTCCCGGACCTCGAAGTTGTCGGCCACGGCGCTGACCGGCCGCTTGTCGGGCTCGAGGATGCGGAAGTCCACCTTGGCGGTGTGGGCGAGGAGGGCGCCGCGCCAGCGCCGCGGCCGGAAGGCGCTGATCGGGGTCAGGGCCAGGATCTTGGCGTCCAGGGGGATGATCGGGCCGTGGGCGGAGAGGTTGTAGGCGGTGGAGCCGGCGGGGGTGGCCACCAGGGCGCCGTCGCAGGACAGCTCGCCCAGGCGCACCTTGTTGTCGACGGAGATGCGGAGCTTGGCCGTCTGGCGGGTCTGGCGCAGGAGCGAGACCTCGTTGAAGGCCCAGGCCTCGTGGATCTCGCCGCGGACGTCCACGGCGGTCATGCGCAGCGGGTGGATCACCGCCCGTTCGGCGGCGTTGATCCGCTCCAGCAGGCTGTCCTCGCTGTACTCGTTCATGAGGAAGCCCACCGAGCCGCGGTTCATGCCGTAGATCGGCTTGCCGGCGCCGGGATTGGACAGCACCGTCTCGTGGACGGTCTCCAGCATGAAGCCGTCGCCGCCGAGGGCGACGATCACCTGGGCGTTGGCTTCGCCGACGTCGCCGTAGCGTTCGGCGAGCCGGGCGCGGGCCTCCTGGGCCTCGGGCCGGTCGCTCGCCGCGAAGGTCAGCCGGGTGACGAAGGGCTCGGGCTTGAACATGGCGGTGGAGAACGCCGCAAGCCGGCGCGTCTGTCCAGAGCCGGATGCGGCTAGAGCGACCTGGCCGCCTGGCGGAAGGCGGCGCCGGCGACGCGCGGGGTGACCGGGGCGAACGCGCCGACGGCCCGGCGGGCCGATTCGTGGCCGCCGCCCGGCCGACCCTCGTTCAGCTCGCGGACCAGCTCCAGGATGGTCGGGAACACGCTGCGGTCGATGCCGACGGCGGCGCAGGCCAGGCCCAGGAGTTCGGGGCGGTCGGAATCGATCGCCCGGCGCACCTGCTCGTGGTCGAAGCGGCCGAGCATGGCCAGGGCGGTGACGAACAGGCTGAGGCGGCCCTCGCGCAGGGCCCGGACGAGATAGCCCGGCCGCAGCTGGCCGGCGCCGTGCAGCTTGTCGATCAGCCGGCGTTCCATCTCCTCGCGCTCGCCGTCGCGGGCCATGACCAGCTGGGCGTTGGCGGGGCGGGGCAGGCCGCCGTGGGCCTCGGCCACCGATTCGGCGAGCATCCGGTCCAGGGCCTTGGCGTCGAGGCGGAAGCGGTCGGCGAGGGCGCCGCGCAGCGCCTGGCCGACCCAGAGGTAGAGCTGCTCGGCCAGGTCGCTGGTCAGGCGCGGATGGCGGGAGAGGGGCTGGCGCAGGGCGGCGATCTGCCGGGAGCGCTCGACCAGCTCGGCCATGTCCCGGGGGGAAAGCTCGGCGGTGTCGTTGCCGGCCAGGGCGGTCAGCACGGCGGGCTCGCCCTGGTGCAGGATGGCCGAGACGATGTTCTGGGACAGCTTCGGACGGCGGGCGATCTCGATTTGGTGTTCGATGGTGGCCTCGACCAGCAGGCGGACGAGGTCCAGGTCGCGCAGGACCGGGCTCTGGGCGATCACCGGCCGGGCGATCTCGATCTCGTCGAGGGCCAGGACGTTGATCAGGGCCGGGGGCACCCAGTCGGCGCCGGCCAGCTTCTCGGCCAGGCGCTGGCGGATCTCCCGCTCGGCCTCGACCACCAGGCTCATGAAGATGGACGACAGCAGGCCCTGGATCTGGGGCGCCTTCATCGCCTCGCCGGCGTGGGGCGTGTCGCACAGGTCGGCGATCGCCAGGAGCAGGCGCTCGCGGTCGGCAGGCGCACGGCTCTTGGCGAGATCGAGCAGACTTTCGCTGCTGAGCGCAACGCTCAAGCCGAATCCCCCATTGCCCAAACCGAACGCGGCTATAAGCGATGTTGTAGGGCGCGAATGAAGACATGCTTAAGACCGGCGCTGCGCGGCGCGCCCGGCTGGAAAGAGGGAGGCGACGGGCGATGGCTGATCCGCTGATTCTGGCCCTGGACCAGGGCACCACCAGCACCCGGGCGATCCTGTTCGGCCGCGACGGGCGGGCGCTGGCGGAGGCGGGGCGGCCGCTGCGGCAGGTCTATCCCCGGGACGGCTGGGTCGAGCATGACGCCGAGGAGATCTTCGCAGCCTCGGTGGCGGTGCTGCGCGAGGCGCTGGAGGCCGCCGGGCCGGCGGCCGGCGCCGTGGCGGCCATCGGCATCACCAACCAGCGCGAGACGGCGGTGATCTGGGACCGGCGGACGGGCAAGCCGATCCACAACGCCATCGTCTGGCAGGACCGCCGCACCGAACCGGCCTGCGAGCGCCTGCGCGAGGCCGGCCTCGAGCCCCGCGTCATCGAGCTCACCGGCCTGCTGCTCGACCCCTATTTCTCGGGCACCAAGTTCGCCTGGCTGCTGGACCATGTGACCGGAGCCCGGGCGGCGGCGGCGCGCGGCGACCTGCTGGCCGGGACGGTCGATGCCTGGGTGATCTGGAAGCTGACGGGCGGCCGGACGCACGCCACCGACGCCACCAACGCCTCGCGCACGCTGCTCTACGACATCGGGACCGGCGAGTGGTCGGCCGAGCTGTCCGAGATGCTGGACGTGCCGCTGGCGCTGCTGCCGCAGGTGCGGGACTGCGCCGGGCACTTTGGCGAGACCGCGGCCGAACTGCTGGGCCGGCCGATCCCGATCCGCGGGGTGGCGGGGGACCAGCAGGCGGCGCTGATGGGGCAGGGCTGCATCCGGCCGGGCGAGATGAAGGCCACCTACGGCACCGGCTGCTTCATGCTGATCAACACGGGCGAGACCCGGGCGCCGTCCCGTTCACGCCTGCTCACCACGATCGCCGCGCGGGTGGACGGCCGGACCACCTACGCCCTGGAAGGGGCGATCTTCATCGCCGGGGCGGCCATCCAGTGGCTGGCGGAAGGGCTGGGCGTGGACGGCGGGCCCCGGGCGGCGGAGGCCCTGGCGGCGGAGGCGCGGGAAGACCACGGCGTGGTGCTGGTGCCGGCCTTCACGGGGCTGGGCGCGCCCTGGTGGGACGCCGGCGCCCGGGGCGCGATCTTCGGCCTGACCCGGGACGCCGGCCGTCCGGAGATCGCCCAGGCCGCCTTCGACGCCTGCGCCCTGCAGACGCGCGACCTGATCGAGGCCATGCGCAGCGACGCGCCGCAGGTGTTCGCCGGGCCGGTGGAGCTGCGCATCGACGGCGGCATGTCGAAGAGCCCGTGGTTCAGCCAGCGCCTGGCCGACGTCACCGGCGTGCGGGTCTGCCGCTCGACCTATGAGGAGGCCACGGCGCTGGGCGCGGCCCTGTTCGCCGGGGTGGGCGCGGGAGTCTATGGTGACCTGGCCGAGGCGGCGGCGTCCCGACCGGCCACCGAGGGCTACGCCCCGAAGGCCGACGCCGATTTCCGCGAGCGGGCCTACGCCCGGTGGCTGGACGCGGTGGCCCGTGTGCGCACGGCTTGACGGGGCTCTCTTGACGGGGCGGGGCCGCGGCGCGACCCTGAACGGCGATAAGGAAAAGCGGTAGGGAGAGTTCCATGGCGGATGGTTCGACGGCCGGCGTGGTCTCGCTGAAGGGCAAGGTCAGCGCCGAGGAATGGAAGGCCCGGGTCGAACTTGCGGCCCTCTACCGGCTGGTGGCGCTGCATGGGTGGGACGACCTGATCTACACCCACATCTCGGCCCGCATTCCGGGGCCCGAGCACCACTTCCTGATCAACCCCTACGGCATGCTGTTCGAGGAGATCACCGCCTCGTCGCTGGTGAAGATCGACCTGCAGGGCAACATCCTCCAGGAGACCCCGTACTTCATCAATCCGGCGGGCTTCACCATCCACTCGGCGATCCATGATGCGCGGGAAGACGCCCAGTTCGTCATGCACCTGCACACCGACCAGGGCGTGGCGGTGTCGGCCCAGAAGGACGGCCTGCTGCCGTTGAGCCAGCACGCGCTGATCGTGCTGCCGCGGCTGGCCTATCACGACTACGAAGGCATCGCCCTGAACCTGGACGAGCGCGAGCGACTGGTGGCCGATATCGGCGACAAGCACCTGATGCTGCTCAGGAACCACGGGACGCTGTCGGTGGGAGCCACCGCCGGCGACTGCTGGGTGGGGATGTTCTTCCTCGAGCGCGCCTGCAAGCAGCAGATCATGGCCCTGTCCGGCGGTCGCGAGAATGTGTTCTTCGCCCCCGAGGCCGCCCAGGCCGAGGTGAAGATGCAGACGTCGCGCGGCATCGGCGGAGGCCTGGCCTGGCCGGGATGCCTGCGCCGGCTGGACCGCCAGCTGCCGGGCTATGACGCCTGATCCCTCACGAGCCCTAAGCCTCGCATTTTGTTGATCCCATCGCGCGGACCGCGCGCGTCTCACCAGTGACGCCCCTGCTTTCAGGGCGTTGTCCGCCGTGGGAGCGTGTGGTTGATGGACAGACGTAAGTTGCCGTTGACGCGGGCGCCGCGCCGACGAGCGACAGTATGACGTCTTTTTAATGGGATAAGTTTCAGTGACGAAACGCTAAGCCATCCTGCAGTCACTGGATCGCGTGTATGAGGCGCCGTAAGGGCGCTTTCTCTCCCTGAAACGCCCGCCCGCCTTGCCGGGTGATGGAGCATCTGAGTTTGATTCAACGCCATTTCTTCCTTGCTGCAGCCCTTGTCGTGCTGGTGGTCATGGTCGTTGTCGGTGGCATGAAGGTGCTCACGAAGGACTCGGTCGGCGATCAGCCCGGCGGACCCGGAGCCATGGCCAAGGCCGGCCCGGGCGGGCCCGGCGGCGCGCGGGGCGGCCGCGGCGCCTTCGGCATGACCCAGGTGTCCGTGGCGGTGGTCCAGCCGCGGGTCTTCAATGACACCATCGAGGTGCTGGGCGTGGCCAAGGGGCGCCAGTCGGTGACCCTCACGGCGGCCGCCACCCAGCTGGTGGAGCAGGTCCGTTTCCGCGACGGCCAGCAGGTGCCCCGGGGCGCCGTCCTGGTCGAGCTGCGCGCCACCGAACAGGGCGCCGGCGTCGCCCAGGCCCAGGCCCGGGTGGTCCAGGCGCAGCGCGCCTTCGAACGCTACCGCACGCTGGGCGAGCAGGGCTGGGCCTCCAAGGCCGCCGTGGACGAGTACGAGGCGGCCTACCGCTCGGCCCAGGCCGACCTTCGCGCGGCCCAGGCCCGTGAGGCGGACCGCGTGATCCGCGCCCCGTTCGCGGGCGTGGTGGGCCTCTCCGACGTGGCGCCGGGCGCCCTGGTGAACCCCGGCGCGCCCATTGTGACCCTCGACGATGTCTCGGCCATCCGCGTCGATTTCCAGGTGCCTGAGCGCTATCTGGCGCAGCTTCGACAGGGCCAGACGATCCTCGCGTCGGTCGACGCCTATCCGGGCGAGACGATCACCGGCCGGATCGCCCAGCTGGACACGCGGGTGGACGAGCGCACCCGCGCCATCACCGCCCGGGCCGAATTCCCCAACCCCGGCGGCCGCCTGAAACCCGGCATGCTGATCCGCGTCGGCATCTCCCGCGGCGAGCGCCAGGGCCTGAGCGCGCCGGAAGCGGCGGTGTCCGTCCAGGGCGACTCCGCCTTTGTCTACGTGATCCGTCAGGACGGCGAGCGGGCGGTGGCGGAACAGCGGCCGATCGTCACCGGCACGCGCCAGCAGGGCATGGTGGAGATCCGTGACGGCGTGCAGCCGGGCGAGCGGATCGTCGCCGACGGCCTCAACAAGATCCAGCCCGGTCAGCCGATCCGCGTCGGCGGCCCCCGTCCGACCGCGGAAGGTGCGAGGACGCCCGCATGATGCTCTCGGACATCTCGGTCCGGCGTCCAGTCTTCGCGGCGGTCGCCGCGATCATCCTCTGCGTGGTGGGCTTCGCGGCGTTCCAGTCGCTGACCGTCCGCGAGCTGCCCAGCGTCGACCCGCCGGTGGTTTCGGTGGGCACCACCTATCGCGGCGCCTCGGCCGAGGTCATCGAGGAGCGGATCACCGAGGTGATCGAGCGCCAGATCGCCGGCATCGAGGGGATCGACCGGATCAACTCGGCGTCCCGCGACGGCTCCTCGCGGATCAACATCTCCTTCACCCTCGACCGGGACCTGGACGCGGCCGCCAACGACGTGCGCGACGCGGTCAGCCGCACCCTGTCGCAGCTGCCCGATCAGGCCGATCCGCCGACGGTGCAGAAGGCGAACGCGGATGCGTCGCCGATCATGTTCCTGAGCTTCACCTCGAAGACCCTGAACAGGCTGCAGCTCTCCGACTATGCGCAGCGCTATCTCGTGGAGCGCTTCTCGACCGTGCCCGGCGTGGCCAATGTGGGCGTGGGCGGGGCGCAGTTCTATTCGATGCGCGTCTGGTTGGACCCTGACGCCATGGCGGCCCGGGGCGTGACCGTTGAGGACGTCGAGTCCGCGCTGAACAGCCAGAACCTCGAACTGCCGGCCGGCTCTCTGGAAGCGCCGGCCAAGGACTTCACCATCCGCGTGGCCCGGGGCTATTCCACCCCCGAGCAGTTCGCCCGGCTGCCCATCGTCTCCAACCGGTCTGCGGCTTCGACCCAGGCCTCGGCGGTGGTGGGCGGGAGCGCCGCAGGCGCCGGCGCGGCGGCGGGCGCCACCCGGGACATCACCACGGCGGCGGCGGGCCAGGCCTACATCACCCGCCTGGGCGACATCGCCCGGGTCGAGGAAGGTCCGGACGAGTATCGCCGCAGCTTCCGCTCGAACGGTCAGGATCAGGTGGGCATCGCCATCTTCCGGCAGAGCCTGGCCAACGACCTGGATATCTCCGAAGGCGTCCGCGAGACGGTCAAGGAGATCAAGTCGAGCCTGCCCGAAGGCACCGACCTGCAGGTGGCGGTGGACTACACCGAGTTCACCCGGCACGCGATCGAGGAGGTGTGGATCACCATGGCCATCGCGCTGGGTTGCGTGGCCCTGGTGAACTTCCTGTTCCTGGGCACCTGGCGCGCGGCGCTGATCCCGTCGGTGATCGCCCCGATCTGCATCCTTTCCACCTTCATCGTCCTGGCCCCCCTGGGCTTCTCCATCAACCTGCTGACCCTGCTGGCCCTGGTGCTGGCCATCGGCCTGGTGGTGGACGACGCCATCGTGGTGGTGGAGAACATCCAGCGCCGCATCGACGACGGCGAGCCTCCCCTGGTGGCCGCCGAGCGCGGCGCCCGGCAGGTGTTCTTCGCGGTGGTGGCCACCACGATCGTGCTGATCGCGGTGTTCGCGCCGCTGATGTTCATGCCGGGCTTCACCGGCCGCCTGTTCGTCGAACTGGCCGTGGCC
Organism: Pseudomonadota bacterium; assembly: GCA_023412655.1. Taxonomy (GTDB): domain Bacteria; phylum Pseudomonadota; class Alphaproteobacteria; order Caulobacterales; family Caulobacteraceae; genus Phenylobacterium. The sequence continues at coordinate 5,211 of JAEYNH010000147.1, read as the reverse complement.
GTGGCCGCGGCGGTGGGCTTCTCGGCGGTCATGGCGCTGTCGCTCTCGCCCATGCTGGCCTCCAAGCTGCTGCGGCCCGCCAAGGGCCAGGGGCGGCTGGCGCACGTGATCGACACGGCGATGGACAAGCTGCGCGATTCGTACCGCGCTTCCCTCGACGCCATGCTGGGCCGTCGCCCGGCGACCTTCCTGGCCTCGGGCCTGATGCTGGTGCTGGCCGGCCTTGCCGTGGTGGTGTTCAACACCCTGCCCAAGGAGCTGACCCCCGAGGAAGACCGGCGGCGCGCCCAGGTGATGATCGTCGGGCCCGAGGGGGCCGGCTACGACTACACCGCCGCGGCGGCCAAGCAGCTCGAAAAGATCCTGATGGGCTATGTCGAGGACGGCACGCTCGAGCGCTACGTGCTTTCGATGCCGCGCTTCGGCGGCGCTTCCAGCTTCAACAGCGCCGGCGGCAACACGATGCTGTCCCCGAACACGCCCCTGACCACCCAGGAGTACGCGGCGAAGCTCAATCGCGAACTGGCCTCGATCACCTCGGTGCGGGCCATTGTCTCGCCCGAAGGGGGACTGCAGCGGGGCGGCCCCGGCGGCGGCGGCGGCGGGTCGAGCCTGCAGCTGATCCTGACCGGCAACGACTATCCCGAGATCGAGCGGCGCATCCGGCCGATCCTGCAGGCCGCCGAGCAGAACCCGGGCCTTGCCCGGCCCCGGCTCGACTACGAGCCCACCAGCCCGCGGGTGGTGGTGGATATCGACCGCGACAAGGCCGCCGCCCTCGGCGTCTCGGCCCAGGCCGTGGGACGCGCCCTGGAGACCATGTTCGGGAACCGGCGGGTGACCACCTACATCAAGGAAGGCCAGGAGTACGACGTGCTCCTGCAGACCGACCGTTCCAACCGGCAGACCGAGCAGGACCTGGCCAAGCTTTATGTGCGCGCCAGCTCTGGCGAGACGGTGCCGCTCTCGGCCCTGGTGAGCACCCGTGTGCGGGGCGACACGCCCGACCGGGCGCGGGTGGACCGGCTGCGGTCGATCACCCTGACCGCCCAGCTCAACCCCGGCTATTCCATGGGCGAGGCCATCGACTTCCTGCGCGCCGAGGCGGACAAGCAGGGCGTCGGCGGCAGCGTGAAGTGGGGCGGGGGAGCGCGGGACTACCTGGAGTCGTCCAGCGCGGTGGGCGTGGCCTTCGGCCTGGCCCTGCTGCTGGTGTTCCTGGTGCTGGCCGCGCAGTTCGAAAGCTGGATCCACCCGGCGGTCATCATGCTCACCGTGCCGGTGGCCACATTGGGCGGCCTGTTCGGCCTGCTGGTGGCGGACTCCTCGATCAACACCTACAGCCAGATCGGCCTGATCATCCTGGTGGGCATCGCCGCCAAGAACGGGATCCTGATCGTCGAATTCGCCAATCAGCTGCGGGATGAGGGCCTGTCGGTCCGGGAGGCGGTGATCGAGAGCGCCGCCCTGCGCCTGCGCCCGATCATCATGACCTCCATCGCAGCGGCGGCCGGCGCGATCCCGCTGATCGTGTGGGGCGGCATGGGCGGCGAGGCCCGGCGGACCATCGGGGTGACGATCTTCTTCGGGGCGATCTTCGCCACCCTCGTCACGCTGTTCATCGTCCCGGTGTTCTACAACATGCTGGCGCGGTTCACGAAGTCGCCCATGGCCACCGCGCGGCGGATCGAGGCCTTCGAGGAAGCCGAGCGCACCCGGGTAGCCAACGCCGCGGAATAGGCGCCAGCCCACCTAAAAAAAACGGCCTCCCACAAGGGGAGGCCGAGGAAAGGCGGCGCCCGGACCGGCAAGGGGGGATCGGTCGGCTCGGGCGTGCCGGTTCGGGGGGGAACCGGCCGAAGGATATCGTCGACAGATGCATATCGACGGTCTTCAGAATGCGGCGCCCGCGGATGCTCGTCAAGGTTGTCCTTTGGCGAGACTTACTCGCGTCGCGAGAATTAGTCCGGCTTGTGGCCGGTCTCGACCATCAGATAGGCGATGAGATCGCGGCGGTCGTCGGCGTCCTTCACGCCGGCGAACGACATCTTCGTGCCCGGCAGGTAGGTCATCGGCTTGGCGAGCCACTCGTCCAGGTGGCTGGCGTCCCAGACGATGCCCGAGGTCCTGAGCGCGTCGGAGTAGCGGTACTTCTCCACCTGGGCCGCCTTGCGGCCGAACACGCCGTGCAGGTTGGGGCCGGTCATGTTCGCCCCGCCCGGGGTGATGGTGTGGCACGAGCGGCAGAGGGCGAACTTGGATTCGCCATTGGCCAGGTCGGCGGCGTTGTACGGCGCGGGCAGCGAGGCGAGCAGGGCCTGCTTTTCGGCCTCGGACATGGCGGGGGCTGGCGCCGGGGCGGCCGATCCGGTCGCGGCGCCGCTGTCGGACTGCGACTGGCCGCAGGCGGCGACGGCGGCGGCGGTGAAGGCGACGGCGAGAATCGGTCCCAGACGCATGGAGGTCTCCCTGGAAGGCGCGTGAAGCTAGCGCGGCCGGGGCGCGGTGCAAGCCGCGTCAGCGGCCTTTGCGCCGTTCGCGGTTCACGGCCTCGTCCAGCGCCTGCAGGAAGCGCGACCGGTCGGCCGCCGCGAAGGGCCTGGGGCCGCCGGTGATCTCGCCGGTGGAGCGGATGTGCTCCATGATCGAGCGCTGGGCCAGGGCCTGGCCGATGCTGTCGGACGTGAAGGCCCGGCCGTTCGGCGCGATGGCGGCCGCCCCGCTCTTCAGCACCCGGTCCGCAAGCGGGATGTCGTTGGTGACCACGATGTCGCCGGGGACCGTGCGCTCGGCGATCCAGTCGTCGGCCACGTCCGGGCCGGCGTCCACCACCACCAGTTCGATCGCCGGGCCCTGCGGGACGCGGATCCAGCTGTTGCAGACCACGAAGGTCTTCAGGCCGTAGCGGGCGGCCACCTTGTAGGCCTCGTCCTTCACCGGGCAGGCGTCGGCGTCGATGAAGATGCGCATGTCTGGCAGGCCTAGCCCAATCGCACCCATGAGACCATCACGGCTTGCGTCCGGCGGACGATCCCTCAATAACCAGCACGCCCCAAGGGCCGGATTAGCTCAGCTGGTAGAGCAGCGGTTTTGTAAACCGCTTATGCGCACTTTCCACCCGGTTTCTTGTTGCTCCATCGTGTGCGCCGGTGGGCTGCTCGCCGAGACGTGTTGCGTTTCCCGGCTGTTCAGGCACCTTCGCGCAGTTGCTGCTCTTTGTGCCCCATGTGTGCCCCAAGAGCGGCGGGGCACATTGCTTGGGGGACAGGGCGCATGCCCACGCTGAAGCTTACTGACAAGGCCGTGCAGGCTGCGCGTGCGGAGCCTGGCACACGCCTCGAATTGTGGGACTCTTCAACGCCCGGCCTCTGCCTTCGAGTGAGCGACAGCGGCCGCAAGGTTTGGGTGTACCGATACCGGACCGAGGATGGGCGTCAGCCGCGGCTAACTCTCGGTGCCTATAGCACCGCTTTCGGACTAGCCGACGCACGCTCAGCTGCCGCGAAGCTGCGTGTTGAAGTGCAAGAGGGCAACGACCCTTCCGGCGACCGCCGAAAGCGGAAGACCACGCTAAAGGCGGAGCCGCTGAAGACGTTTGGCGACCTCGCTGACGCGTTCATCAAGGCAAGCCAGAGTGGCGAGTGGCGACCTCGGAGTAAGAAGAAGCGAGAGCGCACCATCCGGGATGAGCAGGGGATACTCCGGCGTCACGTTCTAGAGCCTCTGGGCGACCTGCGCCTTGAGGAGATCGATCGCAAGCTGGTTCGAGATCTTCTGCGGCGCATGGCAGCTCGCGGGATTGGTGCTCAGACCAACCGAACGCATGCCGTCATCCGGCAAGTGTTCGCCTACGGCGTCGCCGAGGAGCGGCTGTCGGTGAACCCGGCGGCTGGCATTCCGCCGCAGGCCGACGAGGCTCCCCGTGACCGGGTGCTCTCTGACGTTGAGTTGCGGGCCTTGTGGCTGGCGCTCGAGCAGCCGAACGGTCTGCGCAAGCCGGCTCAGAAGGGGAGCACGGAAACTAAACCGCTCTACCTCGGAAGGGCCATGGCAATCGCGGTCCAGCTCTGCGCCATTCTGCTCCAGCGGCGCCAGGAAATCGCTGGCATGCGCATAGATGAGCTGAATCTTGATCGTGCTCTCTGGACGATACCTGCGGGGAGGATGAAGGGGGGGCGCGTCCATATCGTCCCTTTGCCTCCACGAGCGGTAGCGCTCATTCAGGAGGCGATCGCAATGGCGCGCCGGGAAGCCGGCGAGGAGCCAACGTACGTCTTCCCTGGCGCACGTGGCGCCCACAAACCGATCAGGCCCGACAGCCTCACTCATGCAATGCGTGACATCATGGCTGCGCTTTCCCTGAAGAACGCTTCGCCGCATGATTTGCGTAGAACCGGCGCCACGAACCTGGTCAGTGAGAGGCTGGGTGTTGCCCCGTTCCTGGTGAGCAAGGTCCTCGGCCATCACTCTGACACTGGCGGCGCTGCAGCAGTGACGCTGGCCCACTATGCATTGCACGACTACGCCGCCGAAAAGCGTCGCGCGCTTGAGGCCTGGGAGGCTTTGCTTCTAGCAATCGTCGGAGAGCTAGAGCTCACCTCGAACGTGGTGCGCTTTGAGGCTCAATCCGCCATCCGCTGAGCCCCCAGTCTAAGCGGCGGCCGACCGCTCGCAGCATGATCGGTCGAGCAGGTGTAACTCTGCGCGGCCCCACAACTATGGGGCATATACTGAAAAAAGATCGGCCACGTTCCGGATATCGCAGTCGATATGGGCTCGATTTCGTTACGTGCGAAATTGATGGTTGACGGTCGTTAACTAAGCGCTGCCAGAAAGCTCTTGAAATCACTTGGAGTTGTGTTTTTGTTCTGAATGTGGATTGGCCACATTGGAGTGAACTAGACTTGCAACAACATCCGGATACTTTGTTGGACTGGCCAAGGTTGAGGCCGCTGGTGGGAAACATGGGGCGCACCACATGGTGGCGGCTTATCCGCGCGGGGCGCGCTCCGGCCGGCATCCAGATCTCACCTGGCCGTGTCGCGTGGCGACAATCCGAGATCGTCGACTGGCAGCGGAGCAAAAGCTCCTAGCTTGTGAAGCGTCGTGCACTGAGGCCGGCGTTGGCCGAAGGGGTAGAAGATGTCGGCGTAGGCCGCGAAGTCCCCCACCTCAGTTCCGCTGCGACAAATCGCAGCCGCTGCCCTAACC
>JAEYNH010000189.1 GCA_023412655.1 Pseudomonadota bacterium | reverse complement strand
GGCATGGCCGCCTGCGGCGGCGCGGCCCTGATCGCGCTGCTGGCGGCGACCGCGACCTTCTTCCTCGAAAGCGCCTGCGGCGGCGCCCTGCTCCGCCTGCACCGCGACCTCGCCCACTGACCCTCATCACCAACCCTGGAGATCCTGCCATGACCACCATTTCCATCGTCACCGGCGGCAGCCGCGGCCTGGGCCGCAACACCGCCCTCAGCATCGCCCGCCGGGGCGGCGACGTGATCCTCACCTACCGCAGCCAGGCGGAGGAGGCGCACCGGGTCGTCGCCGACATCGAGGCCATGGACCGTCGCGCCATGGCGCTGCAGCTCGACACCTCGGACGTGGCGGGCTTCGCCGACTTCGTGAAGCGGGTGCGCGCCACCCTGGAGAGCTGGGGCCGCGAGCGCTTCGACCACCTGGTGAACAACGCCGGCCACGGGGAGATGACCCCCTTCGCCGAAACCACCGAGGCCCAGTTCGACCAGATCTTCGGCGTGCACGTGAAGGGCGTGTTCTTCCTGACCCAGGCCCTGCTGCCGCTGATGGCGGACGGCGGGCGGATCGTGAACTTCTCATCGGGCCTCACCCGCGTCTCCTACCCCGGCTTCTCGGCCTATTCGGCGGCCAAGGGGGCGGTGGAAATCCTGACCCTGTACCTGGCCAAGGAGCTGGGCGCCCGGGGGATCACCGCCAACGCCATCGCACCCGGCGCCATCGAGACCGACTTCCTCGGCGGGGCGGTGCGCGACACCCCGGCCTACAACGAGGCCTTCGCCCAGATGATCGCCCTGGGCCGGGTGGGCGTGCCGGACGACATCGGACCGGCGGTGGCGAGCCTGCTGGGCCCCGACAACCGGTGGATCACCGCCCAGCGCATCGAAGTCTCGGGCGGCCAGAACATCTGACCCCCGCGTCCCACGCAGCAGCAAGCAGACGGAGAATGAAGATGACCAAGATCCTGATGGTCCTGTCCGCGGCCGACAAGTGGACCCGCGCCGACGGCACGACCACCGACAGCGGCGTCTGGGCCGAGGAGTTCATCGTCCTGGACGAGGCGCTGATCGAGGCGGGCTACCAGGTGGACCTGGCCAGCCCCGGCGGCCGGGCGCCCACCATCGACGCCCGCAGCCTTTCGCCCAGCGTCGTCGGCCAGGAGACCGCCGACAAGTACCGGGCCTACCTGGAGGCCAACGCCGAGCGGCTGCGCGCGCCCCTGGCGCTCGCCGAGGTGGACCCCGCCGCCTATGACGCGGTGGTGGTGCCCGGCGGCCACGGACCCGTGGAGGACCTGTACAAGGACGCCGACATGGGCCGGGTGCTGCTGGCGGCCGACCGCGCCGCCAAGCCGATCGCCTCGGTCTGCCATGGGCCGGCGGCCCTGCTGGCGGCCACCGACGCGGAGGGCGGCTGGCCGTTCGCCGGGCGCAAGCTGACCGCCTTCAGCGACGAGGAGGAGGTGGCGTTCGGCACCGCCGAGAACGCCCCCTGGCTGCTCGCCGCCAGCCTGCGCAAGCGCGGGGCGGCCTATGAGAAGGGGCCGAACTGGGGCTCGTACGTGGTGCGGGACGGCAATCTGCTGACCGGCCAGAACCCGGCCTCCACCGCCGCCCTGGCCGAGGCGCTGATCGAGGTCCTCGGATAGCGCGGGGATCAGCCGCCGGGGATAGGCGCCCGCAGGCTCCGGCCGGAACGTCCCGGCCGGAGCCCTCGGCGGCTGAGGGCTCAGCCGCCGGCGCCGGCCAAGCGCTTCGGATAGTCCTGCAGGTCGCCCAGGAAGCCGTCGAGCAGGGCATTGAAGTCTTCGGCGGCGCTCCAGAACGGCATGTGCCCTCCGGCCAAGCGGTGGCAGCGCCCGCTCCACAGATTCCCGTAACGGACCCTCTCCAGATAGGAGAGCCGGATGAGGTCATCGCCCTCGCCGTTGACCACGGCGATGGGAACCCTGGCGGTCTCCACGGCGAGCCTCTGGTCATTGCCATCGCCCCGGGCGGCGGCCTCGAACAGCTGGGGCCGGAAGCGCGGGTCGGTGCGGGCGATGGCCGCCAGCAGGAAGGCCTCGGGCTCGTCGCCGAACATCTGCGAGGCGAACGCGTGCATCTCGAGGGGACTGAGGCGGGCGCGGCCCGGCAGGCCGTCGGCGGGCGAGGCGACGAAGCCGTCGGCCATGCGGCCCGGCCGCACCGGCGGCGCGCCCACCAGGACGAGGCCCCTGAGCCCCCGGAAGCCGGACAGCATCTGGATCGCCACATGGCCGCCCAGGGACCAGCCCAGCACCGCCGCTTCGCCGACCCCCAGCCGCTCCAGCAGTTCGGCGGCGCAAGCAGCCAGGCCGGACCGGGAGTAGGTTCGGACCGGATCATGGGCGTCGGCGGACGCCCCGTGGCCCGGCAGGTCGAAGGCGATGAAGCGGCGCGGAGCCATGCGCCCCTCGAACTGCCGTCGGAAGACGGCGTGGGAGGAGGAGTTGCCGTGGATCAGCAGCAGCGGCACGCCCTCGCCGCCCGTGTCGTAGACGGCCAGGTCGGCGTGCGAGGTCGTCACGAGGCGGGGCGGCGGGATGTGGCTCACGGCTAGAACCGCATCACCGGGGCGCCGATGTTCGGGCGCAGTTCGGCCAGGCGGGCCTGGGCCCGGCTCAGGGCTTCGGCCCGGCATTCGCGCTCCAGCCGCTGGTCGTAGAGGGTGCGCGCCGTGTCGAGTTTGCACACCCGCCGGGCCGCGGCGTCGAGGCGGCGATCCAGCTCTTCCTGGTGGTCGGCGCGGCTGAGGTCGAGATCGGCCACCGGGACCTTGGCGCGGCGGACATCGTCCTCCGCCCGGGCGGCCGGGGCGGCGAGGAGGATGACCCCGACGGCGGCGGTGACGAGGGTGTTGGAGAGAACCATGGCGAGTTCCTTGTCGTGCAGATCCGACGCCGGGCGGGGTTCCCGCGCGGCGTGTGACGCCGGCCGGCTTCGGCGCCGGGGCGTGACGCTGCAATGTCGCGCCGCCGGATGACGGCTCAGCTTCAGGAACGGCCCCGAACGGCTACCGGTGTAATGACGCCGGCCCCGCTGCTGGGGCGATCCGGCGCAGGCGGAGGGAGCCTGCGCCCGGCAGGGTCCGGTTGAATTTGCAGGCCCACGCGCCTATCCGTGGCGCGCCATGGATATCGAGGCCCATACCGACACGCCCTTGATCTCCGGGCCCTGCGAGCCGCCGCGGCTGGCGCCCCGGGCGCGGGCGCAGGACGCCGCCCCCTTCCTGCCGATGAGCCGGGCCGAGATGGACGCCCTGGGCTGGGACGCCTGCGACGTCGTGCTGGTGACGGGGGACGCCTATGTGGACCACCCCAGCTTCGGCATGGCGATCATCGGCCGGCTGCTGGAGAGCCAGGGCTACCGGGTGGGGATCATCTCCCAGCCCGACTGGCACTCGGCCGAGGCCTTCAAGGCGCTGGGCAAGCCGCGCCTGTTCTTCGGGGTCACCGGCGGCAACATGGATTCCATGGTCAACCGCTACACCGCCGACCGGCGGATCCGCAGCGACGACGCCTATACGGCGGGCGGCGAAGGCGGCAAGCGGCCCGACCGCTGCACCCTGGTGTACGCCCAGCGGTGCCGGGAGGCGTTCAAGGACGTCCCCATCATCCTCGGCGGCATCGAGGCCTCGCTGCGCCGGATCGCCCACTTCGACTACTGGTCCGAGAAGGTCCGGCGCTCGGTGCTGGCCGACGCCAAGGCCGACCTGCTGCTGTACGGCAACGCCGAGCGGGCGGTGGTGGAGGTGGCCGACCGGCTGGCGGCCGGCGAGGCCCCGCGCGAGCTGGACGACATCCGCGGGGTGGCCCTGTGGCGCCGCGTGCCCGAGGACTATCTGGAACTGCCCGCCGACGACCTGGACAGCCCCGAGGAAGGGGCGGCCCGGCGGCCCGGCAAGGTGGTGATCCGGCTGCCGTCGTACGAACAGGTGGAGCAGGACCCGGAGGCCTACGCCCGGGCCAACCGCGTGCTGCACCGGGAGAGCAACCCCGGCAACGCCCGGCCGCTGGTGCAGCGGCACGGGGACCGCGACCTGTGGCTCAACCCGCCGCCGATCCCGCTGACCACCGAGGAGATGGACGCGGTCTACGACCTGCCCTACGCGCGGGCGCCGCACCCGTCCTATGGCGAGGCCAAGATCCCTGCCTGGGAGATGATCCGCTTCTCGGTGACGATCATGCGGGGCTGCTTCGGCGGCTGCACGTTCTGCTCGATCACTGCGCACCAGGGGCGGATCATTCAGTCGCGGAGCCAGGAGTCGATCCTGGGCGAGCTGACCCGGCTGGGGCAGGACCCGGAGTTCAAGGGCACGGTGTCGGAC
>JAEYNH010000159.1 GCA_023412655.1 Pseudomonadota bacterium | reverse complement strand
GGGAAGCCGCCCGCGGCCCGGGCGGCGGGCGCGGCCTCGGCGCCGTCGGCCCCGCCGTCCCGGGAGCAGGCGGCGAGCGCGACGAGGGCGACGGACAGGAGGGCGGGGGCGATCTGCATCGGCGGCTGTTCCAGCCAAAGAACCTAGGGATGCGGCAGAGTTTTGGCAGCCCCCGAAAAGGCCCGGCCTGTGGAAAGCGCCGCCCGGCGGCGGATGCGGCCGCCGGCCGCGTCGGCCGCAGCTGAAACGTAAGGAGAACGTGGTATAGCGGGGGAGATGGCCGACGACGTCGTCCCCCATGACAGCCCCAAGGGTTCGGCGCCGGCCGGGCGGCTGCCGCCGCGCTTCGAGGCCTGGTTCGAGAGCCGGGGCTGGCGGCCGCGCGCGCACCAGCTGGAGATGGTGGAGAAGGCGCGGGCCGGCCGGGACGCCCTGCTGATCGCCCCCACCGGCGGCGGCAAGACCCTGGCGGGCTTCCTGCCCAGCCTGATCGACCTCGCCGAGCGGGGGCCGGCGAACAGCCCCTCCCGCGGGCTGCACACCCTCTACATCTCGCCGCTGAAAGCCCTGGCGGTGGACGTGGAGCGGAACCTGAACGCCCCGATCCTGCAGATGGGCCTGGACGTGGTGGCCGAGAGCCGCACCGGCGACACCGGGGTGGCCCGGCGCCAGCGGCAGCGGGTGCGGCCGCCGGACATCCTGCTGACCACGCCCGAGCAGCTGGCGCTGCTGTGCGCCTGGGAAGGGGCGCGACTGTTCTTCCAGGACCTGCGCTGCGTGATCCTGGACGAGATCCACACCCTGCATTCGTCCAAGCGCGGCGACCTGCTGGCCCTGGACCTGGCGCGGCTGCAGCAGCTGGCGCCGGGGATGCGGCGGGTGGGGCTGAGCGCCACGGTGGACGACCCGGCGGTGATCCAGCGGTGGATGGGGGTGCACGGGGATGACCTCGGCGGTCAGGACGTCGACCTGGTCCTGGGGCCGGCGGGGGCGGAGCCGCAGGTGGACATCCTGCTGTCGGAGGGGCGGGTGCCCTGGGCCGGGCACACGGCGCAGCACGCCATGGCCGAGGTCTATGAGGCGATCAAGCGGGCGCGGATCGCCCTGGTGTTCGTCAACACGCGGTTCCAGGCCGAGTTCGCGTTCCAGGAGCTGTGGCGGCTGAACGACGACAACCTGCCGATCGCCCTGCACCACGGCAGCCTGGCGGCCGAGCAGCGGCGCAAGGTGGAGGCGGCCATGGCCCGGGGGGAGCTGCGGGCGGTGGTCTGCACCTCGACCCTGGACCTGGGGATCGACTGGGGCGACGTGGACCTGGTCATCCAGCTGGCCAGTCCCAAGGGCGCCTCGCGGATGGTGCAGCGGATCGGCCGGGCCAACCACCGGCTGGACGAGCCCAGCCGGGCCCTGTTCGTGCCGGCCAACCGCTTCGAGATGCTGGAGTGCCAGGCGGCCCGGGAGGCCATCGCCGAGAACCGGCTGGACGGCGACCCGCCGCGGGTGGGCGCCCTGGACGTTCTGGCCCAGCACGTCATGGGCTGCGCCTGTTCCGAGCCGTTCGACATGCTGGCGCTGTACGAGGAGGTGCGCACGGCGGGCCCCTACCGCGAGCTGGCGTGGGAGGACTTCGAGCAGGTGGTCGATTTCGTCTCCACCGGCGGCTACGCCCTGAAGACCTATGACCGCTTCCGCCGGATCGTGCAGGGGGAGGACGGCCGCTGGCGGGTGCGCAACCTGCAGACCGCCCAGCGGCACCGGCTGAACGTGGGGGCCATCGTCTCGCCGGCGGTGCTGTCGGTGCGGATCGCCGGGCGCGGCGGCCGGGGCGGCCGCAAGATCGGCGAGGTCGAGGAAGGCATGCTGGAGATGCTGGACCCCGGCGACACCTTCATCTTCGCCGGCCAGGTGTGGGCGCTGGAGGGGGTGACCAACCTCGACGTGCTGGTGCGGCCGGCGAACGACCGGGACCCGAAGATGCCGTCCTGGGGCGGGTCGAAGTTCGCCCTGTCCACCTACCTGGCCAAGCGGGTGCGGCAGCTGATGTTCGACGAGAGCCACTGGAAGGTGCTGCCCCGGGACGTCTGCGAGTGGCTGGAGGCGCAGAAGGAGCGCTCGCGGATCGTTCGCGAGGACGAGATGCTACTGGAGACCTTCCCGCGGGGGCAGCGGCACTTCCTGGTCTGCTATCCCTTCGACGGGCGGCTGGCGCACACGACGCTGGCCATGCTGCTGACCCGGCGGCTGGAGCGGGCGGGCGTGGGGCCGCTGGGCTTCGTCTGCAACGACTACGCCATGGCCATCTGGGCGCTGAAGCCCATGGACGGGCTGGATTTCGACGAGCTGTTCGCCCAGGACATGCTGGGCGACGACCTGGAGGCCTGGCTGGCCGAGAGCTTCATGATGAAGCGGGCGTTCAAGGGCTGTGCGGTGATCGCCGGCCTGATCGAGCGGCGCTTCCCCGGGGAGCAGCAGAAGACCGGGCGGCAGATCACCTTCTCCACCGACCTGATCTATGACGTGCTGCGCCGGCACGAGCCGGACCACCTGCTGCTGAAGTGCGCCCGGGCGGATGCGGCGACCGGCCTCATCGACGTGGCGCGGCTGTCCGGGCTGTTGGAACGCATCCAGGGCCGCATCCGCCATGCGCCCCTGGAGCACCTGTCGCCGTTCTCGGTGCCGATCCTGCTGGAGATCGGCAAGGAGCGCTCGCCGGGCGGGGCCGCCGAGATCATGCTGGCCGAGGCGGAAGAGGAACTGATCGCCGAGGCCCTTGCTCCATGAACGCCGTGACGCCCCCGTTCAGCTACCGGTTCGCGCCCAGCGACTGCGGCGGCCTGCGCACACGGGTGGGCGGGGCGGAGGTGACGTTCCGCGCCTCCGGGGCCATGTGGCTGGGCGCCGAGCGGGCGCTGGTGGTGGCCGACCTGCACCTGGAGAAGGGCTCGAGCTACGCCATGCGCGGCCAGATGCTGCCGCCCTACGACACCCGCGAGACCCTGGACCGGCTGGAGCGGGAGGCGGCGGCCACCGACGCCCAGGTGGTGGTGCTGCTGGGGGACACCTTCCACGACCGCCGCTCGGAGGCGCGGCTGGCGGCGCAGGACGCGGCGCGGCTGCGGGCGCTGGCGGCGGTGCGGCGGCTGGTGTGGGTGGTGGGCAACCACGACGCCGACGGGCCGCAGGCCCTGCCCGGCGAGACCGCGGACGAGCTGACCCTGTGCGGCC
>JAEYNH010000113.1 GCA_023412655.1 Pseudomonadota bacterium | reverse complement strand
GCGCTCGGCCTCCAGGGCGGCCGCAGCCTCGCTGACAGCGGCGCTGGCCTGCTGCTCGGCCGCGCGGGCGGTCTGCGCGCGCTGGGTCGAGACCCATCCATGGCTGGCGAGCTGGCCGTAGCGGTCGAGTTCGGCGCGGGCCAGGCCCGCCTCCGCGTGCGCGGCCTCCACGGCGGCCGAGCGCTGGGCGATCATCGCCTGCCCCAGGCGCACCTTGTCGTCCACCTGCCACACCCCGGCCTCCAGCGCCTGGGCGTTGGCCTCGGCCTGGGCGAGGCGCGCCCTGATGCTGGCCGGATCGATGCGGACCAGGACCTGGCCGGGGCGGACGGTCTCGTTGTCGTTGACCAGCACCTCGGCCACATAGCCGTCCACCAGCGGGGCGACGGTGACGGTGTCGGCCTGAACGAAGGCGTTGTCGGTGGTCTCGTAACTCTGCCGGTCCACCCACCACAGGCCGCCCCCGACGGCCAGGGCGCCGGCGGCCACGCCGCCGGCGATCAGGGGAACCAGACGCCTTCTCGGAAGCCCCGCCATCTCGAAGATCCTGGACGCGAAAAATGGACTGAGCGGTCCAACAGGAGCTTCAGATAAGCGCGTTACCGGAACGCTACAAGTGAAATAATGGACGCCGGCGTCCATTTTTCATCGGCCGCTGGCGGACCCGCGCCCGCTGGCGTAGGGGTCGGTCATGAGCGGGCCAGCAGACGACTTCTCCGCAGACGTGATCATCGCCGGCGCCGGCATGGCCGGGGCGACCCTCGCCCTGGCCTTGCACCGGGGCGGGCTGAGGCCGGTGCTGGTGGATCCGGTGCCCTTCAGCACCCAGCTGGCGCCGACCTTCGACGGCCGGGCCTCGGCCATCGCCTACGCGGCCTACCGCCAGTGGCGGGCCCTCGGCCTCGCCGAGGCCTTCGATCCTCACGCTCAGCGCATCGAGCAGATCCTGGTCACCGACGGCCGTACCCCGGGCGCCGCCGCCGGGCCCCAGACGCCATTCTTCCTGCGGTTCGACAGCGGCGAGATCGCCGACCGCTCCGAGGGCGAGCCCCTGGGCTACCTGGTGGAGAACCGGCATATCCGCGCCGGCCTCGCCGCCGCCGTCCAGGCGGAGGGCATCGAGGTGGTGGCCCCCGTCCGGGTGACCGGATGCGAGTTCACGCCCCGGGCCGCCCGGGTCACCCTGGCCGATGGACGGGTCCTCACGGCCCCGGTGGTGGTGGGCGCCGAGGGGCGCGGCTCGGTGGTCCGCGAAGCCGCCGGCATCGGGGTGATCGGCTGGCCCTATCCGCAGACGGGGGTGGTCGCCACCGTCCGCATGGAACGGCCCCACGAAGGGGTGGCGCACGAATATTTCCTGCCAGGCGGCCCGTTCGCCATCCTGCCGCTGACCGACAACCGGGCGAACCTGGTCTGGACCGAGGCCACCGCCCGGGCCGCGGCGCTGAAGTCCGCCCGACCCGAGGTCTTCCAGGCCCACCTGGAGCGGCGCTTCGGGGAGTTCCTGGGCGGATTGACCATCGAAGGGCCGATCTTCACCTATCCGCTGTCGCTGCAGCTGGCGGAACGGTTCTGCGGCCCGCGCGTGGCCCTGCTGGGCGACGCCGCCCACGGGGTGCACCCCATCGCCGGCCAGGGCCTGAACCTCGGGCTGAAGGGCGCCGCCGCCCTTGCGGAGGTCCTGGTGGACGCCAGCCGGCTGGGCGAGGACATCGGCTCGGAAGTGGTGCTGCAGCGTTACGCGACCTGGCGCCGGTTCGACACCGTGACGCTGTCAGCCGGGATGGACGCCTTCGTGCGGCTGTTCTCCAACGACAACCCGATGGTGCGGCTGGCGCGCGGCGCGGGCATGGCGGCGGTGAACCGTATCGGTCCGGCCCGGCGGTTCTTCATGCACGAGGCCGGCGGGGCCGTGGGCGACCTGCCGCGCCTGCTGCGAGGCGAGGCGCTCTAGCCGCCGCGGTCAGTCCGCGAGTTCGCGCGCTTCCTCGGGAAGCATGATCGGCACTCCGTCCCGGATGGGATAGGCGAGGCGCGCCTGGCGGCTGATCAGCTCGGCCTTGTCGCGGTCGTACTCCAACGGGCCGCGGGTGACCGGGCAAACCAGGATCTCGAGCAGGCGCGGATCGACGTCGACGTCCAGGGCGGGCAGGGGCTCTTCCATGCCCTTCCTCTACTGCAGCGGCTGGGTGTCGTCATCCGGCTCGCTGGCGTCGATCTCCAGCAAGGCGGTGAGCGTATCAAAACGGGCCATCAGGTCGGCCGCCTCAAGCAGCGCCTGTTTCTCGGCCGGCTCGAAGGGCAGGCCCATGCAGAGGCTGTTCACCAGGGCCTCCAGCGGGGCGGTGCTGGCGGTCTCCCAGTCGATGTCCAGCTCCCGACGGTTCAGGTAGCGCTTGAGGGCCGCGGCGAAGCGGTTGCGGGCCGCCGCGGGGGCCTGCTGTTCCTGGTCCCGGGCGAGGTCCAGCTCGAACCGGTCGTAGCGGGCCCGCAGCTGCCGATAGGGCGTGCGCAGGATCAGCTCCTCGCCGGCGTCGAACCGGCAGACGCCCGACAGGGTGATCAGATAGCGGCCGTCGGACGTCTCGGCGTAGCTGGTGATGCGCCCGGCGCAGCCGACGTTCGCCAGCATCGGCCGGACGCGATCCCCGCCCGCGCGTGTCTGGATCATGCCGATCATCCGGTCGCCGCCCATGGCGTCGTCGATCATGTTCAGGTAGCGCGGCTCGAAGATCTGCAGCGGCAGGTCCCCGCCCGGCAGCAGCAGCGCCCCATCGAGCGGGAACACCGGGATCACCTGCGGCAGATCGGCGAGCTTGCGATAGGGGGCCATCGCCGGCCTCGCCATCCTAGCTGAACAGGAGGGCCGAGAGCTTCCGTCGGCCCTGCTTGGCGATGTCGGACATGGGTCCCGCGGCCTCGAAGATGGTCAGCAGCTGCTTGCGGGCGGCCTCGTCGTTCCATTCGCGGTCGCGGCGGACGATCTCGATGAGCTCGTCGACGGCCTCTTCCATGCGACCCTGGCCGGCCAGCGCCTTGGCCAGTTCCAGGCGCGCCTCGTGATCGTCGGCGTCGGCCGCCAGGCGCTGCTCGAACGCGGCGGTCTCGGATGGCGCCGCCTCGGCGAGGGCGAGGGCGGCGCGCACGCCGTCCAGGTCTGGGTCCTTGGCGCCTTCCGGCGCCATGGCCAGCACTTCGCGCGCCCGCTCCAGGTCGCCGGACTGCTGGTAGAGCCTGGCCAGGCCGCCCAGCGCCTTTACGTTCTCGGGCTCGGCCTGGAGGACCTGGGCGTAGGCCTGGGCCGCGCCGCCGAGGTCGCCCAGTTCCAGCGACTCCCGGGCCATGTCGAGCATCTCGTCGATGGGCGAGCCGCCGCCCTGCTTGGCCAACCGCTCGACGAATTGCTTCACCTGGCTCTCGGGCAGGGCGCCCATGAAGCCGTCCACGGGACGGCCATCCACGAAGGCGAAGACGGCGGGGATCGACTGGACCCGAAGCTGGCCGGCGAAGGCCGGGTTCTTGTCGATGTCGATCTTCACCAGCTTCACGGCGCCCTTGGCGGCGGTGACCGCCTTCTCCAGGGCCGGACCCAGCTGCCGGCAGGGGCCGCACCAGGTGGCCCAGAAATCCACGATGACGGGCGTGGTCTTGGACGCCTCGATGACGTCCGCGACGAAGCTCGCGTCGGTGCCGTCCTTGATGACGTCGCCCGGAGGCGGCGCGCCGGTGGTTTCCCCGATCAGGGTCATCGCCCGAAATCCCTCAACTGCCAGATGGAGAACGCTCCGCCGTGAAGATGGTCGCACGCCGGCCCGGCTTCAACGCGCGGGCGCCATCTCCACCACGGCCATGGCCTCGAAGTCCACAACCATCGGGCTGACGCCGATGGCGTCCAGGAACCGGCGAAGGCCCGCGCCGGTCACCGTCGTGGTGGCGGTGTTGGTCAGCGGGTGGAAATTGACCAGCTCGGCCTCGGCCAGCGTCCGGTCGAGGACGAACCGGACGCGGTGCGCGGTGTCGTTGATCAGACCGAAGGCGGTGACCGATCCCGGGGTCACCCCAAGCGTCTGCTCCATCAGCGCGGCGTTGCCGAACGAGAGCCGGGCCGAGCCGATCACATGGTGCAGGCGCTTGAGGTCGATGACCGCATGGCCCTCGGCCGATATGAGCCAGAGCTGGTCCTTGGCGTCCTTCAGGAACAGGTTCTTGGTGTGCGCCCCGGCGATGGACGCCTTGATCTCCTCGCCCTCCTCCACGCGGAAGACGGCGGGATGATCGTGGGTGCTATGCTCGACGCCGATCTCGGCGAAGAAGGCGAGCAGGTCGTCGCGGCCTTTCATGGGGGGCTGCATACCTGAACTGGACGGGAAGGCGAGGGGGGCTTTAAGGGTCAGGGTCATGGAACTCGAGTGCTATCCCACGTCCCGTAACCCGCCCGAACTGGTGGCGGGGCGCCCGAACCGCGGCTGGATGGATCGCTTCGCCGACCGGCATCCGTATCGATGCCTGCCGCTCTCCATGGCCAACACCTCGGGCTGGGAGCTGCTGTCGCCGGTGAGTTTCACGGCCGAGTGGAACGGCGGTATCCACCAGCAGGACATCCGGCTCACGCCGGACCACCCGCATCCGGACTTCCACACCCTGGCCTCCAGCCATTTCAGCCACGGGGTGCTGACGTTCCACTCCGGCTACCTGTTCCGCACCCCGCCCGGCTGGTCGATGTGGGTCATGGGCCCGCCGAACCAGATCAAGGACGGCATCCAGCCCCTGACCGGGGTGGTCGAGACCGATTGGCTGCCGTTCCCCTTCACCATGAACTGGGTCTTCACCCGGCCCGGGAAGGTGCGGTTCGAGAAGGGCGAGCCCTTCTGCTTCATCACCCTGCTGCAGGACCATCCGCTGCACGAGATCCAGCCGGTGATCCGACGGATGGATTCCAACCCGGAGCTGCGCCACCAGTACGACGTGTGGGAGAAGCACCGCAGCGCCTTCAACCAGCGCATCTTCCGCGGCGACCCGGAGGCGACCAAGGAAGCCTGGCAGCGCTACTACTTCAAGGGCGAGTTCCCGGAGGAGGTGGCGCCGGCGCCCGAAGGCCACGTGAACAAGCGCCGGCTGAAGAGCCCGAAATTCGGCGGCTAAATTTCCCCTTTCGGGCCGCTTGCAAAGCCAAAAGCGGTCTGCCATAAGGCCGGCCTCGCAAATGGAGGCCGGTCAACGACCTCCGCGGAGCGCGGGCGTAGCTCAGGGGTAGAGCACAACCTTGCCAAGGTTGGGGTCGGGCGTTCGAATCGCCTCGCCCGCTCCATTTTTCCCTTCGGGGAACGCGATAAAGGCCGCCGGAAACGGCGGCCTTTTGCGTGTGCGGCTATGCAAGCTGCGCTGGCAGCGGCTTCCCTTCACGTTCCGATCCTGTAAGCACAAGCTTCACAGTGACTTTCCCGAATACGCCTTGGCGACCGCTATCGATCCACAACTGCAGCTCCTGACGCGGACACCGGCCTCGGCGCGGCGGGTGCGGTACGTGGGCGCCGGTTGCGACGTGTTCGAGGCGCTTCTGGCGAAGCGCAATCCGGCTGCGCGGCTGGTCGAGGACCGCGCCGAGGCCCTGGTCCTGGCGGACTTCAGCGCCCTGCAGAAGGACCCATCTCCGCTGGAAGCCCTGGCTCCGGGCGGGGCGGTGACGATCGTTCTCCCGCCAGGCTCTGTTGAAGCGGCCAGAGCCGTCCTGGCCCGACTGTCCGAAATAGGCGTGGTGCATCTGCGCCTGCTGCCCGCCCGGTCTGGCTCGGGGCTGTTCGACGACAGGGCGGCCGACCTGGCCGGATTGGGCCCGCTGCCGCCGCAGGCGACCGCCGAAGCTCTCGTCGCGGTGGGGCGAAAGGGCCCCTGTCCGGAGCCGCTGCACCTGCACAAGGTGGCGTTCGCGCCGCGCCTCATGGACATCCGCACACGCCTGCCGGCGCACGCCTTGCGGAGCGAGGCCTCCATGGTGGTGTCCTACCGGCACGCCCCGTTCAACAGCCTCCCCGAGCTGCCGGCGGAGACGCCCAAGGTGCTGGTGCTGCAAAGGCCGGCGGAGTCGCGCTCGGAAGTCTGGCTGCGCAGCATGGAAGAGTGCAACCGTCGTGGCTGGCTGGTGGTGGTGGAGCAGGACGATCATCCCCAGCTGATCGCCGAGACCCTGGCCGTTCCGCTCAGCGGTTTCGAATGGACGCGCATGGGCCTGGTGCATGCCGTCCAGACCTCCACCCCGTCGCTCGCTGCAGCGTTTGCCCGGTTCAATCCCGAGGTGAAGATCTTCAGCAACGCGCTGTTCGAACTGAGGCCGCCGCCCGGGCCAAGGCCACGCCGGGTGTTCTATGGGGCCCTCAGCCGGGGGCCGCTCGCCGCCGAGGTCGCCGGATCCCTCGCCTCCACCGTCGCCCGCTTCCCGGATCTCGAATTCGTCGTGGTCCACGACCGCGCCGTCTTCGACGCCCTGCCGACGCGGCGCAAGACGTTCTACGAACCCATGCCCTACGAAGGCTATCTCGACCTGATGGCCAGCTGCGCCGTCTCCCTGACGCCGCTCGCCCGCGGGCCGCACGTGGAGGCCAAGAGCGACGCCAAGTTCCTGGACGCGGCCGCGTGCGGGGCGGTCACCCTTGGTTCCGCCAGCGTCTATGCGGAGTCGATCCGCCACGGCGAAACCGGGCTCATCGCCCGGCGCCTGGAAGATTGGGCGCCCTTGCTCACCGAGGTGCTGGCTGACGAGCCGTTCCGACGGCGGATGGCGGAAGCGGCCTATGCGGAGGTCCGCAGCCATAGGATGTTCGCTGACCAGGTGGCAGAGCGCGAGGCCTGGTACAGCAGCCTGTGGGAGCGGCGGGAGGCGTTGCAGGCCGCCTTCCGCCGCCGGGCCGCCGAGTACAAATGTGCAATGGCTTGAAGCCAGCCTTGCGGCCGGACCTTGGCCGATAGCTGGCCTTGACAGGCGGCAGAGGGTGAAAAGTTGAGCGTCAGCGTCCTGATCCCGGCCTTCCGACCCCGCTTTCTCGGCCAGAGCATCGCGAGCGTGCTCGCCCAGAGCTTCTCCGACTTCGAGTTGCTGATCAGCGACGACAGCGGCGGCGAGGAGGTCGCGGAGGTTGTGAGCCGTTACCGCGATCCCCGCATCAGCTACTCGCGCACCGCAGGACGTGAGGGTGCGAAGTCGAACATGTCTCGTCTTTGGTCACAGGCAGCGCGCCCGCGGCTGAAATACCTGTTTGACGATGATGTCCTTCACCCGAGCGCCCTGACCGATCTTTGTGAGCTGCTCGATCGAACGCCTGGCGTCGGCCTTGCCTTCGGTCATCGCGACATCATAGACGCTGAGGGGCGGGTGATCTCCGAGCCGCGGCTCATTGCGCCGGGCAAGGCGGTGGCGCTAGCGGCCGATCGGCTCGCACCATTACTGCTGCCGGCATGCGACAACCGGATCGGGGAGTTCTCCAACGTCCTGATAAACCGGAGCGCAGGCGTCGAGCTCGCCCATATTCTCGACTATCGCGGCCTGCCGATGGAGATGCTCAACGACGTCTCGTTCTATCTCAATGCGGCTCGCGTCGGTCCGCTGGCCGGGGTCGGTCGCACCGTGGCGCAGTTCCGCCGGCACGGGGATCAGCACTCCTCGCCCGCCGCCAATCCGCTCTACACAAAGGTGGTCGCCGAGTGGGAAGTGGTGATCCGCGGCGAAATCTCGGCGGGGACGTTGAAGTCGGAAGCGGCCATGAAGGCGATCGACACGTTGGACCGCTTCTACGGCCTGTTCGTGGACCGGCTGCCGGAGCTGGTGCGGCTGCAGAGAGAACTGCCCGAGCTGCGCCGTCGGGTCTCGGCCGGCGACCGGATGCTGCTGGACGAAGCCTTCCTGACCCAATGGCACGCCGTGGAGGACGATCGGCGGGCTAGGGTGAGCGCAAACGGCTAGATCGATCGTCGAGCGGCGATGGCGGCGTGGGCGTCTGACACCAAGTCGCGGAAGCCGTCGGTGACCAGATCGGCCGCTTCATCCTCCAATGCGGTGCGGAGCGTCGGCAGACCGGCCAGGAACCCCTCAAGCTCCGGGAACTGCGGCGCGAACCGCCGATAGGCGTCTTCCAGGCGCGGCAGGA
This sequence comes from Pseudomonadota bacterium, assembly GCA_023412655.1. Classification (GTDB taxonomy): domain Bacteria; phylum Pseudomonadota; class Alphaproteobacteria; order Caulobacterales; family Caulobacteraceae; genus Phenylobacterium. The sequence continues at coordinate 6,303 of JAEYNH010000113.1, read as the reverse complement.
TCGCCAGGGCGCTCGCCGCTGGAACCAGGCCGCCCGACACAGCACCGCGCAGGAAGATCTCCCATTCGAGGATCGCCAGGGAGAAAGCCGGGGCCGCCTGATCCGAGGTCGCCTGATCCGGATGACGGCGGAACGCGGCCCCGAACGAGGGCAGGCCCAGGCAGGGTCCTCGCGCCGCGGCGTTGAGAAAGAAGGCCACATCGACCATGTGCCGAATGGGAAGCCCGGCAAAGCTTCCAAGGCAATCTGGCCCGTCGAAGCGCGACCTTCGGATCAGCAGGCAGGTCGGCTCGCCAAGCGGATTGCTCATTGTGCCGACGAGGGCGCGGGCGACATCCGCGCCCTGAATCAGCGTCATACTATCCCGCTGCAGCGGCTTCGGAGAGCTGGTGATGCGGCCAGAGGTGTCGACCCAGTGGCGCTGGCAGAAGGCGTAGTTGGCGTCCGGCTGGGCCGCGAGCGCGGCCTGAAGATCCGCCAGCGCGAACGGCAACAGGAAGTCGTCGTCGTAGACGAACTTCAGCAGGTCCGCCCGCGCGTCCTCCCATAGCCGCATACTGTTGGGGACCAGCCCCTGCCTGGGACCTTCGATCACCCTGATCCGCGGGTCGGCGAACCGCGCGACGACGGCCTTTACGGTCTCGTCGGGCGCGTCGTCGGAGATCAGGAGTTCATAGTCGTCGAAAGTCTGGGCGAGCACGCTGGCGATCGCCTGCCCCAGGAACTGCGGCCGGTAGGCCGGAATGGCGACGGTGACCTGCGGCATCCGCCTGAGGTAGCCGCCGTCTCATCGGTCGTCCAGCGGGCGCTGAAACCCTCCGGCGGGGGCCGCCGGAGGGTCTCGCCACTCTCAGCGCTGTGACGGATACCGGATGCGTGGGGCGAGCGCGGCGATCACGGCCCGGGCGTCGAAGGCCTTGGGATCGTTGGCCGGCTTCTGGCCCTTGCTCATCACGATCTCGGCCGTCGCTTCGTAGCGGTTCACCGTGCGGACATCGACGCGGTTGGCCCAGAAGGGATCACCCCAGAACGGATCCCAGGTGCGCCACCCGAAGCCGGCTCCGTAGTAGCGCCAGGACGGGCGCCAGTAGCCGAAGGTGGGGCCATACCAGGGCGTGTAGAGCGGATCGGGCTCCACGTAGGTGCGGCTCTGCTTGTCGGTGCTGCGCTCGACGATGGAGAACCAGTCGTAACCCTGCTGCACCGTCAGCTCGGCGGCGCGGAACAGGAGGTAACCCTCCACCGTCTCGCGCGAGGTCAGGGTGTTGCCCTGGAAGCTCACCCGGAACCGGTTCGGTTCGATCTCGACATCGGAATAACCGCCCGACGTCTGCTGACCTGGGATATCGGGCTGGTAGGGCGTAGGCGAGGCGCAGGCGGCGAGGCCGGCGACCAAGGCCAGACCGACGGTGATAGCGGCTGTTCTCTTCGTCATTTCGGATCTCGAAAGCGGATGTCCTGAGAGGACGATGCAAGTACTAACATCTTGAAGACCATTCTGGTTGCTTGAGCGCCGGTCTGCTCGGAGAAGTTGTCTTTTGGCCCCGACAACCATGGCTAGCCGCCGATCGTCACGGCCACATAGATGGCGCGTCCGAGCGCTCCGAACAGCAGGATCGCCGTCGCCAGAGCCTGAATCAGGAAGCCCAGTTCGCGCTTCGAGGGATCACGGACATAGCCGCGCTGGTATGCGATGCGGCCAACGATCCACACCAGGCCGAGCACGGCGGCCCACCGGTCGCTCCAGTACAGCGCGAAGAGCCACAGGACGGGCAGGAAGATGGGCAGCCATTCCAGGGTGTTCACATGCGCGCGGATGCTGCGCTCGAGCAGCGGATCGCCGGTCATCGCCGGCGCGTCGATGCCGCATTTGCGGCGGGCCGCGGCCACCTGCAGCCCCATCCAGAGGTATGTGAGCAGCGCCAGGATGGTCACGATGGCGACGTAGGCGTGCGTCTGCATGCTTGATAGCTTCCCGACCGGTCGTTGCGGTCAAGCTTGGCGCCTCCCGGCGCTCCGGGGAACCCCAGTTCGGCAAAGCCACGTCCATGACGCGCCTTTGCCAAGGGTTATGCGGGGGAACCACCCTGGGCGGCCAGGACGTTCTAGCCGGGGGCTGAGCGTCCTGGAGTGCGCCCATGTACGTCGAATCCGCTGCGATCCAGGAAATCGACTATGACGCCGAGCGCGCGAAGCTGCTCGTCCGCTTCCAGAGCGGCGAGCGCTACGTCTATGTGGGCGTGCCGGGAGAGGTGCACCGCTCGTTCCTGGAAGCCGACAGCAAGGGCCGGTTCTTCCAGGCTCAGATCCGCGACAACTATCCCTACAACAAGATCGAGAGCTAGTGCCGCCTAGCCGGTGTAGTGCTCGCCGTCAGGCAGGGCGCCCAGCGGCTTGCCCCGGCGGCGGTCGCGATTGGCCATCACGCGCAGGCGCAGGGCGTTGAGCTTGATGAAGCCCTCGGCGTCGCGGTGGTCGTAGGCGACCGCGCCTTCCTCGAAGGTGACGAGTTCCTGGTCGTAGAGCGAGTAGGGCGAAGTGCGGCCGATGACGGTCACGTTGCCCTTGTAGAGCTTCACGCGCACCTGGCCGGCCACCGGCTCCTGGCTCTTGTCGATGGCCGCCTGCAGCATCTCGCGTTCGGCCGAGAACCAGAAGCCGTTGTAGATGAGCGAGGCGTACTTCGGCATCAGCTCGTCCTTCAGGTGCATGGCGCCCCGGTCCAGGGTGATGCTCTCGATGCCACGATGTGCGGCCAGCAGGATCGTCCCGCCGGGGGTTTCGTAGACGCCGCGCGACTTCATGCCGACGAAGCGGTTTTCCACGAGGTCGAGGCGTCCGATGCCGTTGTCGTGGCCGAGCTCGTTCAGTCGCGTGAGCAGCGCCGCCGGCGACAGCTTCTGGCCGTCGATGGCGACGGGATCGCCCCTCTCGAAGTCGATGGTGATGACCGTCGCCTTGTCGGGCGCGTCCTCGGGCGAGATCGTCCGCATGTGCACGAACTCGGGGGCCTCGACGGAGGGATCCTCGAGCACCTTACCCTCCGAAGAGGAGTGCAGCAGGTTGGCGTCGACGCTGAACGGACTCTCGCCGCGCTTGTCCTTGCTGATCGGGATCTGGTGCTTCTCGGCGAAGTCGATCAGGGCTTCCCGGCTGCGGAAATTCCACTCGCGCCAGGGGGCGATCACCCGGATGTCCGGCTCAAGAGCGTAGTAGGCGAGTTCGAACCGGACCTGGTCGTTCCCCTTGCCGGTGGCTCCGTGGCAGACGGCGTCGGCGCCGACCTGGCGGGCGATCTCGATCTGGCGCTTGGCGATCAGCGGCCGGGCGATGGAGGTCCCGAGCAGGTACTGGCCCTCATAGACCGTGTTGGCCCGGAACATCGGGAACACGAAGTCCCGGACGAACTCCTCGCGCAGGTCGTCGATGAAGATGTTCTCGGGCTTGATGCCCAGCATCAGCGCCTTCTCTCGCGCCGGGCCCAACTCCTCGCCCTGGCCCAGGTCGGCGGTGAAGGTCACCACCTCGGCGCCGTATTCGGTCTGCAGCCACTTCAGGATGATCGAGGTGTCGAGGCCGCCGGAATAGGCGAGAACGACCTTCTTGACGGGCTTCTTGTCAGCCATCGCGGCGGAACCTTGCGAAAAGAGAAGTGGGAAGTCGCGCGCCTTTAAGGGCGCCGAGGCCGCCGGTTCAAGGCTTCAGTGCGCCTTCGGCCTCCAGTGTCGCGGCGGAGGCGCGCATCCAGGCATAGTGGACCAGGACGAACAGGGGCGCGGTGAAGGCCCGCACCAGGAAAACCAGCAGCACCTCGGCGGGCGGAATCGAAGGATCGCGGGCGGCGGCCGATAGCAGGAGGCCGACCACCAGGGGTATGCCGACGGTGAGGCCGAACGCCAGCGGCTTGGCCGCGCGCCAGGTGGGCTTCTGGCTGAGGCTCCACTGCATGGGCACGCGGACCTCGGCCGGCAAACGCTTCCAGAAGCGCTGCGAGCCCGAGGCGATCATGGCCATGGCGACGATCCACATGGCGTCGCCGAGGACGGAGAGAAGACTGATCGACACCTAGACGGTCACCTGTGTTCCGAGTTCCACCACCCGGCCGGGCGGGATCTTGTAGAAGTCCGTGGGGTTGGCCGCGTTCTTCATCAGGAAGATGAACAGCTTGTCCTGCCAGAGGGGCATCCCCGACTGGGCCGAGGGCACCACGGAGCGGCGGCCGAGGAAGAAGCTGGTGGCCATGATGTCGAATTTCAGGCCGGCCTTGCGACACAGGCCGAGCGCCTTGGGCACGTTCGGGCTTTCCATGAAGCCGTAGGTGACCACCACCTTCTTGAAGTCCTCGTTGATGGGCTCGATGCGGATCCGCTTGGACTCCCGGACCCTGGGCGTCTCGGCGGTCTCCACCGTCAGGACGATGTTCTTCTCGTGCAGCACCTTGTTGTGCTTGAGGTTGTGCATCAGCGCCACCGGCGCGGTCTCGGGATCCGACGTCAGGAAGATCGCCGTGCCGGGCGCCCGATGGGGGGCCCGCGCCTTGAGGATGTCGGCGAGTTCGGCCATCGACACGCTGTCGCGGCGGGTCTTCTCGGAGAGGATCCGCGTGCCCCGCGTCCAGGTCCACATGATCAGCACGAGGGCCGCGCCCAGCACCAGCGGCGCCCAGGCGCCTTGCGGGATCTTCAGCAGGTTGGCGCCCACGAACACCACGTCGATCACGCCGAAGAAGCCGGCGCCGAGCACCGCCTGCCACAGCGGCCGCTTCCACAGGTGCCGGATGATCACGAAGAACAGCAGGGTGTCGACCAGCATCGCCCCGGTGACCGCAATGCCGTAGGCGGCGGTCAGACGGTCCGAAGTCTGGAACAGGAAGACCAGGGTCAGGACGCCGATCAGCAGCATGGTGTTCACCTGCGGCACGAAGATCTGGCCCGCCTGGGTCTCGCTCGTGCGGCGGATGTCCATTCGCGGCAGCAAGCCCAGGGATACCGCCTGCTGGGTGACCGAGAAGGCGCCGGTGATCACCGCCTGGCTGGCGATGATGGTCCCCACCGTAGCGAGAAGCAGCACCGGCCAGTAGACCGGCTCGGGAACCATCTCGAAGAACGGATTGGCCCTCGCCTCGGGGTTCGACAGCACCAGGGCGCCCTGGCCGAAGTAGTTGAGCAGCAGGCAGGGCAGGACGAGGTAGAGCCAGGCCGCCCGCAGCGGGCCTTTCCCGAAGTGGCCCATGTCGGCGTACAGCGCTTCGGCGCCGGTCACCGCCAGGAACACCCCGCCGAGGATCAGGAAGCCCAGGATCCCGTTTTCGAACAGCATGATCACCCCGTAATGGGGCAGCAGCCCGCGGATGATCGAGGGGTCGTCGGCGATGTGGTAGACGCCGAGGGCGCCGAGGGTGAGGAACCAGGCCACGGTGATCGGACCGAACAGCTTGCCGACCCGGGCCGTGCCCTTGGACTGCACCAGGAAGAGGGCGATCAGGATGCCCGCCGAGATCGGCAGCACATAAGGCGCCAAGGCGTCGCCCACGCCCGGCGCGATCTTCAGTCCCTCCACGGCGCTCACCACCGACACCGCCGGGGTGAGCACGCCGTCGCCATAGAACAGCGCAGCCCCGACCACGCCGAGGAAGAAGACGATCACCGACCGGTGTCCCGGCAGCAGCCGCTGGGCCAGGGCCATCAGGGCAAGCGTGCCGCCTTCGCCCTTGTTGTCCGCCCGCATCAGGAAGACGACGTACTTGATCGTGACGATGAGGATCAGCGCCCAGGTGATCAGCGAGACCACACCGAGGACGGCGCCCTCATCGGCGCCTCCGCTGGCGGTGCTGGCCAGGGCCACGCGCATCGCATAGAGCGGGCTGGTGCCGATGTCGCCGAACACGACACCGACCGAGGCGATCGTGAGGGCGAGGAAGCCTTCCTTGGGCGCGTGCTGCGTCCCTTCCGCTCCGTGGTCGGGAGCGCCGGCCGGATCAGCCATCCACAGTCTCCGGGAAACATCGGAGATGTTCCCTCTGGCGGCCCCATGCCGTCACGCGGCGGGCGCGATACACCCAAAGCGGACAGCGTTCAATGGCGCGGGTTGCGCCCGGCCCCTGCGCACGTATTCCTACGTCTCGCGGGTTTTGGGGGATTTTGTTCAGATGGATCGCAGGCTGGCCCTGGTCACGGGCGCATCCGCCGGCATAGGCGCGGCGTTTGCGCGCATCCTCGCCAGCCATGGCTACGATGTGGCGCTCACCGCCCGCCGCGCCGACCGGCTTGAGAGCCTGGCCGAGGAAATCCGCCTCCGGTATGG
>JAEYNH010000011.1 GCA_023412655.1 Pseudomonadota bacterium | reverse complement strand
CGCGGGGGGGGGGGCCCCCCCCCCCCCCCCCCCCCCCACGCCGGCGAGGCCGCTTTTCCAGCGGCAGGCGCACGGTAAAGGTGGCGCCGCTCCCGCGGGTGCTGCGGGCGGAGATCTCGCCACCCATCAGTTCGGTGAGCTCCCGACATATGGCGAGGCCCAGCCCCGTCCCACCGAAACGGCGCGTGGTGGAGGCGTCCGCCTGCTCGAACTTGCGGAACAGGTGGGCCAATTGCTCGGGCGCGATGCCGATGCCGCTATCAGCGACCTCGAAGACCAGCGCTCCGGCCTTGCGCGCCACCCGTACCTTCACCCCGCCACGGTCGGTGAACTTCAGGGCGTTCGACACGAGATTCCACAGCACCTGACGGACCCGCACGGGATCGCCCCGGTAGACGCCCCGGGCGCCGCGCTCGACCGTGAGGTCGAACGACAGTCCCTTGCTCTCGGCCACGGCGGCGAAGGTGGCGTGCACCGCCTGAGCCAGTTCCTCCAGATCGAACTCGGCGTCTTCCAGGTCGAGCTTGCCGGCCTCGATCTTGGACAGGTCCAGCACGTCGTTGAGGATGGCCAGCAGGCTCTCGCCCGACTGACGGATTACATCCAGCCGCTCGCGCTGGGGCGGCGACAGCTCGTCCACCGCCATGGCCTGAGCCATGCCCAGCACCCCGTTGAGCGGCGTGCGGATCTCATGGCTCATGGTGGCCAGGAAGGCGCTCTTGGCCCGGTTCGCCGCCTCGGCGTCTTCCTTGGCGCGGATCAGGGCCCGCTCCTGAGCCTTGCGGCCGGTGATGTTCTGCAGGGCCCCCAACAGGCGCAGCGGCCGCCCCGCCTCGTCCGTGTTGAGGTTGACCGTCCCGGCTACCCAGATCTCCTCATCATCCTCCCGCGCGATGCGGTACTCAGGATGATAGGGCGCGCCCTCGGTCACGTGCCGCTCCCAGGCGGTGCGCACAAGGTCCCGGTCTCGGGGATCGACCGCACTCCAGATGTCGCGCTCCAGGGCTTCGAAGGTGTTGGCCTCCAAGAAGAAGCTCTCCTTCGCTCCGACCTTCACCAACTCCTTGCGCAGATAGTCGAGCTCGAAAACGTGGATGTCGGCGATCTCCATCGCCAGCTTCAGGCGTTCTTCGGACCGCTCAGTGCGCTCCAGAGCTTCCACCATGGCGGTGATATCGTAGGAGCACATCACCAGCCCCCCCACCTGCCCCGCCTGGTCGCGCCAGGGCGTGACCTCGACCCGAACCCACTTCGTGGTTCCGTCCGCCCCGGACACCGGGTGACGTTCCACCTTGTAGGGCACACCGCCCTCCACGACGCGCGTAAGGCCGCTGCGGAAGGGTTCAAAGATGTCGGGCCGCAGATCGAACAGGGACTCCCCAATGACCTGGCGGCCAGTCAGGCCCCGCGTCGCGATCCAGGGAGGACTGGCATACAGCACGCGCATCTCGGGGTCGGCGAGCACAACCGAGACGGGCAGGGCGTGGATGATCGAATCCAGGGTGCGCTCATAGGTGCGCCGAGCCTCCTTGGCGCGGACCCGGGTCCATTCGTCGGCCACGAAGTCGGCCAAGTCCTGCAGGCGGCCGGCCAGGCTTCTGTCGTGGGCGCGAGGCTCCAACCCGGCCACCCAGAGCGCGCCTGGCGTGGCGCCGTCCTCCAGGCGTATCGGCGCGCCGGCGAAGAAGCGGACGAAGGGCGGCCCGGCCACGCTCGGAAGATCGCAAAACCTGGGATCGGCAGCGCAGTCCGCGACCCATAGCAGGTCCCCCGTCCGCATGACCTCCTTGACCCCGGCCGTCTCCCCATCGCCATGGCCACGCGGGTTCCGGCTCCGCCAGACACCTTCATCGCCGACGAGGGTGACCCGGGCCTCGACTGCCCCGAACAGGCTGCGGGCCAGCCGTGTCGCGCGGTCGAACACGGCCGCGGACTCTTCCAGTCCGGCCGGCTGTTCCGCGGCGCTTTGCGTCTTACGCCCCATCGGCATCCCCGGAGGGCGGCGCGCCCCCGAGCGTTCATCGTCTCACGATGTGGGTTAAGCCGGACTTTAGATTTGGCGACTGCGCGCGAGGTGATGCAGCACGAGCCCGCTGGTGGTGGCGACGTTCAGGCTGTCGAAGCCGCCCGACATGGCGATGCGGACGGTGCGCGCCCTGGCCAGCACCTCATCGGCAAGTCCCGGCCCCTCGGCCCCGAAGAGGGCGGCGACGCGTTCGGGCGGGGCAAGGTCGTAGAGCTCGACCTCCCCTCTCGGGCTAAGCGCCAGGACCTCGAGGCCGGCGGCCTTGAGGGTTTCCGCCATGTCGGCCCCGCGCTGCAGGCGGGCGAACGGCACGGTGAGCGTGGCGCCGACGCTGACGCGGATCGCCTTACGGTAGAGGGGGTCGCAGCAATCGGCGTCCAGCACCACCGCATCGGCCCCGAAAGCCGCGGCGTTGCGGAAGACTCCGCCGATGTTGTCATGGTTGGCGATGGCCGAGAGCCCGACGACAAGGGCCCTCGCCGGAAGGCCGGCCAGCAGCGTCGTTACATCGTACTCGGAGCGCCGGCCCAATCCCAGGATTCCGCGATGGATCGGAAAGCCTACAATGGCGTCCATCACCGGCTGGGAGGCCACATAGACCGGCGTGTCTGCCGCTAACTCCGCCGTCAGATCGGCGAGGCTGTCCAGCCGCTGTTCGGCCACGAGCAGCGAGACGAGGCGGTCGGGGATCGCCCGCACCGCCTTCTCCAACACCACCCGCCCCTCAGCCACGAACAGACCGTCACGACCGACGAGGTCGCGTTCCCGGACGGCGCGATAGGCCTCGATCCGGGGATCGTCCGGGTCGGTTACCGGGATGACTACCAGATCTTCACCCGGTCAGCGGGGGCCAGATACAGCTTCTGGCCTGGCTGGACGTTGAACGCGTCGTACCACGGATCCTGATTGCGGACCGTCAGCGCGCGCCACTGGCCGGGCGAGTGGACACCAGTGATCACCGCCCGGCGCAAGGCCGCCTCCCGGAACTTGGCGCGGTAGATTTGCGCCCAGCCCAGGAAGAAGCGCTGGTCGGCAGTGACGCCGTCGATCGTCGGCCCCGCAGCCCCACCCTGGGACAGGCGATAGGCGTCGTAGGCCGCGGCCAGGCCGGCCACGTCCGCGATGTTCTCACCCAGCACCTGCTCACCACGCAGGTTCAGGCCCGGCAGGGCCTCGTAGGCGCTGTACTGGTCGGCGAGCTTCTTGGTCTCGGCCCGGAAGCGCGCGAGGTCCTCAGGCTTCCACCAGTTGCGGAGATTGCCGTCCGCGTCGAACTGAGAGCCCAGGTCGTCGAAGCCATGGCTGATCTCGTGCCCGATTACCCCGCCGATGGCCCCGTAGTTGATGGCCGGATCGGCGTTGAGATCGAAGAACGGCGCCTCGAGGATGCCGGCGGGGAAGATGATCGAGTTCTGCGAGGGCGCGAACAGGGCGTTCACCAGGTGCGGGACCATGAACCACTCCTCGCGGTCCACTGGCTTGCCCAGCTTGGCGAGGTTCCGCCGGTACTCGAACAGGTCTGCCCGGTACTGGTTGCCGTAGGCGTCGCCCCGCACGACCTCCAGCCCCGAATAGTCGCGCCAGGTGTTGGGATAGCCCACAGAGACACGGAAGTTGGCCAGCTTCTTCTTGGCCTCGGCCTTGGTTTCGGGACTCATCCAGTCAAGCCGGTCGATCCGCTCACCGAAGGCCTTGAGCACATTGGCCGCCATCTCCTGCATCTGGGCCTTGGCTTCGGGGGTGAAGTGCTTCTCCACGTAGAGCTTGCCCACCGCCTCGCCGAGGGCCGCCGAGGTGTTGTCGACACCGCGCTTCCAGCGCTCACGCTGTTGCGGCTGGCCTGTCAGGGCCTGGCCGTTGAACGCAAAATGCTCGTCGACGAACGGCTTGGACAGGAAGGGCGCCCCACGCTCCAGGGCCCGGAAGGCGAGATAGTCCCGCCACGACTGCAGCGGCTGGTCGCCCACCAGCTTGGCGATGCCGGTGATGGCGCTGTCCTGCCAGGCGCCGAAGCGGGGCTGGTCCGCAAGGCCTGCGGCCGTGAGGAAGGCGGCCCAGTCCAGGCCTGGGGCCTTCCTGGAAAGCTCGGCCCGGGTCCAGACGTTATTGGCCTTCTGCACGTTCGAGGTGTCGTCCACAGTCCAGTGCGTGCGGGCGATGGCTGTTTCGAGATCGATCACGCGCTTAGCCCGGGCATCGGCCTGGTCGTAGCCGGCCAACCTGAACATGGCCGCGATGTGGGCCTGATACTTGGCCTTCAGTTCGCGGAATCGCTCACTGTCGCCGAGGTAGTATTCCCGATCGGGCATGCCGAGCCCGCCCTGCATCAGGTAGGGGCGGTACTGGGTCGTGTCATTGAGGTCCTCGGCGACCCACAGGCCGAACAGGCGGTCGGTGTAGAAGTCGGTGGCGTTCAGTGCGTCGACGTCGGCGCGCAGGGTCGAGCCCAGTTCGCGGGCCAGGTCCGTCCGGGTGCGGATCGCGTAGATGCGGTCCAACTCGGGCTTCACCGGCTGGACGCCCAGCTGCTCGATCCGGGCCTCGTCCATGAAGCTGGCGAAGTAGTCGCCGATCTTGCGAGGTTCGGAACCCTCGGGGGCAGTGGCGGCCGCCTCCTCGATGATCGCCCGGGTGCGGGCGGCGGCGGTCTCCGCGATGCCGGCGAAGCTGGTGATGTTGGAGCGGTCGGCGGGGATCTCGGTACGGTCGGCCCACGCGCCGTTGGCATAGCGGAAGAAATCGTCGCCGGGTGCGACGGAGGCGTCCATCCCCGAGGTGTCGAAGCCGAAGGCGCCGAGAGCCGCCGTGGCTTTCGC
>JAEYNH010000112.1 GCA_023412655.1 Pseudomonadota bacterium | reverse complement strand
CGCGGCGCTCATCGGGCTCCCGCCGGGCGGCGCGAGGCCCCGCCCCGCCACACCCGTCCATCAACCCTCGTACCTGTCCTGCACCATCCGGTTCAGCAGCCTCACGCCATAGCCGGTGGCCCCATCGGGTATCGTCGGCACGGTGGAGGGCTTCTTCCAGGCGGTGGAGGCGATATCGAGGTGGGCCCAGGGCGTGCCGTTGACGAAGCGCTGGATGAACAGCGCGGCGGTAATCGAGCCCGCCGGACGCCCGCCGGTGTTCTTCATGTCGGCGATGACCGAGTCGATCTGCTTGTCATAGGCGGCCGGCAGCGGCATCCGCCACAGAGGCTCGCCCTCGGCGCCGGCGGCGGCCAGCAGGTTCCCCGCCAGCTCGTCGTCGTTCGAGAACAGCCCCGCGTAGTCGTTGCCCAGGCTGATGATGATCGCGCCGGTCAGGGTCGCCAGGTCCACCATGAACTTCGGCTTGAAACGATCCTGGCAGTACCAGACCGCATCGGCCAGCACGAGGCGGCCCTCGGCGTCGGTGTTGATCACCTCGATGGTCTGGCCCGACATGGAGGTCACCACATCGCCAGGACGCTGGGCGTTGCCGTCGGGCATGTTCTCCACCAGGCCCAGGATGCCCACGGCGTTCACCTTCGCCTTGCGGGCCGCCAGGACGTACATCAGGCCGGCGACGGCGCCGGCCCCGCCCATGTCCCACTTCATGTCCTCCATGCCGTCCGCCGGCTTGATGGAGATGCCCCCGGTGTCGAAGCACACGCCCTTGCCGATGAAGGCGATCGGCTGGGCGCCCTTGTCGGCGGCGCCGTTCCAGCGGATCACCACCAGCTGGCTTTCCCGGACGCTGCCCTGCCCCACGCCCAGGAGGCTCCCCATGCCCAGGGCGGCCATCTCGGCCTCGCCCAGGATCTCGATCTCCAGGCCCAGGCGCTCCAGCTCCTTCACGCGGCGGGCGAACTCGGCGGGATAGAGGACGTTCGCCGGCTCCGAGACGAGGTCCCGGGTGAAGCTCACCGCATCGGCGAGCGCCGCCAGCGGCGGGAAGGCCGCGAGGGCTCCGTCGGGATCGCTCGTGGCCACCTTCGCGTACAGGATCGAGGGCTTCTTCTCGGCCGGCTCCTTGGTGCGGTACTTGTCGAACCGGTAGGCGGCGAGCCGCAGGCCCAGCGCCGCCCGCGCCGCCAGTTCGGCGTCACCGTTGGGCATCTCCAGCCACAGCGTCTCCAGGCCCGACAGCTTCAGGGTCGAATAGGCGGTGGCCGCCGCATGCTCGGCGCCGGTGGCGTCGAAGGCGTCGCGTTTGCCCGCGCCCACCAGAACGAGGCGGGCGGCGTCAACGCCGGCCGGGGCAAGGATGTCCAGCGTCTGGGCCTTGGCGCCGGTGAACCGGCTGGCGGCGGCGGCCTGCCCGAGCGCGCCGTCCAGCGCCTCGCCCTCGAACACGATCCGCGCCACGGCGGTCTTGGGGCCGGCCGCAGCGGAAGCGGCGACGAACTCGATTTCCATGGAAACTCTCTCTCGGCTTCACGTATCCGGCGCCCTGCAGCAACGCTGCCGCGGTTGTCTGACGCGCCGACGCATGATTTAGAACACCTCCGCGGCCGGGGCAGGCCCTAATCTGCGGCGACGCCTCTTTTCGCAAACCCCATGCGCCTGATCGACCGATATCTCCTTCGGCAGCTGTTGGGCCCGGTGGCCCTGGCGACCTTGGCGCTGACCGGGGTGGCGCTGCTCAGCCAAACGCTTTCGGGCCTGGACCTGATCGTGAACCAGCGCCAGAGCGCGCTGGTGTTCCTGAAGGTGACGCTGCTGGCCATGCCTCAGCTCATCAACATGGTCCTGCCGATCGCCGTGTTCGTGGCCGCCCTGGTAGCGCTCAACCGCCTGCATACCGAGCAGGAGATCGTCGTCTGCTTCGCCGGCGGCATGAGCCGCTGGCGGGTGATCTCGCCGGCCATCCGCCTGTCCTGCACGATCGCCTTCATCGCCCTGATCATGAACCTGTGGGTCCAGCCGGCCGCCTATCGCGAGATGCGTTCCGAGCTGTTCCAGATCCGCGCCGACCTCGCCTCCACCCTGGTCCGAGAGGGCGAGTTCACCGAGCCGGCGCCCGGCCTCACGGTCTATGCCCAGAACGTCGACGGCGCGGGCAACCTCGAGAACCTCTTCATCCACCAGATGAAGCCCGACGGCTCGGCCACTACCTACACCGCCCAGGAAGGCCGCATGGCCCGCAGCCAGGGGCGCCCCGTGCTGGTGATGCGCAACGGCTCGAACCAGGAGTTCTCGCGCACCGGCGTGCTGAACTACCTCACCTTCGACGAGTACATCTTCGACCTTTCCGCCCTCGCCAGCGGCGATGAGCGGGTCCACTACAAGCCCTCCGACCGCTATCTGCACGAGCTGTTCTTCCCCGACCTCCAGCAGGACTGGGAGAAGCGGAACCGGCTGGACCTCCTGGCCGAGGGCAACGCCCGGCTCGCCACCCCGCTCTACAACATCGCCTTCATGGCCATGGCCCTGGCCGCCATCATCGGCGGCGGGTTCTCGCGCCTGGGCTATGGCCGCCGGATCGCCATCACCGGCGCGGCAGCGGCCGCCATCCGGATCCTCGGCTTCCAGGTCCAGGCCGCGGCCGAGGATGCGGCCTGGCTGAACGTCCTGCAGTACGCCGTGCCCCTGCTGGCCATCGCCTTCTCCTTCGCCAGCATCTTCCGGCAGCGGGTCAGCCGCTACATCGACATCAGCCGCCGTCCGGCGCGGATCGCCGGCCTCGGCGACGGGGCGGCGGCATGACGGGGATCGGTCGCATCGAACGCTATGTGATGGGCCGGATGATGGGCGGCGTGGGCGCGGCCCTGGCGGTGATCTCGGCCGTGATCCTGCTGATCCAGTTCGTCGAGCTGTCCAGCCAGGTGGGCACCCGGACCGATGTGGGCGCCCCTGCGATCATGGGCCTGACCCTGCTCCGCGCGCCCGGCCTGATCCAGATCCTGCTGCCGTTCTGCTTCCTGTTCGGCGGCATCGGCGCCTTCGTGGGCATGAACCGCAAGAGCGAACTGGTGGCCATGCGGGCCGCCGGGGTGTCGGCCTGGCGCTTCATCCTGCCGTCCGCGGGCCTGGCCGCCCTGCTGGGGATCCTGTCCGTGGCCATCCTCAACCCCATCGCGGCCTCGCTGAACGGCCGCTTCGAGGTCGAGCGCGCCCGGCTGATGGAGAACTACCTGGGCGACCGTCCCCAGGACGTCTGGATCCGCCAGGGCGACGACCGCACCCAGATCGTCATCCACGCCCGCGACCGCGACAATCAGCAGGGCTCGGTCATCCTGCGCGGCGTCTCGGTGTTCATCTACGAGAAGAACCAGCGCGGGGCGCCGGAATTCCGCCGCCGCCTGGAGGCCGCCGAGGCCCGCCTGATGCCGGGCTTCTGGCAGCTCAAGGACGTCGCCGAGGCCGGCGCCGGCGAGAACTCCATCCGCTCCGAGAGCCTGTCCATCCGCTCCACGCTCGACGCGGAGGCGGCCATGGCGCGCTTCGCCTCCCCCGACGCCATCGCTTTCTGGCGCCTGCCCGCCGCCATCCGCCTCACAGAACAGGCCGGTTTCTCGGCCTCGGCCTACCGGCTGCGCTTCCAGCAGCTGCTGGCCACCCCGGTGCTGTTCGCCGCCATGTCGATCCTCGCCGCCGCTTTCTCGCTGCGCCTCGCCAGGCTGGGCGGTCTTGCGGGGCTGGCGGGGGCCGGCGTGGCCATCGGCTTCGTGATGTTCTTCTTCAACCAGTTCGCCGGCGCCCTGGCGCGGGCCGACATCATCCCGCTGGCTGCGGCGGCCTGGGCGCCTGTGCTCGTCGCGCTGCTCGCCGGGATCACCCTGCTTTGCTACACCGAAGACGGTTGAATCATTGTCCGGCCCGGCTATGCATCCGCGCTTGAGCCATGCTGTGGCGCGCATCGCCGTGAGAGGGGGAAACGGAAGCTTGATGAGTCGGCGTACCCCGCCACTGGCTGGCAAGCGCGCCCTCCTGGCCGGAGCGGCGGGCGCGATCCTGTGCGTCCTGGCCGGGACCGCGGCCCTGGCCCAGCCCGCCCTGCTCCCCGGCCCGCCCCCGCCGCCCGTGACGCCTCCGGGCGCCGACGGCCTGCAACCGGGCGAGCTGTACATGGAGGCCGACGAGGTCATCCGCGAGGACAAGATCGGCCGCACCACGGCCGAGGGGAACATCGAGGTCCGCTACAACGGCCGCACCCTGCGTGCGGACCGCATGGTCTACGAACAGCAGACGGGCTCGATCCGCGCCATCGGCAATGTGGTGATCATCGAGTCCGACGGCGGCGCCGAATACGCCAACGAGGTGCTGCTCGACGACGAGATGCGGGCCGGGGTGGTCCAGGGCTTCTCCGCCCGTCTGCCCGAGAACGTGAAGGTGGCCGCCGCCACCGCCGTGCGGCGCAACGAGAACATCCAGGAGCTGAACCGGGCGATCTATACGCCCTGCGACATCTGCGCCTCGGACGGCTCCTACAAGACGCCCACCTGGTCCATCGCCGCCGACAAGGTGATCCAGGACCGCAAGCGGGGCACCATCACCTACCGCAACGCCCGCTTCCGCGTGCTGGGCGTGCCTCTGCTCTACCTGCCGGTCTTCTGGCACGCCGACCCGCGCAAAAGCCGCTCCTCCGGCTTCCTGCCGCCCGAGGCCTCGGCCTCCGACCGGCGTGGCGTCTCGTACGAGCAGCCCTACTACTGGGTGATCTCGCCGTATTCCGACCTGACCATCAGCCCGCAGTTCAACTCGAAGGTGAACCCCTTCCTGAACCTGCGCGGCCGCAAGCGCTTCTACTCCGGCGATGTGGACATCCGGCTCGGCTACACCCGCGAATACGACTTCGACGGCAAGGGCAACGAGTTCGGCGAGAAAACCAACCGCAGCTACATCCTCGGCAGCGGCTCGTTCGAGATCAACGAGGACTGGCGGTGGGGCTTCACCGCCGAGCGCACCTCCGACGACCTGCTCTTCGACAAGTACGAGATCGACGACGTCTACGAGAGCCGTGGCCTCTATGTGGCCGACGACCGCCGCCTGATCAGCCAGCTCTACGCCGTCCGCCAGGACCAGCGGTCCTACTTCTCGGCCGCCGCCATGAGCATCCAGGGCCTGCGGCCCGGCGCGGTGGATCCCAGCACCGGCTTCGCCTCGGGGGAGAACGATCGCGTCTTCCCGATCATCGGCCCACTGGTCGAGGGGCGCTACGACGTCGGCCGCCTCGTGGGCGGGCGGCTGCGGGTCAACACCAGCGCCGTGGTGCTCAGCCGCGAGCAGTCGCCCACCGACCTGTCCGTGCGCCTGCCGGGCCTCGATAGCGCCCGGCTCACCGGCGAGGTCGACTGGCGGCGCGATTTCACCTCGGCCGGGGGCCTGCGGGTCTCGCCCTTCGTGAACCTGCGCGCCGACGCCTACCGCATCGAGGACATCCTCACTGGCGAGGGCTCCCAGACCCGCAAGGACGACATGGTCCGGGGCCTGGCCACGGTCGGCGCCGACATCAGCTATCCCGTCTACCGCCGCTTCAGCGACAAGACCGTGGTGCTCGAGCCCGTGGTCCAGCTGCTGGCCTCGCCGAACGCCAAGCAGGTGGTCATCGCCAGGGATGCGGTGGGCAAGCCGATCTATCTCAACGAGGACAGCGTCGCCTTCGAGTACGACGAGACCACCCTTTTCCGGCCCAACAAGTTCCCCGGCTACGACCTCTACGAGGACGGCCTGCGGATGAACGTGGCCGGCCGGGCCTCGGTGCTCTGGGACGACGGGCGCCGCGCCAACCTGCTGATCGGCCGCTCGTTCCGCAGTGAGGAGAACGCGGTGTTCCCCGAGCGCTCCGGCCTGCGCGGCAAGGCCTCGGACTGGATCGTCTCGGCCAACGCCCAGCCGCTGCAGGGCCTGTCGGTCTTCGCCCGGGCGCGGCTCGATTCCGACGACCTCGGCATCCACCGCCTCGAAGCGGGCGCCAACGTCTTCAACAAGTACGGCAACGGGTTCGTCCGCTACTTGACCGACGATTTCGACATCAACGGCAACCGGCGCGAGAATCTCGACCTCGGGGGCGAGGTTTATATCGCCACCAACTACGGGGTCAGCTTCTATGGCAGCCGCGACCTGCAGCAGGACGCCTGGGTAATCCGCGACGTGGGAGTCTTCTATCGGGACGACTGCATCCGGGTCGATGTGATCTATCGCCGGGAAGACATCATCATCGGGCGTCTGCTACCCAGTGAGTCCGTCTCGGTGCGCCTAACGCTCGCCACATTGGGCGGAACAGATGGCCGCTAGAATCCAGGGCGTAAACCGCCCCCGTAAGGAAACGATCTCGTCCATGAAGTCCTTCGTCTCGGGCCCGATGGCGCGAAGCGCGGCCTTGGCCTGCGCGCTCATCGCGGCGGGCTCGCCCCTCGCCTATGCCCAGGTCCCCGTCATCACGCCTCCGCCGCCCCAGGCTCAGGGGCAGGCCCAGGGTCAGACTCAGGGTCAGGCCGAGGGCGCCCCGCCGGCCGCGCCCCAGGGGATCTCCGAGTCCGTGGCCGCGGTGGTGAACGACCAGATCATCTCCACCTACGACCTCGGCCAGCGCATGCGCCTGCTGATCGCCACCTCCGGGGTCCAGCCCACCCAGGAGACCCTGCCGCAGTTCCAGCGCGAGGCCCTGATCAGCCTGATCGACGAGCGCCTGCAGTTCCAGGAACTCCGCCGGGTCGAGCGCGAGCAGAAGATCGACATCATCGCCACCAACGAAGAGGTGGACGAGGAAATCGCCGACATGGCGCGATCCAACAACATGACGCCCGAGCAGTTTGTCGGCTTCCTGCAGGCGCGGAACATCGGCGTCGACACCCTGCGCGAGCAGATCCGCGCCCAGGTCAGCTGGGCCCGCTGGATCCGCGGCCGCTACGGCTCGCGCCTGCGTATCGGTGACGACCAGATCGCCGCCACCCAGGCCCGGATGGCCGCCGACGCCGCCAAGGCCCAGTACCAGATCTCGGAAGTGCTGATCGACGCCAACCGCGTGGGCGGCATGCAGCAAGCCATGACCGGCGCCCAGCAGCTGGTGGCCCAGATGCAGCAGGGCGCGCCCTTCCCGGCCGTCGCCCGCCAGTTCTCGGCCCTGCCCACCGCCGCCGCCGGCGGGGACGCCGGCTGGGTCGGCCAGGGGGAAATGCCCCCCGAGGTGCAGCAGGTCATCGAGCAGATGCGCCCGGGCCAGCTCTCCCAGCCGATCCCCGTGCGCGACGGGGTCTACATCGTCTATCTGCGCGACAAGCGCTCGGGCGGCGGGGCCACCCTCGTCCACCTGAAGCAGGCCGCCGTGGCCCTGCCGGCCGGCGCCGACGAGGCCGCGGCCCGGGCCCGGCTCGAGCAGCTCCGTCCGAAGATCACCAGCTGCGACACCCTCGAGGCCGCCGTCGGCTCGGCCGAAGGCGTGGTGGCCAGCGACCTGGGCGAAGCCGAGCTCAACGACCTGGCGCCCCAGTTCAAGGCCGCCGCCGAGAGCCTGGAGATCGGCCAGGTGTCCGAGCCCATCCGCACCGGCGCGGGCCTGCACCTGGTGGCCGTCTGCGGTCGCCGGGTGGCCGGCGGCCAGGCGATGGAGCGCGACGCCATCGAGAACCGTCTCTATGGCCAGCAGCTCTCCATGATCGCCCGGCGGTACATGCGCGACCTGCGCAACTCCGCCACCATCGAGACGCGGTGAAGCCCGGCCCTCTGGCCCTCACGCTCGGGGATCCGGCCGGCGTCGGCCCCGAGATCGTCGCCAAGGCCTGGCACGCCCTCCGCGGCGAGGGCCCCGCCTTCTTCGTGGTGGGCGACGCGCAGGCCGTCGCCTCGGCGCCGGGCGCGGCCACTCCGGTCCGTTCGATCCACAGCCCGGGCGAGGCGCTGAGCGCCTTTCCCGAGGCCCTGCCCGTGCTGGACCTGCCGCTGAAGGCGCCGGTGGTCGCCGGCCAGCCATCGCCCGCCGCCGCCCCTTCCGTGATCCGCTGGATCGAGACCGCCGTGGGCTTGGCCCTGTCCCGCACCGTCTCCGGCGTGGTCACCGCGCCCATCGCCAAGGCGCCGCTCTACGAGGCCGGCTTCAAGTTCCCGGGCCACACCGAGTTCCTGGGCGAGCTCACCGCCAACGTTCCCTTCAAGGGCGCCCGGGGCCCGCTGATGATGCTGACCGCGGCGGACCTGCGGGTCACCCTGGTGACGGTCCACGAGCCCATCGCCCGGGTGCCCTCGAGCCTCAGCGCCGAGAAGATCGTCGCCGCCGGCCTCGTCACCGCCCAGGCCCTAAAGCGCGATTTCGGTATCGCCCGGCCCCGCCTCGCCGTGGCCGGGCTCAATCCTCACGCCGGCGAAGCGGGCGGGATCGGCCGCGAAGAGATCGAGATCATCGCCCCGGCCGTGGAGGCGCTGCAGGCCACCGGCCTCGACGTGCGCGGCCCCTATCCGTCCGACAGCCTGTTTCCCGCCGAGATGCGCGCCAACTATGACGCCGCCCTCTGCATGTTCCACGACCAGGCCCTGATCCCGGTGAAGATGCTCGACTTCTGGGGCGGGGTGAACGTCACCCTCGGCCTGCCCATCGTCCGCACCTCCCCCGACCACGGCACGGCCTTCGACATCGCCGGCCGCGGCGTCGCCCGCCCGGACAGCCTCATCGCCGCCATCCGCCTGGCCGCCGAGATCGCCGGCCGCCGCGGATGACCCTCGACGACCTGCCGAGCCTGCGCGCGACACTGGAGGCGCATGGCCTGTGGGCCAAGAAGGCCTTCGGTCAGCACTTCCTCCTCGACCTCAACATCACCCGCAAGATCGCCCGTCTGGCGCAGGTGGGTGAAGGCGACCACGTCATCGAGGTCGGCCCCGGCCCAGGCGGCCTCACCCGCGCCCTGGTGGAAACGGGCGCCCGGGTCACCGCCATCGAGAAGGACGAGCGATTCCGGCCGCTGCTCACCGAACTGGCCACCGCCTCCGACGGGCGCCTGACTCTGATCTTCGGCGACGCCCTCACCGCTGACGAGGCGGCGATCTCTGAAGTCGCCCCGGCGCACCTGGTCTCCAACCTGCCCTACAACGTGGGCACGCCCCTGCTCATCAAGTGGCTCACCGGCCCCTGGACGCCGGCCTCCCTGACGCTGATGTTCCAGAAAGAGGTCGCCGACCGGATCATCGCCCAGGCCGGCGAGGACGCCTACGGCCGGCTGGCGGTGATCGCCCAGGCCACCGCCCTCGCCCGGCCGGTGCTCGACGTGCCGGCCCGCGCCTTCACGCCGCCGCCCAAGGTGGAATCCGCCGTGGTGCGCCTGGAGCCCCGCGCCGACCGGCCCGCGCCCGAGCGCCTGGAGGCCCTGCAGGCGATCACCGCCGCCGCCTTCGGCCAGCGCCGCAAGATGCTGCGCTCCAGCCTCAAGGCCCTCGGCGGCGAAGCCCTGGTGAACGCGGCCGGCCTCGATCCCGCCGCCCGGGCCGAGGTGATCCCGGTGGAAGGATTCCTGGCCCTCGCCGATACTTGGCTGACGCGGCGCTGAGCGGCTTGCCCGCCTAGTCGTCGTCGATCGGTTCGCCGTGGCCCGGGGGCGACCAGGACGGCGGATCGCTGGCGGGGAAGCTTTCCTCGCCCGCCTCTTCCACCGGATCGAGTTCGTCGTCGTCTTCGGGGTGCTTGGGTTCGGTCATGCCTTGAAGGGTACGCCGTTGCCGAACGGCGTTCCAGGCGTTCCAATACGCCCTCGGAATCGGGGGGAGCTCCGGGGCATGTTGACCCTGCTGGGCGTCGTGGTGGTCGTGGTGGGCTTCGCAGTCCGCCTGAACCCGTTGCTGGTCGTCGTGGTGGCCGCCTTGACCACGGGGCTGTTCGCCGGCCTCTCGCCCCTGGAGGTGCTCGCCGCCTTCGGGCGGGCCTTCAACGAGAACCGCTTCGTCACCGTCGTCTATCTGGTGCTGCCCATGGTCGGCGTCCTGGAGCGGGCCGGGCTGCAGGAACGGGCCCGGACCATGATCGCCCGGCTGCGCGGAGTCTCGGTCGGCCCGTTCCTGGTGGCCTACCTCGCCCTGCGCCAGATCACCTCCGCCATTGGCCTGCACTCCATCGCCGGCCAGGCCCAGTCCGTCCGCCCGCTGATCGCCCCCATGGCCGAGGGCGCAGTCGAGGCCCGCAGCGGCGCCCCGCTGGATCCCCAGACGCGCCGGGCGGTCCGCGCCCAGGCCGCCGCCACCGACAACGTCGGCCTGTTCTTTGGCGAGGATATCTTCATCGCCATCGGCTCCATCCTGCTGATGGTGGGCATCCTCGCCGCCAGCGGCATCGTGATGGACCCGCTGCACCTGTCCCTGTGGGCCATTCCCACGGCCATCGTCGCCTTCCTGGTCCACGGGGCGCGGCTGATGCTGTTCGACCGCCGCCTGGGCCGGAAGGAACGCGCGGCGTGATCGGCCTTCCCCTCGTCTATCTGCTGGCCGGGCTGGTCTTCGCCGCCTTCGCCGTGCTGAGCACCGGCGACCGGGCCAACGCCAAGCGGTTCGGCAACGCCCTGTTCTGGGGCCTCGTGGCGGTCAGCTTCCTGTTCGGCGACCGGCTGGGCGACCTCGGCAACGGCGTCCTGGTGCTGGGCCTGGCCCTGATCGCCGGCCTGGGCCTCCTGGGCCGGGGCCAGCCCGCCACCACCTCGCCCGAGACGCGCCAGGCCTTGTCCGAGCGGTTCGGCGCCCGGCTGTTCGTACCCGCCCTCACCCTGCCCCTGGTGGTCGGCCTGGGCGTGCTCACCTTCCGGCACATCGAGTTCGGCGGCCAGTCGCTGTTCGACCCGCGGCAGGTCACCCTCATCTCCCTGGCCCTGGCGGCCCTGATCGCCGTTCTGGTGGCCCTGGTCCTCCTGCGCCAGCCGCCGCTCGCCCCGCTGCAGGAAGGCCGGCGGCTGATGGACACCGTCGGCTGGGCCGCCCTTCTGCCGCAGATGCTGGCCGCCCTGGGCGCGGTCTTCGCCCTGGCCGGGGTCGGCGAGCTGATCGGCCAGCTCGTCACCGCCTGGATTCCCCTCGACACCCGCATGGTGGCGGTGGGCGTCTACTGCCTCGGCATGGCTGCCTTCACCATCATCATGGGTAACGCCTTCGCGGCCTTCCCGGTGCTCACCGCCGGGGTCGGATTACCGATACTGATCAATCAGTTCGGAGGGGATCCTGCAGTTGTCTGCGCCCTCGGCATGCTGTCCGGCTTCTGCGGCACCCTGATGACTCCGCTAGCCGCCAACTTCAATCTGGTGCCGCCCGCCTTGCTCGAACTCCCCGACCGCTATTCGGTCATCAAGGCCCAGATCCCCACGGCCCTGCCGGTGCTCATGGCCAACATGGTGCTCATGTATGTCTTCGCCTTCCGCTGAGCGCCTGACGCCGCAGTTGGCCAGCGCCTTCGCCCGCCTCGCCCTGGGCCACGTGGCCCGCGAGTACCCCAACAAGCTCGACCACGTCCTCGGCGGCCCCGAGGACGTCCTGGGCCCCCGCGCCCTGCATCCGATCTACTTCGGCAGCTTCGACTGGCACTCCTGCGTCCACGGCTACTGGACCCTGGCCACCATCCTGCGCCTCTGGCCCGAAGCGCCGGAGGCCGGCGCCATCCGGGCCCGTTTCGACTCCGTCTTCACCCCGGCCAATGTCGCCGCCGAGGCGGCCTATCTGGACCGCCCACTCGCCCGCGGCTTCGAGCGGCCCTACGGCTGGGGCTGGCTGCTCAAGCTCCAGGCCGAGCTGATGGCGCACGATGCGCCCTGGGCGGCGATCCACCAGCCCCTGGCCGAGGCCTTCGCGGCGCGCTTCCGCGACTTCCTGCCCAAGGCGGCCTATCCGATCCGTACGGGAGTTCACTCCTCCACCAGCTTCGCCCTCGCCATGGGCGCCGACTACGCCCGGCTGGCCGATCCCGACCTGCTGACCCTGTTCGCGGAAAAGGCCCGCGCCTGGCACCTGGGCGACCGGAACTCCCAGGCCTGGGAGCCCTCCCTGGACGACTTCCTGTCACCAACCCTGACCACCGCCGAGTGCCTGCGCCGCCTGCTGCCGCCCGAGGAGTTCGCCGCCTGGTTCGCCGAGTACCTGCCAGGCATAGCCGAGCGGCGTCCGGCCAGCCTGTTCACCCCGGCGGTCGTCGCCGACCGCACCGATGGCAAGATCGTCCACCTGGATGGCCTGAACCTCTCCCGCGCCTGGTGCTGGCGCGCCCTCGCCCCGAGCCTGTCCGGCCCTGCACGGGCCGCCGCCGAAGAGGCCGCCGCCGTCCACCTGGCCGCCAGCCTGCCGCACGTGGCGGGCGATTACATGGGCGAGCACTGGCTCGCCTCCTTCGCCCTCCTCGCCCTGATCGCCTGAGCCTGGGTTTCGCCTCAGGCCCGTCCGGCCAGGGCCGACTGCGCCTCCTCGGTTAGGGTCCAGCGGGAGCGGCACGAGGCGTCAGCGGCCAGGCGCCCATCCCACCCCGCGAAGGCCAGCCACCCGCGCTCCCCAAGCGCAAAGCAGCGGCGCTCCCGCCGGAACCCCAAGTCCAGCCGCTCGCCGTCTTCGTACAGGACGTTCACCAGCTCCCCGCAGGGCAGGGCTTCGCTCAACAGCTCCCGGTTCGGGGGCGAGAGGTCCTCGACGTTCACGGCCGGACTCCCCTTGGTGCGAACAGGAGGGGAGTGAGCGCCCATTCACCTCCACGGCCAACCCCCGGAGGCCGGGCGCCTGTGGAAAGGCGGGCCGATGGCAGGGGATAAGAGGTGCGTGCGCTATTGCAGCGATAGGATGACCGGGAACGAGCCCTTGTAGAGCCCGGGGACGGCGTTGGGCTGCACGTCCACCTCGCCCTGAACCGCCACCGAACCGGTGGCTCGGGCCCCGTAGGCGCCGGGCAGCACGTTGACCACGCCCTCCGGCGTCAACTGCAGCAGCACCTCCTCGGTGCCCCCCGCCCGCACGAGCGGGAGCGAGGCCGGCACGGCGATGTTGTAGCTGTCCCCCGCCACGCCGCTGATCTGGTAGCGGCCGTCCACGGCCTGGGCGCGCACGTCGGCGCCCTGCGGCCGGGCCACCGGGCCCAGGGTCAGGGCGGCGGTCTGGCCCACCGCCGGCGGATCGATGATGGTGATGCTGGCCCGCGCCTCCACCGAGGCCTGAGCCTGCGCCCACGCCGTGTGGGCTGGCGCGCCGGCCACCATGGCGGCCGCCGCGATGGCCGCCCGAACTGGTCCCCGCCGCATCATCCCGGCCACCGTAGCGGGTACGTGGAATTACGACAATGACACCGCCGCGGAGTCCCCCAGAATGGGTTGGCCCATGCGTTGCAAACCATCGTGCTCATCGGTATCAGGCGGCTTCGTTGTTCATTTGCGGCACAAGTTGTGCAGGACAACTTTAGCTAAGTCTGAACGCGCCAGATTCCCGTTTAGATAGATAGACCATTTACTGAGGTTGGCAGTGCTGCAGATCAGGAAACTCTTGATCGCCGCGTTCGTGGCGACCCTCGGCGTCGCCCCGGCTTCGGCCGCCCTGGCGCAGAACTCCGGCCAGGCGCAGACCTCCTCCACCGTCACCATCTTCCGGCCCATCGCCCTCACCAAGCTCACCGACCTCTCGTTCGGCACCGTGGTGCGGCCGGTGAACGGCTCCGGCGTGGTCACCGTCTCCCAGGCCGACGGCTCGCGCTCGCTCAGCGGCAGCGGCGCCCTGCTGGCCACCGGCGGGCCGAGCACCCAGGCGCCGGCCGGCCGGGCCACCTACACGGTCACCGGCGAAGGCGGCCAGACCTTCTCCATCTCGGTGCCCGCGAACTTCAACATGACCCGGTCGGGCGGGGGCGAGACGATCACCGTGATCCTGACCCCCAGCGCCACAACGGGCACGCTCAGCAACGCCCTTGGCCAGGCCGGCACGGCCTCGTTCGGCGTCGGCGGCCAGATCCCGATCAGCAACAACACCGCCGGCGGCGCCTACGTGGGCTCCTTCACCACCACGGTGGCGTACAACTGACCGCAATGCGGACCGCGCGCTTCGTCGGCCTGGTCCTCGCCGGCGCCGTCCTGGGCGCCGCCCTCGCCGGCTGTGCGACCGAGTTCGAGGGCGAGCGTCCCTCCACGCTCTACGGCCAGCCCACCGACGCCGCCGTCGCGCTCTACGGCCGCTGGGACGAGTCCGTCTCGCTCGGTGGCAAGCACTACTACATCTGGCGGCGCTCGGTGGAGACCGCGGACGGCCCGCGCTTCTGCGAGCTGCGCCTGGAGATCACCAGCCACGGGCTCATCGCCCGCCGTCTCATGCAGGGCTATCCCGACGCCTGCGGCCTGTTCGCGGCCCGCTTCGTCCCGGCTGACAACAAGTAGGTCGACGGCAAGTCGCCGGGGCCTCAGCCGCCGCGGCGCCGACGGGCTTCCAGCAGGTCGCTCCAGGTCCAGGCCGACTGTCCCAGCGCCACCCGCGAACCGTCGGCCATGGAGATCAGCACGAGGCCGTGCATGGTCTCGTTGCGGCACGCCTCGGGGGCGAACGCCACCTCCATGACGATGGCCTGCCGCACCCCGGCCAGCCCCTTGCCCTCCTGGCCCGGGTTGCGGATCCAGTCGCCACGCCAGATCAGCAGCGCCCGCCGCCCCGCGTTGGCCGCCCGGTGCGCCTGGCCGATGGCGCTGCGCACCTCGGGGTCCTTGCGCAGGGCCGCCTGCAGCCGCTCCACCATATCGCAACCGCCGCCGGGCCCATCGCCGCTGCCTGAGCCGGAACCGCCGCCGCGGCCCGATCCCGCCGTCCGCGCCCCCGCCAGCTGGGCCTCGCCGACGGTCGCCACCGGCTCGGGGTCCGGAGCCGGCGTCTCGCTCACCGCCACCTCCAGCG
>JAEYNH010000210.1 GCA_023412655.1 Pseudomonadota bacterium | reverse complement strand
GTCAAGGCGCGGGCGGGCCGGCTGCGGGCGGCGGGGGAGGCGGCCCTGGCGCGCCACCTGGAGGCCCAGGTCGGCCGCACCCTGCTGGGCCTGGTGGAGCGGCCGGGGGTCGCCCGGGCCGAGGACTTCACCGAGATCGCCTTCTCGGGCGAGGCGCAGGTGGGGGCGGTGGCCGCGCTGACAGTCACCGGCCACGACGGGCGGCGGGCGATCGCGCACGTGCGGGAAAGGGCTGCGGCATGAGCTGGTCGGGCGGTTGCCAGTGCGGGAAGGTCCGCTTCCGGGTCGAGGGCGAGCTGGGACGGGCCAGCATCTGCCACTGCCGGATGTGCCAGAAGGCCACCGGCGGGCCGTTCGGGGCCTTCGTGTCCATCGACCGCGAGCGGCTGACCTGGCTGGGTGAGGAGCCGGCGAGGTTCCAGAGTTCGAATCTGGTGCAGCGAGGCTTCTGTCCCGGCTGCGGCACGCCGCTGACCTTCGAGACCGCCAAGAGCTTCGACTTGACGATCTTCGCCTTCGATCAGGCGGAGGAGATCCCGCCCGCGGTGCAGCTGGAGCCGGGCAGTTCGCCGGCCTGGATGGCGCACATCCAGGCGCTGCCGGTGGAGGAGCCGCCGCCCGGCTATTACGAGCGGATCCAGAGTTACCAGCGGCCGGACAGCGCCTAGTCGGGCGCGCGGCCGCGGAATGCGGGCAGCTGCCATCCGTACAGGATCGCTCCACCCCGGATCAGGAAGCCGACGACGAAGCCTGCGACGCCGGCGAAGAAGGGCGGCACGTTCATCATGTCGAGCAGGACGAAGGTCGTGGCGCCGACCAGGGCCGGCGTGATGTACAGGTCCCGCCGCAGCAGCACCGAGGGCTCCTCGGCCAGGACGTCGCGCAGCACGCCGCCGAAGGCGGCGGTCAGGGCGCCCATGAGCACCGCGGTCAGGGGCGGCGCGTGATAGGAGACCGCCTTCATGGCCCCCACCGAGGCGTAGGCGGCCATGCCGAGGCCGTCGAACCACAGGAGCAGCCGGCCGCGACGCGTCCCGCCGCCGAAGATCCAGACGGCGAGAGCGGCGAAGATGCAGACCACCAGATAGGTCGGCTCGTTTATCCAGAAGACCGGCGCGCCGATCAGCAGGTCGCGCAGGGTGCCGCCGCCGACGCCGGTGACGGCGGCGAAGAAGCAGAAGGTGACGAAGTCGCGCTTCGCCCGCGCGGCGGCGAGGGCGCCGGCGGCGCCGAACACCGCGACGGCGGCGTAGTCGAGGGTGCTGAGGGCGACTGCCAATCCGTCCATTCCTCACTCATGCGGTGAGAGGTGACGCGCGGCAAGCTCCCAGCTAGAAGCCCAAGGCATGTCAGAACCTAAACGCGGCTGGTTCCAGCGCCTCACCCAGGGGCTCACCAAGTCGTCGAAGCAGATGGGCGACCAGATCGCCCAGGTGTTCGTGGCCAAGGCGCCGCTGGACCAGGCCAAGCTCGACGAACTTGAGGAGATGCTCATCGAGGCGGACCTCGGCCCGCACTCCGCCGCCCGGATCACCGCCCGCTTCGCCGAGGAGAAGTTCGGCAAGGACGTGGGCGAGGACGAGATCAAGGAGGCCCTCGCCCAGGCCATCGGCGACGAGCTGGCCACGCGCCAGGGGACCTTCGACCCGCTGTCGGGGCCCCGCCCCTACATCGTGCTGTTCATCGGGGTGAACGGGTCGGGCAAGACGACCACCCTGGGCAAGATCGCCCAGGATCTGAAGAGCCGCGGCGCCAAGGTGCTGGTGGTGGCCGGCGATACCTTCCGGGCCGCCGCCGTGGAGCAGCTGCGGGTCTGGGCCGAACGGTCGGGCGTGGACTTCATGGGCCGTCCGACAGGATCGGATGCGGCGGGCCTGGCGTTCGACGCCGTGCAGCGGGCCAAGGCCGAGGGCTATGACGTGGTGCTCATCGACACCGCAGGCCGCCTCCAGAACAAGGAAGGCCTGATGGACGAGCTCCTGAAGATCATCCGCGTGGTCAAGAAGCTGGACGAGGACGCGCCGCACGAGACCCTGCTGGTGCTGGACGCCACGGTGGGGCGCAACGCGCTCAGCCAGGAGAACATCTTCGGCAACCGCATCGGCGTCTCGGGCATTGTGATGACCAAGCTGGACGGCACCGCCCGTGGCGGGGTGCTGGTGCCGGTGGCCCAAGCTTCGGACAGCCCAATCAAGCTGATCGGTGTGGGCGAGGGCATCGACGACCTGCAACCCTTCGACGCCCGGGCCTTCGCCCGCAGCCTCGTGGGCCTGGCGGAGCCGATCCGTTGAGTTCGCAGCTGAGCCCGCGGGGCCGAGCCTGGGTCCGCAGCGCTGTGGACTACGGGGGGCCGATGGCCTTCCTGGTGGCCTATCTGATCACGCGCGACACCATCGTCGCCACCTGGGCCCTGGTGGCGGCCTCGGCCGTGGCCCTGGCCGTGGGCTGGCTGGTGGAGCGCCGGCTCGCGCCCATGCCGCTGGTGGCCGGGGTGGCGGCGCTGATCTTCGGGGGACTGACGATCGTCTTCCACGACGAGCGGTTCATCAAGGTCAAGCCGACGGTGCTGAACCTGGGCTTCGCCGCCTTCCTGCTCGGGGGGCTGATGATCCGCCGGAACCCGCTCAAGGCGCTGCTGGCCGGGGCAATCCACCTGCCTGACCCGATCTGGCGGGTGCTCACCCTGCGCTACGGCCTGTTCTTCATCCTGGTGGCGGTGCTGAACGAGATCGTCTGGCGGACCCAGTCCACCGAGGTCTGGGCGTTCTTCCGGTTCCCGGGCCTGCAGGTGCTGGCGGTGGTCTTCTCCCTCACGCAGGTGCCGCTGATGATGAAGCACGCCCTGCCGGGAGAGACGCCGCCCCCGCCCCCCACGGAATAGGCGTCGTCAAACCGTCGCACGGCGGGCCTAACCTTCCCCGTCCGCAACGGGGTGGAGCATGGCCAGCAAGGCGCGCGAACGATCCGGAGCCGGGCGGCGGCCCTCGCCGCTGGACGCCTCACCCACCCATCTGCTGCAGCGGGCGGTGCAGCGGGCGCTGGACGAGTATTCGGCCGAGTTCGGCCCGGGCGGCATCACCCAGCGCCAGTACGCGGTGCTGACGGCGGTGGCGGACCAGGAGGGCGCGACCCAGACCGAGCTGGTGCGGACAACGGGCATAGACCGTTCGACCCTGGCCGAGCTGGTCGCCCGGATGATGGGCAAGGGCCTGCTTGTCCGCGGCCGCTCGACGGCGGACGGGCGGGCCAATGCGGTTGGGCTCACGCCAAAGGGTCAGGCGGCGCTGGCCGAGGCGCAGCCGAAGATGGCCGCCGCCGACGCCCGGCTGCTCAAGCTGGTGGCCGGCCGTCGCCGCAGGGCCGCCTTCCTCGAACTGCTGCGCGACCTGGCCCTCGGCGCGGCCGCGCCGGAGGCCGAGGCGAAGCCGGCCAAGGTCGGCAGGCGGTCGAAGGCTGACAAGCGCGAGGCGGGAAAGAAGCTCAAGAAGGCGGCCTAGGCCTTCCGTCGCCGGTCGGACGCGCTCTAGAACGGCGCCATGGACGGCGACCTGACCCGGAGCGCGCGGCGTTTCCAGACCGGCGTGGAGCTGCTGCGGGCCGGCCGCTGGCCCGAGGGTTGGCCGATGCTGGAGGAGCGGGTGCGGCTTGCCCCCGACCTCGTGCCGCCGGGTCCCACGAGCTATCCGGAATGGCGGGGCGAGCCGCTGGAGGGACGCTCGATCCTGGTGTGGATCGAGCAGGGGCTGGGTGACCAGATCATGTTCGGCCGTTTCGCCGGCCTGCTGAAGGCCCGGGGCGCAGGCCAGGTGACCTTGGTGTGCCGCCCGCCCGTGGCGCCCGTTCTGGCCACCATTCCGGGGGTGGACGCGGTGATCCCGATCCCGGTGGGCGCGGGGGCGGCCATACCGCGCCACCAGCTGTGGACCCGCTACTTCAGCCTGCCGTGGCGGCTGGGGATCACGCTCGAGACCCTGCCGTCGGCCCCTTACGTCCAGGCGCCGGCGGCGCGGCCGCAACCCGATGTCCAGACGCCGGGCCGCTTCGGCCTGGTCTGGCGGACCAGCGCCACGGGGGCGGTGGCCTCGGCCAAGACCCTGCCGCCCGCCCTGGCGGAGCGGCTGGTCCGGTGGGGCGCGGTGAGCCTGCACCCCGAGGACACCGGCGCCCGGGACCTGGGGGAGACGGCGGCGATCATCGCTGGTCTGGAGCGGGTGGTGACGGTGGACACGGCGGTGGCGCACCTGGCGGGCGCCATGGGCAAGCCGGTGTGGATCCTGCTGCACCAACCCGCCGACTGGCGGTGGCTGGACCCGGGGCGGACGGACAGCCCCTGGTATCCGAGCGCGCGACTGTTCCGGCAGCGCAGGCCCGGAGACTGGGAGGCGGTGGTGTCGGAGGTGGAGAGCGAGCTCGGCGCTAGCGCGGCATGACCACGTCACGCGGCCGCAGATAGGGCGAGCGCAGCCGGTCGTAGCCGAGGGCGGGCAGGTCGCGCATGATCGCGTCCAGCACGGCGCGGCCATCGTCCGCCCTGGGCGGAGTGTCTCCGTAGAGTTCGCGCCAGAGGGCGGCGGCCTCCTCGTAGATGCGATCGTCCCGTGCCATGGGTCAGCTTTGAGAACCGTTTCAACAAACGACAGAACACGCGGGAGTGCGGCGCCGTTCCGATGAAATCTGGTTAATTCCCGCGAGTTTAGCCGGGTGTGCTCAGTCAGACACGGATGTCGATGATGGAACCGGGGCGAAGGATGCGGCCCGGCGCCGCGGCCTCGCC
>JAEYNH010000201.1 GCA_023412655.1 Pseudomonadota bacterium | reverse complement strand
CCCGGGCCCCGGTGGCGGGCCCGGGCGAGGACCCGCTCACCCGGCTGGCCGAAGTGCTGAAGGCCCGCTTCGCCGAGTTCAACGCAACCGCCGGCGGCTCGTCCCGCCGGGTGGGCCGGTTCACCATCATGACCGAGCCGCCGTCCATCGACGCGGGCGAGATCACCGACAAGGGCTATGTGAACCAGCGGGCGACGCTGGACCGCCGCCATGCCCTGGTTGAGGCTCTCTACGCTGAGCCGCCCGGCCCCGGGGTGGTGAGCGTCTGACGCCCGTGCCGCGGTGCATGTGCATTTTTCCCGCGTGGGCTATGGCCTTTCGCGGGGCTGAACGGAGGTTTCGATGAACGATCGGGTCACGGTGAACATCGAGGACGGCGTCGCGGACGTGCGCCTCGTCCGGGCCGACAAGATGAACGCCCTTGACGGCGCCATGTTCGCGGCTCTGATCGAGACAGGCGAGCGGTTGAAGACCGAACCCGGGGTGCGCGCGGTCGTGCTGTCCGGCGAGGGGCGGGCGTTCTGCGCCGGCTTGGACATGGGCAACTTCCAGTCCATGGCCTCGGGCGAGCGCAGCGGCGGCCAGGGCACGGCGGGCGAACTGCTCACTCCCCAGCGCACCGCCGGCGGTTCGAACCGGGCGCAGCACGCCTGCATGGTGTGGCGGGAGATCCCCGTGCCGGTGATCGCGGCCGTCCATGGCGTGGCCTTCGGCGGCGGCTGCCAGTTGGCCCTGGGCGCCGACATGCGGCTGATCGCGCCCGACGCGCGCATGTCCGTCATGGAGATCAAATGGGGCCTCGTGCCGGACATGGCCGGCATGGTCCTGATGCGCGGCCTCGTGCGCGACGACGTGGCCCGCGACCTCACCTACAGCGGGCGGATCGTCACGGGCGAGGAGGCCGTCGCCGTGGGCCTCGCCACCCGCGTCTCGCCGGCGCCGCATGCCGAAGCCCTGACGCTGGCGCGGGAGATCGCCGGCCGCAATCCCCACGCGATCCGCGCCGGCAAGCGCCTGCTGAACCTGATGTCCCGGGCGGACCAGCATGAGATCCTGCTGGAGGAAAGCCGGGAGCAGGCGGCGCTGATCGGCTCGCCCAACCAGGTGGAGGCGGTGATGGCCAACCTTCAGACGCGGGACGCTGTCTGCGTCGAGGTGGAGACGGCCGGCGCCTGAGCATGGCGGGATCGCGGGCGGACGACTGTGCCTCCGCCCGCTGACGCCCCGTTCAACTAGCGCGAGGCGACCCGGGTCGGCGCCGCATGGAGCGCGGGGTCCTGCGCCTGGGCAAGGGCGCGGGAGATCGTCACCTTCATGCACGTCTGCATGATCTCGCGGCGGAAGGTGGTGCCGACGGTGGCTCCTTCGCAGACGCTCCTGGCGGCTTTGGTGACGTCGGCGTGCACCTGCTCGGCGGTCTTCCCGACGGTGGAGACGCGGATGGTTTGGGCGCTGGCCGGGGCGGCGGCGACCATGGCGGCCACGGCGGCGAGGGTAGCGATACGGATCATGGTTGCGGTTCCGGGATAAGGGTTGAGACAACCCCTTTCCGGCGTTCCTCTCAGGCGGGCGACCGGCGACTGACGTCCGGCTGGGCCCATCTGCACCGCCACGATCCGCGCGCTTCCCGGGACGCGCAAGCGCAATGCTGCGGCGCAGCATGAATTAATCGCGGGCGCCGAAAACATGAGCCCGCGGCGCCCAAGGCGGCGTCAGCCGCGGCCGATGTAAGGCATCTTGGTCGCCATCACGGTCATGAACTGCACGTTGGCCTCCAAGGGCAGGCCAGCCATGTACAGCACCGCCTCCGCCACATGGCGCACGTCCAAATAGGGCTCGGGCTTCATCGAGCCGTCGGCCTGCAAGGCGCCTTGGGCGACGCTCCGTGTCATCGGCGTCTCGGCGTTGCCGATGTCGATCTGGCCGCAGGCGATGTCATAGGCCCGGCCGTCCAGGGCGGTGGAGCGGGTGAGACCGGTGATGGCGCTCTTGGTGGCGCTGTAGGCGATGGTCAGCGGGCGCGGCGTATGGGCGGCGATCGAGCCGTTGTTGATGATCCGCCCGCCCCGCGGAGCCTGATCCTTCATGAGCCGGAAGGCCGCGCGCGTGCAGAGGAACGCTCCGGTGAGGTTCACATCCACCACGCGCTTCCAGTGCGCCAGGGAGTGTTCCTCGATCGGCACGGGCGGCGCGGCGGCGCCGGCGTTGTTGAACAGCAAGTCGAGGCGGCCGAAACGGTCCTTCGTGGCCGCAAACAGGCTATCCACCGAAGCCTCGTCGGACACGTCGGTAGGGACTGCGAGGGATTCGCCGCCCGACAGCCCGGCCGTCTGTTCGAGGGTCTGCAGGCGACGTCCGGCAAGGGCCACCTGCCAGCCAGCGTCGAGTAGCGCGAGGGACACAGCCCGGCCGATACCGCTGCCCGCTCCGGTAACAATCGCGACCTTCGCCATTGCGTTCTCCCGCCTCCGTGACTAGCCCACATAGCAACCATAACCAGCGTACCGGAAATACGAGGAAACATGCCCGACCTGCCGCCTCCGTCCGCGACACAAGTCGAGGCTGTCATCGTTCATCCTCCCAGACTGGCCCCCCTGGGCGGTGAAGCGGCGTTCAGCGCCGTGCGCATCGGCCCCGAGACGCTCAAGGTCGAGCCCCGCCTGGACGAGGCGTTGAAGACCGCCCCAGGCGTGTCCCTCTTCCGGCGCACGGGCAGCGGCGGCGCCAACCCGACCACCCAAGGCCTGTCCTTGCGCGCCATCGCGCCGTCCGGTGCGGGCCGGGCGCTGGTGACCCTGGACGGCGCGCCGCAGAACGATCCGTTTGGCGGCTGGGTGATCTGGAGCGCGCTGCCACCCGAGGGGCTCGAGGGCGCGACGGTCGTGCGCGGCGCAGGGGCAGGGCCCTACGGTGCGGGCGCCCTGACGGGGGTGGTCGCCCTTCAGGAGCGGGGCGCGCAGGACGGCCTCGCGGTGCTCGACGTCTCGGCTGGCGAGCGCGACAGCTATCGGGCGGCCGTGGCTGGGGGGACGGATAAGGTGCTGCTCACCGCCGCCGCGTCCAAGACTGACGGCTACTACGCTGTGCGGGGGCGTCAGCGCGGAGCCGCGGACGAGCGGGTTTCGCTGGAGGATGTCTCCGGCGCCATCCGCGCCCAGCATGACTTCGGCGGCATCGAGGCCGCGGCCCGCGTGGCGGCGTTTCGCGAAATCCGCGGGGCGGGCCTGGTCGGCGCCCGCTCCATCGCCTCTGGGCAGTCGGCGACCCTGACCCTGGCCCGGCCTGCCGAAGCGGGCGTGGGCGGCTGGCGATTGCAGGGCTGGGTGCGCGAGAGCGATCTGAAGAACAGCTCGGCGGCGGTCGCCGCCGGCCGTGTGGGTACGACACCTGCAAACGATCAATACAAGACCCCGGCCACCGGCTACGGCCTGAACGCGGCCGTGCAGGGGCGAATGGACGCGATCAACTGGGAGCTTGGCGCGGACGCCCGCTGGGCTGACGGCAAGGTGCGCGAGCGCTTCCGCTACATGAACGGGGCCTTCACCCGGGACCGCGAGGCGGGGGGGCAGACCTTCGTGGCCGGCGCCTATCTCGAAGCGGCCTATGACGAGGGCCCATGGATCGTCACCGGCGGAGTGCGGGTCGACCGGTCGAAATCCAGCGACGCCGTCCGGCGGGAGATCGACACCGGCACCGGCGCCCTGGTGCTCGCCGAGCGGCCGCAGGGGTCGTCCGAAACCACGCCGACAGCGCGCCTCGGCGTTCGCTACGACCTTTCGGACGGCAGGTACGTCCGCGGCGCGGCCTACGCCGCCTTCCGGCCGCCGACGCTGAACGAGCTGCACCGTCCGTTCCGGGTGGGCAACGACATCACCGAAGCCAATCCCGCGCTGCAGCCCGAAACCCTGCAGGGGCTGGAGGTCGGCGTCGGGGCGGATGGTCCGATCAGCTGGGGCGCGACCCTGTTCTGGAACCGCATCAAGGATCCGATCACCAACGTCACCATCGGCTTTGGCCCCGGGACCTTCCCGACGGCGGGGTTCGTGCCGGCCGGCGGCGTGCTGCGCCAGCGGCGCAACGCGGGGGAGATCGAGGCCTGGGGCGTGGAAGGCGAGGCCGCCGGCGAGTTGGCGACGAAGCTGTCCTGGCGGACCGCCTTCGCCTTCACCGACGCGGAAGTGGACGGCGGCTCGGCCGCCCCGCAGCTCACCGGCCTGCGTCCGGCCCAGACGCCCAAGTGGACCGTGACTGCGGGCGCCGACTGGCGCCTGCTGGAGCCGCTGACGCTCTCGGCCGACCTCCGCTACGAGACCATGCGGTGGGAGGATGATCTCAACACCCGCCGCTTGGCCGCAGGGGTGCAGCTCGACGCCCGCGCCGGCTGGCGGCTGAACTCCCGGGCCGAGCTGTATCTCGCCGCCGAAAACCTCACCAACGAGGAGCTCGAGGTGGGGGAGACGGCCGACGGCGTGGAAAGCTATGCCGCGCCGCGGACCGTACGCATCGGTTTCCGCATCCGCGGCTAGTATCGCGTCGTCAAGGAGAGCCGGACACCCCGCCGGTTGGGCCGGTCCAGGGTTTCGGAACGCATCGCCACCCACTTGCCCTCGTCCAACAGGTTGAGCACCCGTAGCCGAAGCGTCACGTTCGCGTCCTGCACCCGGAAGGCATAGAGCCCGCCTACATCGACCGTTGTCAGGGGGCCGGTGCGCAGGTCGCTGGATGAGCGCACCCGGCGCGATCCCGAGTGGTTCACCTGGGCGTCCAGGGAGAGCCCGTCGAGGCCGGGGACAGCCCAACTGACGCCCCCGAGGGCCTGATAACGCGCGACGCCGGGTGGTTCGGCCGAGAGGATTCCCGCCTCGATCTGCGGGCCGGCCCGTTCGGCGTCGAGCAGGGCGGCGCCGGCGACGATCCGCAGGCCTTCGCGCAGGCGGCCAGCCAGCGAGAGCTCCAATCCCCGGTGCCGCAGGTCGCCCACGAGCCCGTAGACCCCCGCGGCGTCGAAGCCGGCCGCAGCCTTCTCGATGGAGTAGGCCGATGCGATCAGGGTCAGCGTTTCGGTGGCCCGGAGGCGCAGCCCCAGTTCCTGCTGCCGGGCTACCACTGGCGGCAAGGCTTCGTTGCGATTGGCTGCATTGGCCGGCGCGACCCCGGAATCCTCCAACCCGCGCGTGGCCGTGGCGAACATCGTCCATCGCTTGCCCAGAGCGGCCACGGCGGAGATGTCGTACAGCCACGGGCTCGAGGTGGTGGTGAAGGAGGGCAGTCCCGGGGGGGTGAACGTGCGTTCGTGGCGGCTGCGTTGGACGCCGCCCTTGAGGCGCAGACCGGACCAACTCGCCTCGTAGCCGACGCCAGCCGTGACCTGCTCGGCCATGTCCAGGGTGCGGGGCAGGTCTGGCAGGATCGGTTCGGGCGGCTCCACCAGGCCCTCCATCAGGTCTACGCCGTTGACCCGCTGCGTGACGCCCGGACCCGTCAGGTTGCGGCTGCGGCGGGCGCGCACTTCGGCATAGAGGCGGCGCCCCGGGGCGTGACGCCAGCTTGCGCCGGCCTCCAAGGCCCAGGCGTCGGTGTTGCGCGCACGGTTGCTGATCACCGACGCCTCGCCGAGGCCGTGGCGATCCAGGCTCATCAGGACATATTCGGCCTGGTCCAGGTTCAGGCGCGAATAGATGGCCGATCCGTTGAGCGTGAGCGTGTCCGAAGGCCGCCAGGCGGCGATCACGCCGCCGTTCCAGTCCTCGCCGTCGTGGTCGCCCCAGCTGGGAACGTAGCGGCGCGGGTGCGGCATCGGCGGCGGTAGAGCCTCCTCCTTCAGGGCGACGCCGTAGGTTCCCTCGAAGTCGAAGCGGTTGAGGCTGGCGAAGGCGGTCAGGTCCACGGCGTCGGTCGGGCGCCATTCGCCCACCGCGCCGAACCGGTGGCTATGGCCCTTGAGATCGCTGGAGCTGCGTCCGAGGTTGCTCTGGGCGCCGAGCAGCAGTCCTGCCGCCCCGTCCGCCGTAAGGCGCGCCATCGACAGGTCCAGGAACCGCGTCCCGTATTCGCGCAGCGCTACCTCGATCGAGTTCCGAGGGGCGGTGAAGGGTGACTTGAGACGGTACTCGATGATGCCGGAAGGCGCGGGGAAATCGGCTTCGAGGGCGTTGAACCCCACCCGGGTCGTGACCCCCGCTAGGACGGGATCGGCGAAGCCGCCGGCGCGAACGAAGTAGGTCCCGTTGACCCGGTAGTTGCCGGAGTCTTGGAGGCTGAGCCCGCGCACCTGATTCTCCGAGTAGAGGCCGATCTGCTCGACACCTATGCGGACCCCGAAGGCGTCCCCCGCCTGTTCCAGGGCGCGGACGCCCCCGCCGGAGCGTTGGTCGGCGACCTGCGGTTTGGCGTCGGCGGCCGTGGCGGATAAAGCTGTGCCGATGAGCGCCGCGGCGGAAAGAAGGTGGGAACGCCCCATGGGTGTGGTCCTTGCGTGTGACGGCGCGCAAGAAGCTGACGTTCGTCGGGGCGGACCATGTCGGCGGCCTGATGAATTCCTGATGTTCTCATGAACGAGATGATCCCGGGTCTTCGCCGGCGGGTGGACCTGCGCCTGGAGGCGCCGTTCGCCCTCGGTCGGCTGACCGTCTCGCCGGCCAACCTGGAAGTTTCCGGGCGGGACGGTGTCGAGACGCTGGAGCCGCGGGTGATGCAGGTGCTGGTGGCCCTCCATAGGAGCCGTGGCGAGGCAGTCAGCCGCGAGGAACTGTCGGACCTGTGCTGGGAAGGCCGTATAGTCGGCGACGACGCCCTGAACCGCAGCATCAGCCGCCTGCGCAAGGCCCTCGCCGGGGACCCTGCGGTCTCGATCGATACGGTGCCGAAGGTAGGCTACCGG
>JAEYNH010000171.1 GCA_023412655.1 Pseudomonadota bacterium | reverse complement strand
GCGTCTCTCCCCCCGGAGCGGTTCTCAGCTCTCGTGCAGCGCTTCCCCGTGCTGCGAGATGTCGAGGCCTTCGATCTCGGCGTCCTCACTGACCCGCAGGCCGGTGGTGAACTTGCAGACCATCAGGATCACGAAGGTGGCCACCGCGCACCAGGCGATGGTGCCGATGATGCCGAAGAACTGCGCGCCGATGCTCGCGCCTTCTGCCGCTTCGCCGCCGACCGCCGCATCGGCGAGCACGCCGGTCAGCAGGGCGCCGACGATGCCGGCCACGCCGTGGACGCCGAACACGTCCAGGCTGTCGTCATACTTGAGGGCCTTCTTGAGCCACACCGCGCCGCCGTAAGCGGCCACCCCGCCCACCAGGCCGATGATCAGGGCGCCTTGAGGGGTCACGAAGCCGGCGGCCGGGGTGATCGCCACGAGACCCGCCACGGCGCCCGAGGCGAGACCCAGCATGCCGGGCTTCTTGCGCTCGATCCACTCGACGATCATCCAGGCGACAGCCGCGGCCGCGGAAGCGACCTGGGTGTTCAGCATGGCCACGGAGGCCAGGCCGTTGGCGGCGACCGCCGAACCGGCGTTGAAGCCGAACCAGCCGACCCACAGGAGGCTGGCGCCAATCATGGTCAGCACCAGGTTGTGCGGCGCCATGTTGTCCGAGCCATAGCCGCGGCGCTTGCCGATCACGAGGGCGCAGACGAGGCCGGCGATGCCGGCGTTGATGTGCACCACGGTGCCGCCGGCGAAGTCGAGCACGCCCGCCTCGCTCAGGAAGCCGCCGCCCCAAACCCAGTGGCAGACCGGGGCGTAGACCACCAGCGACCACAGGACGGTGAACAGCAGCATGGCCGAGAACTTGATGCGCTCGGCATAGGCCCCGACGATCAGGGCCGGCGTGATGACCGCGAACGTCATCTGGAAGACGACGAACAGGTACTGCGGGATGCTGCCGGACACGTCGTTCATGCCCATGCCGCTCAGCATCACCGAGCCAAAGCCCCCGATGTAGGCGTTAAGCCCAGCCGACGGGTTTTCGGAGAAGGCGAGGGAGTAGCCCAGCACCATCCAGACCACGCTGATCACGCAGGTGATTGCGAAGCACTGGGCGACCGTCGAGATCACGTTCTTGCGCCGCACCATGCCGCCGTAGAACAGCGCAAGGCCGGGAATGGTCATGGCCAGGACGAGGGCCGTCGATGTGAGCAGCCAAGCGGTGTCGCCGCTATCGGCGACCGGCGTCTCCTGGGCGAAGGCGGGCGCCCCGAAGGCGCTGCCCGCGAGCAAGGCCGCGAGCGCTAGCCCCAGCCTCTGAGTACCCGTGATTTTCATGAATGATCCCCTCAATCCCATTAGAGCGCGGCCGCGCCGGTCTCGCCCGTCCGGATGCGCACGGCCTCCGACACGTCGAGCACGAAGATTTTGCCGTCGCCGATCTTGCCGGTGGACGCGGCGGCCTTGATGGCTTCCACCGCCTTGCCGGCCGCGGCGTCGTCGACCACGGCCTCGAGCTTCACCTTCGGCAGGAAGTTGATCTGATATTCAGCGCCCCGATAGATCTCGGTTTGCCCCTTCTGCCGGCCGTAACCCTTGACCTCCGAAACCGTCAGCCCTTCGACGCCGGCGGCGACGAGCGCTTCGCGCACGTCGTCCAGCTTGAAGGGTTTGACGATCGCCATGATGAGTTTCATCCGCTCGCTCCCGCGTCCGGCCCTCGTGGGCGGGCCTGCCCCTCTCGTTTGTTCGAGACCGTTGCGGACCTTCTTCGAACTCATCCCCCCGCAGCGGTCGGCCCAACGCTAGGGCCTGGGTTGAAGGCGAACGGACTGCGGCGGGGAGGAGTTGTGGCAAGAAGCGGGAATGCGCCGAAAGTTCGGGCGCCATCGTTCGGGGGCGCCAAAAAATTGAGCTAAATGCCTCTCCGTCGCGTCGCGTCGGAGTTGACGTGGGCGCAACCAATGGGATTTCCGTCGGTTTCCATAGTGGCGCTTCGAGCCCCGACGGGCCGGAAACCCGCCGCAATGCCTGTACAGAGTGCCGGCGCCGCTCCACCCGAAGGGGCGTCAGTCACTGCTGCCAATCGAGACGAGGACTTCAGTATGTCGATGATCCGTATGCTTTCCGCCGCCGCCGCCCTTGCGGTGATCGCCTCTCCGGCGCTCGCGCAGAGCGAAGCGGCGACGCCCGCTCCTGCGGCGGCAGCACCCCAGGTGAGTCCATCGGGCGATCTGATCGACACCCTTAAGGCCTCGGGCCAGTTCACCACCTTCATCAAGGCGGCGGACGACACCAACCTCACCAGCCTTCTCAAGACCAACAAGAACCTGACCGTGTTCGCTCCCACTGACGCGGCGTTCGCGGCCCTGCCCAGCGGCGAACTGTCCCGGCTGGAGACTGACAAGACCGCCCTCCAGAAGCTGGTCCTGCACCACGTGATCAACGCGCCAGTCGACTCGGCGAAGATCAAGGGCGCCAAAGGGCCGGTGCCGTCCGGGGCCGGCGACCAGGTGCTGTTGGACGGCAGCGACAAAGCCGCGCTCAAGGCTGACGGCGCCACCATCATCCAGGCTGACATCCGTACGGGCTCGGGCCTGCTGCACGTCGTCGACAAGGTGCTGGTGTCCGGCGAAGGCGACACGAGTGCGCCCAGCGCGGAAACCGGCGACGCTCCGGCCAGTTCTGCGACCACGCCGGGAACCAAATAGCCGGCTAGGCGGTAAAGCTTCCTGCCAACAACGGGGTGGGGCGTCAGACGTCCAGACAACAGGAGCTCTAGACCTATGACCCTCAAGATCCTTGCCACCGCCGCCGCGGCGTCGGCTCTGATGGCCGGCGCCGCTATGGCGCAGTCCACGTCCTCGGCGACGCCGGACCAGACCACGACCACCAGCCCGTCGACCCCGACCAGCGACACCGGCGTCACGACCTCGACCGGCTCGAGCGTCACGTCTCCCGATGCGTCGGCCGACGTCTCGGCTTCGGCCCCGGCGACCGATACGGGCACCGGCCCGACCGCCACCTCCGCCACGACCTATGGCCAGGGCGCGAGCGTGACCACGACGACGGTGACCAACGGTCCCGTGCCCGACACGGCGGAGAACCGGGCCAAGTACGGCCAGCCGCTGTCGCGGGCGGGCAAGGCGACTGCACCGCGAGGTAATTAGCCCCTCGCGAGCCGCTGGAAATCCACCCCCCGAAAACCTCGGGGCGTGGCTTGAAGCAAAGGTCGGCGGGCCCTATGGTCCGCCGACTTTTTTGCGCCTGCGAACGGCCCCGTTTCCTTATGTCTGACGAGCCCCTCACGTTTCAGGGCCTGATCCTGAAACTGCACGACTATTGGTCCCGCCAGGGCTGCATGATTCTGCAGCCCTACGACGTGGAGGTGGGGGCGGGGACGCTGTCGCCGATGACTGTGATCCGGACCCTCGGCCCCAAGCCGTGGAAGGTGGCTTATGTGCAGCCCTCGCGGCGCCCGGCCGACGGCCGCTATGGCGAAAATCCCAACCGACTGCACCAGCACCACCAGTACCAAGTGATCCTGAAGCCGAACCCGCCGAACCTCCAGGAGCTTTACCTGGGCTCGCTGGAAGCCATCGGCATCGATCCGCTCGTGCACGATATTCGCTTCGTCGAGGACGACTGGGAAAATCCCACGGTCGGGGCCTGGGGCCTGGGCTGGGAAGTCTGGTGCGACGGCATGGAGATCACCCAGTACACCTACTTCCAGCAGGTGGGTGGGCTCGACGTCTTCCCGGTGGCAGGCGAGCTGACCTACGGCCTGGAGCGGCTGTCGCTGTACCTCCAGAACAAGGACAGCGTGTACGACCTCCAGTTCAACGACGAGTTCAAGTACGGCGACGTCTACCTGGCCAACGAGCAGCAATTCTCGGCCTTCGAGCTGGAAGTCGCCAACGTCGACATCCTGAAGAAGCACTTCGACGACATGGAGTCCGAGGTCCGGCGGATCGTCGGCTCCGAGGGTCGGCAGGGCCAGCCGCTGGTCCTTCCGGCGTATGACCATGTGCTGAAGGCCAGCCACCTGTTCAACATCATGGACGCCCGGGGCGCGATCGCGGTCGCCGAGCGGCAGAGCTACATCGGCCGTATCCGGGACCTGTGCAGACTCTGCGCGGAAGCCTGGGTCGAGAGCCAAGGGGCGAACGTCTAAGCCATGCCCCAACTCCTGCTCGAACTGTTTTCGGAAGAGATTCCGGCCCGCATGCAGGCGAACGCCGCGCGCGACCTTGAGCGTATGGCGCGCGAGAAGCTGGCGGCGGAAGGCTTGCTGCCCGAGGCGCTGAAGACGTTCGCCGGCGCCCGTCGGCTGACGCTCGTGGCCGAGGGGCTGCCCCCGGCGCAGAAAGACCGGCATGAGGAGCTGAAGGGCCCCAAGGTCGGCGCGCCGCCCCAGGCGCTCGAAGGTTTCCTGCGGAAGACCGGCCTTACCCAGGATCAGCTGGTCGAGCGGGACGGCGTCTTCTTCGCCCACGTGCACAAGCCCGGTCGTCCGACGCCTGAGATCGTCGCCGAGATCGTCGAACAGATTGTCCGGACCTTCCCTTGGC
The DNA here is from genome assembly GCA_023412655.1 of Pseudomonadota bacterium. Lineage (GTDB taxonomy): Bacteria > Pseudomonadota > Alphaproteobacteria > Caulobacterales > Caulobacteraceae > Phenylobacterium. The sequence continues at coordinate 29,838 of JAEYNH010000171.1, read as the reverse complement.
CCAAGTCGATGGTGTCGGGGACCAGTAAGCTGCGCTGGGTGCGGCCGCTGCGACGCATCCTCTGCGTGTTCGACGGCGAGGTTGTCCCCTTCGAACTCGACGGGATCCTGAGCGGCAACCTGGCCGAAGGCCACCGCTTCATGAGCGATGGCGAGCCGTTCCTGGTGAAGGACTTCGAGAGCTATGCCTACGGCCTCGGCCATCGCTACGTCGTGCTCGACGTCGAGGAGCGGAAGGAGCGGATCCTCGAGTCCGCCAAGACCCTTTGCTTCGCGCGCAACCTGGAGCTCGTCGAGGACGCCGGTCTGCTGGACGAGGTGTCGGGTCTGGTGGAATGGCCTGTTCCGGTCCTGGGCGATATGGATCCGGACTTCCTGGACCTCCCACCGGAGGTGATCCGCACCTCCATGAGGGTGCACCAGCGCTACTTCGCCGTGCGCGACCCCGCGAGTGGCAAGCTCGCGCCCCACTTCCTGACTGTGGCCAACATCGAGGCGACGGACGGCGGCGCCACCATCGCCAAGGGCAACGCCAAGGTGCTCTCGGCCCGCCTGTCGGATGCGCGGTTCTTCTGGGACGAGGACCGCAAGGTCCGCCTCGAGGATCGGCTCGAGAAGCTGAAGGGTGTCACCTTCCACGCCAAGCTGGGCGCCATGTACGAGCGCGTCGAGCGGCTCGAGATGCTGAGCGAGGCCCTTGCACCCAAGGTCGGCGCCGACGTGGCCAAGGCCAGGCTGGCGGCGCGTCTGGCCAAGGCCGACCTGGTGTCGGGCGTGGTCGGCGAGTTCCCTGAGCTGCAAGGCGTGATGGGCGGTTACTATGCGGCGGCCGAGGGGCTTTCGCCGCTGGTTTCCGAGGCGATCCGCGACCACTACAAGCCGGCCGGCGCCAACGACGAGGTCCCGGACCGACCCGTGACGATGGCCGTGGCCCTGGCCGACAAGCTGGACACGCTCGTTTCGTTCTTCGCGATCGGCGAGAAGCCCACGGGATCCCGTGATCCCTACGCGCTTCGCCGGGCGGCCCTGGGCGTGATCCGCATCGTGCTGGCCTCGGAGCTGCGCGTGCCGCTGCGCGAGGCTGTGGCCGACTGGTACGCCTCGCTTCGCTGCTTTGTGGATCCGGGCCGTGCTCTGTGGGTCTCGACGCCGAAGCTGAGCGCCCACCTCGGCGCCCGCGGCCGGGCCAAGAGCCGCGAGTTCGACAATTATCTGCGGGAGTTCCAGGAGGCGCTGCTCGAAGGGCAGGCTCAGGTGGTCGCCATGGACCAGGAGGTCGATCTCGTCTTCGACCGCCTGGAGCGTGAGAAGCCCACGGGCGAGGTGCTGTACCAGTTCCGACCCTACGGTGAGGTGGCCGACGAGATCGTCGCCTTCTTCGCGGACCGGCTTGAGGTCTGGCTGCGCGACCGCGGTCAACGCCATGACCTCGTCGCGGCGGTCTTCGCGCTGGGTGACGATGACCTGGTGCGGGTGGTCGCCCGGGTGAACGCCCTGGCCGGCTTCCTGAAGACCGAGGACGGGACGAACCTGCTGGCCGGCTACAAGCGCGCCGTGAACATCCTCAAGGCTGAGGAGAAGAAGGGGCCGCTGCCCGCCGGGGAGCCCGCCCACATGACAGCCGCGCCAGCCGAAGAGCAGGCGCTGGTCGCGGCCGTGGACGCGGTGGACGCCAGCCTCGATGGGCTGATCGAGACGGAGGACTTCGCCGCCGCCATGGGCGAGCTCGCCAAGCTGCGAGGCCCGGTGGATGCGTTCTTCGATAAGGTGCTCGTGAACTCGGATAATCCGGCGGAACGGGACAACAGGTTGCGCCTTCTGGCCAAGGTCCGTGACGCCATGGGGCGCGTGGCGGACTTCTCGCAGGTTACAGGCTGATTTCCCCGGCTCTGAGAGCTGGGTCGAGTGGAGGTAAAGGGACGATGGCCGACACGATGGTGAAGACGCGGTGGGTCTATGCCTTCGGTGGCGGTGGGGCTGACGGCGACGCCTCGATGAAGAACCTGCTGGGCGGCAAGGGCGCGAACCTGGCCGAGATGTCGGCGCTGGGCCTCCCGGTGCCGCCGGGCTTCACGATCACGACCGAAGCCTGCACCTACTATTACGCCAGCGGCAAGACCTATCCGGCCGAGCTCAAGACTCAGGTGGCCGAGGGCTTGAAGAAGGTCGAGGAACTGACCGGCAAACGCTTCGGCGATGCGGCGAATCCGCTGCTGGTGTCGGTGCGGTCGGGCGCTCGCGCCTCGATGCCGGGCATGATGGACACGGTGCTCAACCTGGGCCTCAACGACGAGACGGTGGACGGCCTGGCCAAACTGTCCGGCGACCGCCGGTTCGCCTTCGACAGCTATCGGCGCTTCATACAGATGTACTCGAACGTGGTGCTCGACCTCGACCACCACATGTTCGAGGAGATCCTCGACGATCATAAGGAACGGCTGGACGCCCGGGTCGACACCGACCTGACCGCCGCGGATTGGGAAGCGGTGGTCGCCGACTACAAGCGCGCCGTCGAGGCTGAGCTGGGCCGGGCCTTCCCGCAGGATCCCAATGAGCAGCTCTGGGGCGCCATCGGGGCGGTGTTCGCCAGTTGGATGAACGATCGCGCGAAGTTCTATCGCCGCATGCACGACATCCCCGAGAGCTGGGGCACGGCGGTGAACGTGCAGTCGATGGTGTTCGGAAACATGGGCGAGAGCAGCGCCACGGGCGTGGCTTTCACCCGCAACCCGTCCACGGGAGAGAACCGCCTTTACGGCGAGTTCCTGATCAACGCACAGGGCGAGGACGTGGTGGCCGGCATCCGCACGCCCCAGCCCCTGACCAAGGCGGCGCGCGAGGAGATGGGCGATGCCCACCCCTCGATGGAAGAGGCCCTGCCGGAGGTCTTCACTCAGTTCAAGTCGGTCGTGGAGCGGCTCGAGAAGCACTACCGCGACATGCAGGACATCGAGTTCACGGTGGAGAAGGGGCGTCTGTACATGCTGCAGACGCGCAATGGGAAGCGGACTGCCAAGGCCGCCCTCAAGGTCGCAGTGGACCTGGCCTCGGAAGGCCTGATCACCAGGGAAGAGGCGGTGATGCGAGTGGAGCCGGCGAGCCTCGACCAGCTCCTGCACCCAACCATCGATCCGGCCAGCCCCCGCGACGTGATCGCGACCGGCCTGCCCGCCTCGCCCGGGGCGGCCACCGGCAAGGTGGTGTTCACCGCCGAGGAGGCTGAGAAATTGGGCGGCGCCGGCGAGGCGGTGATCCTGATGCGCGAGGAGACCAGTCCGGAGGACATCCGTGGCATGGACGCGGCGCGGGGCATCGTCACCGCTCGCGGCGGGATGACCAGCCACGCCGCGGTGGTGGCCCGCGGCATGGGCCGCCCGTGCGTCTCCGGCGCTGGTGAAATCCGCATTGACCAGAAGGCGGGCGAGTTCCACTGCCGGGGCCGCACCTTCAAGGCCTATGACATCATCACCATTGACGGCTCGACCGGCGAAGTCCTCGCGGGTGCGGTGAAGATGATCGAGCCCGAGCTGTCGGGCGATTTCGCCACGCTCATGGCCTGGGCCGACGGCCTGCGCCGTCTGAAGGTGCGGGCGAACGCCGAGACCGCCATGGACGCGGGCACGGCCCGGCAGTTCGGCGCCGAGGGCATCGGCCTCTGCCGCACCGAGCACATGTTCTTCGATCCGGCGCGTATCGCGGCGGTGCGCGAGATGATCCTCGCCGACGATGAGGCCGGGCGCCGGGCCGCGCTGGCCAAGATCCTGCCGATGCAGCGGCAGGACTTCGTCGAGCTGTTCAAGATCATGGAAGGCCTGCCGGTCACGATCCGACTGCTGGACCCGCCGCTCCACGAGTTCCTGCCGCACAGCGAAGAGGACCTCGCCGCGGTGGCCGAGGCTACCGGCCTGGACCCCAAGAAGCTGATGCGCCGGGCGCAGGAGCTGCACGAGGTGAACCCCATGCTCGGTCACCGCGGCTGCCGCCTGGGCGTGGCCTATCCCGAGATCTACGAGATGCAGGTGAGGGCCATCATCGAGGCCGCCTGCGAGGTGGTCGCCGAGGGCCGTCCTGCGCCCATCCCCGAGATCATGCATCCGCTGGTCGCCAAGGGAGAGGAGATGAAGTTCCTGCGGGAACTAACGGATCGTACTGCGAAAACTGTCATCGAAGAGCGTGGCTGCCAGATCGATTACAAGGTCGGCACCATGGTCGAGCTGCCGCGGGCGGCGATCCGGGCCGGCGACCTGGCCGAATACGCCGAGTTCTTCTCCTTCGGCACCAACGATCTTACCCAGACGACCTTCGGCATTAGCCGCGACGACAGCGGCCGTTTCCTCGGCCACTACATCGACAAGGGAATCTTCGAGAAGGATCCCTTCGTCAGCCTCGACCAGGAGGGCGTCGGCGACCTGATCCGCATCGCCGCCGAGCGCGGTCGGGCGGTGCGCCCGGACGTAAAGCTGGGCATCTGCGGCGAGCACGGCGGGGATCCGGCCTCGATCCAGTTCTGCGAGTCCGTCGGGCTGGATTACGTCAGCTGTTCGCCCTACCGCGTGCCTATCGCCCGGCTGGCCGCCGCCCAGGCCGTTATCGGCGAGCGTGAGAAGGACCGCTGAGCCCTGGCTGATGGGATCGGCGCGAAGGCCGGGCCCTAGGCGAGCACCTGGCGCCCGATGAGCGTCAGCGTGCCCGCACTGGCGCCGAGGGCGACCAGGATCAGCAGACCGTCTCGGGCGACCAGGCCGAGGCCGAAGCTGGCGATGGCCGCCGCCGGCAGGAAGGCGACGAAGGGCAGCAGTTCCAGGGGCGGCACGGCCAGGGCCACCAGGATGCAGGCCGCCGCCACTACGCGATGGGCGATCCTTCCGGTGAGAGAGGTAAGGCGCGGCTTCACGACCCTGTCCACGACGCCGGCAGGCTTGCCCGCGACCTTCACCGTGGCGCGCAGCTTCTCCGCCGGCACGGACAGATCGAGCAGTCGCCGGGGCAGCCACAGCGTCCGGCGGCCGACGAGAAGCTGGCCGGCGATGAGGATGGTCACCAGCGCGAGGGTCGTCGGCGCGCCTGGTATGGCGGAGACCGGGGTCATGCCGAGCAGGCCGGCGAGCATCAGCAGGGGCCCGAACGATCGCTCGCCAACCGCCTTATAGACTTCCTCCATCGAGACCTTGGGGCCCTTGGTCCTCGCCACGTGATCCAGCTCTGCCAGAAGGCCTTCAAGGTCCTTGGGTTGATCAGCCATGGTGGCGACAACGCACCAGTCGCGCTTCGGTCACCAGGTCCAGTCCGACGCCTTGGCGCGGCAGCCGCCATCCGGCCAGCCCGTCCAGCCGCGGCCGCGGACGACCCGTCCCGGCCGGGCCGCGGTGGGCTCGCCGTCCTCCAGGGCCAGGCCGCCATTGACCACCACGTGGTTGACCCCGCTGGCGAGCTGCTGCGGCTTCTCGAAGGTGGCGTGGTCCTGCACCCGGGCAGGGTCGAACACGACTACGTCGGCGAAATAGCCTTCCTTCAGCAAACCGCGCTGGCGAAGGCCGAGATTGTGCGCCGGCTGGCCCGAAAGCTTGCGGACGGCCTCGGGCAGGGTCAGCCGCTTCTCCTCGCGGACGTACTTGGCGAGAAGGCGGGCGAAGTTGCCGTAGGCCCGCGGATGGGTGGAGGAGAGCAGGAACGGGCCCTCCGGCGCCTGGGCCTCCGCGTCCGAACCAAAGCTCATCCAGGGTAGGGTGGTCTGGCGGGCGACGTTCTCCTCGCTCATCAGGAAGTAGACCACCTGCACGCGGCTGCCGTCCTCGATGACGAGGTCGATCGCCGCGTCCTGCGGGCTCACGCCGCGCGCCTTGGCCACCTCGGCGAGGGTCTTGCCCGTCAGCGGCTTGAGCTTCGGGTTCTTGAAACCCACCAGCAGCGTCCCCTCGGGCCCGGCGTGGCGCATCAGGTTTTCCCAAGGCGCGCTGTCGGAAAGCATCTCCGCCTTCACCTTGGCGCGTGTGGCGGGGTCTTTCAGCCGCTCGATCCACTTCTCGACACCGCCGGCCTGCACCCAGACGGGCATGGCCGCGTCCAGGCCGGTGGAGCCGGCGGGGTACGTGTACATGTCGGCCGTAATGCGCAGCCCCTGGGCGCGGGCCGCCTCGATCCTGGCGATGGCCTGGTCCAGCTTGGGCCAGTTGGCCCTGCCGCTGGCCTTGAGATGATAGATCTCGGCAGGCGCGCCGGAGCGGCGGGAAATCTCGATGAGTTCGTCGATCGCCTCCAGCAGGCGGTTGCCCTCCGATCTCATGTGGCTGATGTACATGCCGCCGCAGCGGGCGGCCTCGGTGCTGAGGGCCACAAGCTCGTCGGTCTCGGCATAGTTGCCGGAAGCGTAGATCAGCGAGGTTCCCACGCCCATGGCGCCGTCCTCCATGGCCTTGACCACCAGGGTGCGCATCCGGCCCAGTTGGTCTGGGGTCGGATCGACGTCGTCTTCCCCAAGGACGTTCACCCTCACGGTCTCCGCGCCCACGAAGGAGGCGATGTTCAGCGAGATCCCGCGGGCTTCCAGATGGCGCAGGTACTCGTCCAAGGTCGTCCAGGTGACGTCGTACTTGATGTCGCCCTGCCGACGCACGTCGTCGGCCTTCTGGGCATCGTTCCACGGGCCCATGGATGTGCCTTCACCCATGACTTCGAGGGTTACGCCCTGCTTCAGCGCCGACAGGCCGCGGCCGTCCTGGATCAGGCTGTCCACCGACCAGGAGAGCATGTTGATGAAGCCGGGTGAGACAGCCTGGCCCGCGGCGTCCACCGTGCGGAGGGCGAGGCCGGGGGCCTTGGGGCCGACATACACAATCCGGTCACCGACAATGCCCACATCCCCGCGAAACGACGGCCCACCGGTCCCGTCGTAGATCTCGCCGCCCCGGATCAGCAGGTCGTACTTCTGCGGAGCGGCGGCTCCGGACAGCAGCAGGACAGCGGTCAGGCCGGCCGCGGCGACGAACTTTCGCATAGTGGACTCCCCTCGATTGCGGGGAGCCTAGCGTCACCGTCGGCGGACGAACACCGTGCCGGCGGAATAGCCCGCGCCGAACGAGCAGATCAGGCCCGTGTCGCCCGCCTCGAAGTCGTCATTGGCCTTATGGAAGGCGATGATTGAGCCGGCGGACGAGGTGTTGGCGTACTCGTCCAGGATGATGACGTTCTCGCCAGGCTCTGGCTCACGTCCGAGCACGCGTTTGCCGATGAGCTCGTTCATGTTGATGTTGGCCTGGTGCAGCCACAGCCGCTTCAGCGTGGTGGGATCAAGGCCAAGGTCGTTGGCGTGCTCGACGATCATCGCCGAGACCATCGGCACCACTTCGCGGAACACCTTGCGGCCTTCCTGGACGAACAGCTTGTCGGGCTTGCCGATCCCTTCGGGCGCGGCGCGGTTCAGGAAGCCGAAGTTATTGCGGATGTTGTTGGAGAATTGGGTCTTGAGACGCGTGCCCAGAATGTCCCAGCCGCCGTCCGACCGGTCGGCCCGCTCGATGATCACGGCGGTGGCCACGTCTCCGAAGATGAAATGACTGTCGCGGTCCCGGAAGTTGAGGTGACCCGAGCAGATCTCGGGATTGACCATCAGCACGGCGCGCGCAGAGTCTGACGCCACAAAGTCCGCGGCCGTCTTGATGCCGAACGTCGCCGAGGAACAGGCGACGTTCATGTCGAAGGCGAAGCCCTCGATGCCGAGCGCCTGCTGCACCTCGATGGCCATGGCTGGGTAGGGCCGCTGCATGTTCGAGGCGGCGCAGATGACCGCGTCGATGTCGGAAGCGGGCTTGCCCCAGCGGGCGAGGGCGTCCTTGGCCGCCTCGACGGCGATCTCCGCGAGGATGGACAGCTCTTCGTTGGACCGTTCGGGAATGATCGGCCGCATCAGGTCAGGGTCGACCAGACCGGACTTGTTGACCACGTAACGGGATTTGATGCCCGAGGCCTTCTCGATGAATTCGACCGAGGACGGCGCCAGAGACTGGACCTCCCCGGCCGCTATCGCCCCCGCGTGGGCCGCGTTGAAGCGCTCCACATAGGTGTTGAAGGTCTCGACCAGCTCGGCGTTCGACAGGCTCTCCGAGGGCGTGTGGAGGCCGGTGGCGGCGATCACGGCGGCGGTCATGCATCCTCCAGAGGTTCTGGGGACGACTGATAGCATGAGCCGACGCGCCGTCATTCGGCATTGTGGCCGCAGGGCAACAGGTCGCCCTCGAACAAAGGTTCGCCACAGAACCGGCTGCGGTGGGCCGCGTTTGACGCCGACCTAAACCCGGCTCGGGGGAGCTGAGAAAACTTGAGTGGAGTACCGAATATGAAAGCTCTCTGCGCCGCGGCCTCGGTCGCTGCCATCTCGCTTGCCGCCGCCGCCGTCGCCCCGACCGCCGCCGTGGCTCAGGAGACCCCCGTCAGCAACGTCTACGCCACCGCCGGCTATGCCCATGTGGACGGTGACCGCGTCAATCTCGGCGCGCTCCAGGGCCGCCTTGGCTATCGCGCCAACGCCTGGCTGGGCGTCGAGGGCGAAGCGGCCTTCGGCGTGCGGGACGATGACGTGAACATCGCCGGCGCCCCTGTGAACGTCGACCTGAAGCACCAGGTCGCGGCTTACGTGGTTGGTTTCGCCCCGGTGGGCGCCAACACCGACCTGTTCGCCCGGATCGGCTATGGCACCACCAAGATCAAGGGTTCGGCCGGCGGCATCTCCGCCTCGGACGACGGAAATTCCTGGAACTACGGCGTCGGCGCGCAGCATCACTTCGACGGCGTGAACGGGGTCCGCATCGACTGGACCCGCCATGACTTCGACGGCGGCAACGCGGATGTTTGGGCGGTGGCCTACACCCGCAAATTCTGACGCTCCGGCCAAGGCCGAACCCTCGAGGTCACGAAGCCCTCTCCGATCGGGGAGGGCTTCTTCTTGACCCGAACGCCTCAGGCGACCACGCTCCCGAAAAAAGAACAAGGGTGTGGAGGGAAGTGCTTTGAGCCAGGCGTTCTTCGTCCAGCTGTTCGCATCGGGCCTTGCCCTGGCGTTGCTCGTCGGCCTGGCCGCATGGGCGCGGATCGCTCGCCCGCATGGTCCGATGGACGAGGCCACGGCGCGGGCCTTGCTCGAGGATGAGTTCCCGGGTCGCCGGCTCGACGCCGTCTGGGTAGCCTCCGACGGCGCAGGCGCGCTGGCCAAGTCGGGCGGCTTGGCCCTGGTAATCTGCCGTGTGGGCGACGGTTACGCGGGCAGGCAAATCCCCTGGGCGCAGGCGTTGCAGGCCAGCTTCAGGAAGGGCCGGCTGTGCGTTGACCTCGCTGACGTAGCCGCCCCCAAGGCGTTCCTGAACCTGCCGTCGTGGCCGCCGAAAGATCTCGCGGCATGACCACCTTCGATCCGGTCACCCTCGCCACCCCGTTCTTCATCCTCGCCATCATCCTCGAGATCCTGCTGACGCGGTTCGGCAGGGCGAGGTCGCATTACGAGCCCAGGGACACGGCGGTTTCCCTCGGGATGGGCCTCGGCTCGACCGTGGCGGGCCTGCTGATGGGCGGTGTCGTGGCGGCGGCCACGCTCTGGGCGTACCAGCATCGGCTGTTCGACATTCCCATGACGGCGATCTGGGCGTGGGCGGGGATCTTCCTGCTCGAAGACCTGACCTACTACTGGTTCCACCGGCTGGCGCACGAAAGGCGCTTCTGGTGGGCGAGCCACGTGAACCACCACTCCAGCCAGCACTACAACCTGTCCACGGCCCTGCGGCAGACATGGACGGGCGGTCTGGCCGGCACCTGGCTGCTGTGGCTGCCCCTGGCGTTCCTGGGCTTCCCACCGGCGATGATCGCGATCCAGATGGGGATCAGCCTCGTCTACCAGTACTGGATCCATACGGAGGCGATCCGCCGTATGCCGGGCTGGTTCGAGGCCGTCTTCAACACCCCGTCGCACCACCGCGTCCACCACGCGCGGAACCCTCGCTACCTGGACAAGAACTATGCGGGGATCCTGATCATCTGGGACCGGCTGTTCGGCACCTTCCAGCCCGAGCTGGACGAGGAGCCGTGCCGCTATGGGATCGTGAAGAACCTGGCCACCTTCAACATTTTGCGTGTGGCGTTTCACGAATGGGTCGCCATCGCCCAGGACATTGCGCGTCAGCCCCGTCACGCCCTTGGATGGCTGTTCGGCCCGCCCGGTTGGAGTCCGGACGGCAGCCGGCAGACCAGCGCTCAGCTGAAGGACGAGTGGGAAGAGCGTAGGGGCGCGAAGGCGGCGGAGGTTCTGGACAAGGCGGCCTGAGCGGGCGGAAGGTTGTTGTCGGCGAGTAAGGCGGAACGCTACTCCCGCAGCAGAGGCAGGCTGAGGCCGGAGACCGGTCGGGCGTCCAGCACTTCACGCCGGAACCTGAAGAGTTCGGCGGGGCGTCCGCCGGTTTCGACATCGAGCCGGCCGAGGCCCTCCACCAGTTGCGCCCGCTCCAGGGCCCGGCGGAAGTTCTGCTTGTGCAGGGGTACCCCGGCGATGGCCTCCACGGTGCGCTGCAGCGCCGATAGGGTGAAGGCTTCCGGCATCAGTTCGAACACCACCGGCCGGTACTTCAGCTTGCCCCGTAGGCGGCCGAGAGCCGTCGCCAGGATCCGCCGGTGGTCGGAGATCATAGGCTCGCCCATGGCGGCCGCGAGCGCCTCGTCCTGCTGCGGAGGCGGCTCACCTCGGTCGCGGGAGGCTTCCTGCACGAGACCGGCTTCGTACAGCAGCTCATAGCGCTCAAGCACCCGTTCCTCGTTCCACGGCGCGCCATCCAGTGCGAAGGCGAGGCGGGCCCGGGCGAGGCGAGGGACGCTGCCGTCCGCCCAGATGCGCAGAGCCGCCTCGATGGCCTCGAGCGCGGGCGGTCGACCCTGCCGCCAATCCTCCCAAGGAAAGAAACGGGCCCAGGGCCGCCATTCGCTGCCGGCGAAATGCGTGTCCACCGCGGCGGGGGCCAGGGCCAGGTAGCCCACAGAAATCACCCTTGCGCCGCGGTCGCCCGCGGGCCCGCGAGAGGGCTCCATGGCGGCGAGGGGTGCGTCCCGTCCCTTGTCGCCAAAGGTATAGAGCTGCTCCACATAGCCAAGGTTGAAGCGTGTCTGTTCGGTCACGAACGCCCGCATGCCCAGTTCGAAGGTGCGGTGACCTTCGGGGTCGAATGGGCCGAAGGGCAGGCCCGAGGGTTCTCCGTCCTTGTGCCGAAGGGTAAGCACCACCGCCTCGCCATCCCGGATGGCCACGACCACGGCGGAGAGGCCGATCACCACCATGGACGGTGTGGCGCTCATTCGGTGACGAAGGCCTGGTCGGCGACGGAACGGTAGCCGGCTGCCTCGGACAGCACCTCGAACCGCTGGAGGTAGCGCGCCTGGGCGTCGAATGGCGCTTGAGGATCGATCTTCAGCGCATAGTCCGCCGGAGGCGGTCCGAAGAAATCGAGCGCCTCGTCATGCGTGAAGCCGGCGAGTTGGGTCGCCTCGAAGAACGCGCAGGCGCGGTCGGCCTGCTTGATCAACTTCTTGACCGCCGCCGGCGTCTTGGCCGGCAGGCCGAAACGGACGTGAATGGCGTTTTCCAGCCGCTCTTCGAAGGTCTTGTAGTCCACCCCCAGCGCCGCCTTGAACGGGCTGATCATATCGCCGATCACGTATTCGGAGGCGTCGTGCAGCAGGGCCGCCAGACGCCAGCGCGGCTCGATGTCCGGCTGGATGTGGGCGACGATCTCCTCCACCACCACCGAGTGTTGGGCGACCGAGAAGGCGTGTTCGCCCACCGTCTGACCGTTCCAGCGCGCCACGCGGGCGAGGCCGTGGGCGATGTCCTCGATCTCGATGTCCAGGGGCGAGGGATCGAGCAGGTCGAGCCTCCGGCCGGACAGCATACGCTGCCAGGCCCTCGGCGCTTCGCGCGTTCGACGCAGCCCTTTCCTCACCGGCGCATTCCTTCCAAAGTCGAGCCGTGAACTGGCCCATGACCTGAGAAAGATCAATGCAGGGGCAGGTCCCCCGGGTCCAGTCAGGGAGTATGAAGGATGGACGCATGAGCTGGGCCCGCATCATGGCGCCTCTCTCGGGCGGTAAGGGCGACCGGGCGGCCGTGGAAGCGGCCGTGACCCTGGCCCAGCCGTTCGGGGCGGAGGTCGAAGGCGTCTACACTCCCGCCGACGTGGCCGACGTCATGCCCTGGATGGGCGAAGGCTTCCTGGGCGGGGTGCAGACCACCGCGTTGGAATCCCTGAAGGAGGCCGCCGCCGTCGGCGAGAAGAGCGCCCGGGAGGCGTTGGAGGCCGTCGGCTATGCGAAGGCCCGCTTCGTGTCGCTACAGACACCGGTCTGGGCGGGGCTCTCGGCCGAGAGCCGCCTGGCCGATGTGGTGGTGTTCGGCGACGATCCCGCCCGGGGGCGCGGGCCGTTGGCCGAGTCCTTTCAGCAGATGGTCGCGGACGAGCAGCGGCCGGTGGTGATCGCGCGCGCAGGACTGAAGGTCGGAGGCGTGGTGGCCGTGGCCTGGGACGGCGGCAAGGAGGCCTCGCGCGCTGCCCGGCTGGCGCTGCCCCTGCTGGAACGGGCGACCCGGGTGTTGATCCTGGCGGCGCCCAAGGCAAGTTCCCGTAGCTTCGATCCGGCGCGGCTGCAGGAATACTACGCGGCCCGCGACGTTAAGGCGGACGTCGAAATCCTTCCCGACACCGGCGACGCCGCACCGGCTCTGCTGCGTGCGGCGACGGCCGCACAGGCCGACATCCTGGTCTCCGGCGCCTTCGGGCATCCCCGGCTGCAGGAATTCATTTTCGGTGGAACGACGCGCACCCTGCTGAATTCCGATCAACCGTCACTATTTCTGTCCCACTAGCTCTGGAGGCGTCCATGTCCCTGTCGCGCATCGTGATGCGGCTTGCCCGGAACCCTGGCACGGAGTTCGCCGGCGGCGACGACCATCGCGGCTACGCGTTGACGGCGCCTCTGACCGCCGAGGGCATGCTGGACGAACAGGCCTACTCCAAGGCGCGCGATGCCTGCACGGTGCGCCGCTTCGCGCCCGACGAGGATCCGGTGGATGGCCGCCTCAACCGCCGCGGCGCACGCTGGTTCTTCGACTATGACGAGGACGACGTGACCGACGATGAGCCGGTCCATCGCCTTGGGGACCACCGTTTCGCCGTTGGCGAGTACGTCACCGTGACGGACGAGGACGGTCGCCCACTGACTTACAAGGTGGTCGAGGTGCAGCCGGCGGGCTGAGCCCGCCGCTAGACGCCGCCGTTCTTGCGCACCAGGCGCTTCACGTCGTTGTAGATTTCGTCGCCCTGGTCGAGCTTGCCGGAGCCGCGGATCACGGCGACGGTCAGCGGGCCGGTCTTCGGCCCGCCGGCCTCGTAGCCCAGGTAGCTGCCCGAGCCGGCCGAACGCTCGCCGATGATGAAGGTGGCGCGGATGCCGCGCTTCTCCCGCGATAGGGCTTCACCCTTGAGGCGTACATCGCGGCGGATCTGCATGCGGGCTTCGTCGCCGTTGGCGTTCACGTGCAGCGGACCGATGCGGATGCTGGCGGAATCGTCGTTCTCGTCTGCCTCGATGCGGATCCCGGGAAGGTTGATCCGGGTGGCTCCGCCGTTGTCCGCCACGACCACCTTTTCGTCGTTGACCCGGATGTCGACGCCTTCACTTGCCCCCGACTTCTTGGCGGCGCCGTCGGTCCCGGCGGCGTCACGCTCCGCTTCCTCGGCCACCCGCCGCGCCTCGGCGAGGGTGTCTGCGGTGGCGCCAGTCTCGACCTTGCCGGCGGCGTTGGCCTCGGCCCGGCCGTCGGCCGCGGCGGCCGCCTTGGCCGCCGCTTCGTTCTCGGCCAGCAGGTTCGCCTCGAGCTTGTCGAGCGTGGCATAGGCGCCGCCGGTGACGGGGACCAAGCGCAGGATTACCTCGTCGCCGCCCGCCGTCGTGTAGGTGCAGCTCTTGCCGTCCGCCGCCTGAGCCGTGCGCTTGAGCTCACCTTGCCCGGCGGGGCAGTCGAGCGCAGCCCGGGGCGCCTTGGCGCCGCCGGAGCAGGCGGCCAGCGGGAGGAGGGACGCGGCGGCGAGGAGAAGCAGCGGCTTCATAGGGCAGGAGCTCCAGTCCATTCACATCAGAACGTGAGCGCAGGGCCCCCGAAAGGCGAGTGAATTCGCAGTAAGACGCCTGCCTGCTACGCGACCGGTTACTGCCCGGGACGTGAGGCGCCTTCGCGACGGGCCAGGAACGCCAGTCGCTCGAACAGGTGGACATCCTGCTCGTTCTTCAGCAGCGCGCCATGCAGCGGCGGGATCAGTTTGGTGGGATCCTTCTCCTTCAGCGCCTCTTCGTCGATGTCTTCGACCATGAGGAGCTTGAGCCAGTCGAGCAGCTCAGAGGTGGAGGGCTTCTTCTTAAGGCCCGGCACCTTCCGCATGTCGTAGAAGATGCGCAGCGCCTCGGCGACGAGCTTCTGCTTGATGCCCGGGAAGTGGACCTCGACAATCTCGTTCATCGTCTCGGAGTCCGGGAAGCGGATGTAGTGGAAGAAGCAGCGCCGCAGGAAGGCGTCGGGCAGCTCCTTCTCATTGTTCGATGTGATGATCACCACCGGCCGGACCGCGGCCTTGATCGTCTCGTTGGTCTCGTAGACGTAGAACTCCATCCGATCGAGTTCCTGCAGGAGGTCGTTCGGAAACTCGATGTCGGCCTTGTCGATCTCATCGATCAGCAGCACCGGGCGGGCGGGGCTCTCGAACGCCTCCCAGAGCTTGCCCTTCTTGATGTAGTTCTTGACATCCTTGACCCGCTCGTCGCCCAGCTGGCTGTCGCGGAGGCGCGAGACGGCGTCGTACTCGTAGAGGCCCTGGATGGCCTTGGTGGTGGACTTGATGTGCCAGGTGATCAGCGGGGCCCCGAGGGCCTTGGCAATCTCGTAGGCCAGCACGGTCTTGCCGGTGCCCGGCTCGCCTTTGATGAGGAGCGGTCGCTCAAGCGCGATGGCGGCGTTCACCGCAACCTTGAGGTCCTCGGTGGCGACGTAGTTCTCGGTGCCTTCGAAACGCTGGCTCATTCAGCTCCCCGCGCGGGCAGCAGCCCGCATTCGAACGTTTGTTTGTCGGGGTCAGCCTATAGGCCGCAGCGCGAGGATCAAGCCGGTTCCTTAGCGGGCTCCCTCCGCCCCTAGTCGTCTGGCTTCGCGCGGGTTTCGCCACCGCGATCTTCGGAATAGCCCATCTCCTTGAGGTCTTCGTCGGAGACGCTGCGCGACTGGAAGTCGGTGAAGTCGTCCTCTCCGCCTTCGGCCTCATCGGCGTCCCGAACCTCGTCGAGTCCTTCGATCTCGCTCTTCATGATCCGATGGTCGTTGAAGCCTTCGCCATCCAGGCCAAGGCCGTCCAGGTCGTCTTCGTGTTCTTCCGTCGCGGCCCGGTAGTCGAGCTCGTTGTCCTCTTCGAGATCGCCGTCATCCACCGCCTCGGGGTCGAACTCGTCGGAATCCAGCGCAAGGCCCTCGTCGTCATCCCGATCCCCGATCAGCTGGGTGAGGTCCTCGACATCCGGCAATTCCTCAGGGGTGCGCATGTCTTCGCCGATGTCGAGGGGCGAGTCGCCGCCCAAGGGCGAGTCGCCTTCGCCGCCCGCCGTCATGCTTTCATCGAAGACCTCGGCCTGATCCTGGGGATCGAAATCGTCGGAATCGAAGCGCTCGGACATTAACGGGTTCTCCTGGCCTTGGCGCCCGGCGGCGCCAGTCGATGGAAAACCCGCCCGGAAACCTAGCGTTCCGCGAAACCGGTGAGCGCTTCCGCCACCTTGGCCATGGCTGTGTCCCAGTCTCCATAGACCGGCGGTGCGAAGACCCGCGCCTGGGGATACCACGGGTAGCGGTCCGCCTCGCCGAGGCGCGGCCATGCTCCCGGCGTGGTGATGAGCCAGGTCGGAGCGCCACAGGCGCCGGCAAGGTTGAAGGTCGCGTTGGAGAAGCCGACAACCAAATCCAGGGCGCAGGCGAGGGCGGCCACATCATCCAGGTCCTGCTTCAGATCGATGCCCGGGGGATCCCAGATCTCGACGCCGAATTCGCTGCGGGCGAACGCCAGCTCTTCGGCGCAGTCACCGTACTGGAGGTTGACGAAGGTGACGTCGGTCCGGCGCAGGACCGGAGCCCATTGTTCGAACGCGGAGAAGTAGCGGTGGCGCGCCCCGCGGGCGGTGCCGCTCTTCCACAGCAGTCCGACCTTCCGCCCCGCCGGCGCTGTCGCCAGCACGGTCCGCCAGTGGGCGATCCGCTCCGGTTCCGCCACAAGGAACCGCGGGCGCTCGGGATAGGCGGCCACCTCACGGCGGAACTCGCGCAGCAGCGAGCCCAGGGGCGTCCACAGGTCGATATCGGCGGTGTCCTCGAGGAAGGGCAGCAGGCGGATCGAACGGCCCCCGTGGGTGACGGTGGTGTGGGCGCCGACCCGCGCCTGTGGAAAGCTGCGGGCGAAGAGGGGAACAAGCCGGGGCTCCACCGCGATGGTCAGCCGGCCGCTGGGGCCCAGCCGTTCCAGCAGATCGGGCAGGACGTTCGCGAACAGGACCTCATCGCCCAGTCCCTGTTCGCCGATGACCAGGATGGACTTGCCCGAAAGATCCAGGCCAGGGCGCCAAGCCGGCCGTTCCACGGCGAAATGAAGGGTGTCGGCGAACTGCGGGTGGTGGCGCGCCTCGTAGGTGTCCCAGCCCTCGGCCAGCCGCCCAAGGGCGATCAGGAGGGTCGCCCGCGCCAGCAGCATCATCTGACGCTCGTCCTCGGCCCGAGTGGTCTTCAGAGCCCCGTCGACAAGCGGCAGGGCCTCGGCCACTTCGCCGCGGTCGGCGAGGGCATTGGCGAGGTTGTAGCGCGGCTTGGCGAAGCCGGGGTCGAGCCGCATGGCCTCGGCGTAGAAGATCTCGGCGTTCGCTTGGTCACCGTCCTCGGCCACCACGGCCGCCAGGCTGTTCCAGAGCATGGCGCTGCCAGGATCGGCCTGGATGGCCGGGCGCAGGATCTCGATCGCCTCTGACCGACGGCCCTGCACGCGGAGCGCGCAGGCGAGGTTGTTCGCCGCCTCGGCATGGCCGGGGCGATGGGCGGCGAAGTGGCGGAAGAAGCCCTCCGCCTGTTCAGGCATGCCCATCCGCATGGCCAGTCGCCCAAGGTCGTTGGCGATCTCGGCTTGGTCCGGCAGCAACTGCAGAGCCGATTCGTAGGCCTGGATGGAGGAAACGAAGTCGCCCGCCCGTTCACGGGCCATCCCCAGCAGGCACCACGCGTAGCCGTTCCGCTCGTCCGTGTGCAGGGCCTTCAGCGCCCATTTGGCGGCGCCGTGAGGGTCCTGGGCGTTGAGGCAGGCGAGCGCCCTCTGGATCATCGGCTGGACGGCCATGCTTCTCAGCTGACCCATGGCCGCCGTGAGGCTCTCCAGAGTGCGGTTCGAACCGCCCTCGGCCACGCCCTCGAGCAGGTTCCGCCCGGGCGACTGGGACGGCGCGGCCCCGAGCGCATGGACGGATGTGGCGCTGGGGCGGGCCGGAGGCGACATGGGGCGAGGATTCTCCTGATCGTCGGGACCTAGCTCGCGCTGCGCTGCTTAATGCACGCTTAAGCTCGCCTGAGACGTGCGGTGGGGAAAGTCGCGGCAAGATGGCGTTAACTTCAGCGACGCTATCGCTTTACGTGCACCGGGTGCGGCTGACGGCGGCGATTGCCTGGTCGAGTCGGAGCCGCAGGATGCGCGAGATCGGGGGGCGGAATTGCCGCTGAAACTGTCGCTGAGGCCTGGAGAGAGGTTCGTTCTCAACGGAGCCGTCGTGCAGAACGGCGACCGCCGGTCGGTGCTCGTGCTGCAGAACAAGGCCTCGGTCCTTCGCGAGAAGGACATCATGCAGCAGGAAGATGTGAACACGCCGGCGCGGCGGATCTACTTCCCGGTCATGATGATGTATCTCGATGAAGCCAACGCGGACCGGTACTATGACGAGTTCGTCCGCCGGATGACGGAGTTCATGGGGGTCATCGCCAACCCCACCGTCCTTGCGGACTGCGTGAACATCTCCAAGCACTGCATGTCGCGCGAGTACTACAAGGCGTTGATGCTCTGCCGCCGGCTGATCGAGTACGAAGACGAGAGGTTGGGCAATGTCCCTTAACGCCTACCAACAGGCGGTGACGCGGGCCGAGAGCCCGCGCGAGATGGAATACCGTCTCTTTGCGCAGGTGACCCGCGCGCTGATGGAGGCGGCCAAGTGCGCGCCGGAGGACCTCCGCGGGCGGGTGGATGCGCTGGACTGGAACCGCCGGATGTGGGCGGTGCTGGGGTCGGATTGTCAGAGTGCGGAGAACAAGCTGCCGGTGCAGCTGCGCGCCTCGATCATCTCCCTCAGCATCTGGGTCTCAAAGCACACCAGCTTGGTGATCCGTCGCGAGGAGGAGATCGAGCCTCTCATCGAGGTGAATCGGATGATTATGCAGGGGCTGATGGCCGGCGGAGGCGCGGTCCAGGCGGCCTAGCGGCAGACATTCATTGGGGTGCCTAAGGGTCGCGGCTTCCGCGGCCCTTTTTCGTGTCCGGACGGATCTTCTCGGCAGTTCTTGCCGTGCTGCAGGTTTGGTTGACCGGGCTGGGCCCGCCAGGCTGCTCCGCGCGAAAAAAGACAAATAAAAACAAGGGGTAATGGTGTTGCGGTTTCGGTTAATGCTGGCCCGCAGCTTGCGACGCCTTCCGCGGGCGAAAAATCGCTCACCCGGCAAAAGCCGGGATTCTACCTCCAGAATGGAAGGCTCCAACGATGCCGATGAACTCGGTCAACACCAACGTGGGCGCGATGATCGCGCTCCAGAACCTCAATGCGACCAATGCGGAGCTGAACACCACCCAGACCAGGATCAACACGGGCAAGCGGGTCGCCTCGGCGAAGGACAACGGCGCCATCTGGGCTATAGCCCAGAATAAACGCGCCAACAGCCGTTCGCTGGATGCGGTTCGTGAGTCGCGTCAACGCTCGCAATCGACTGTCGATGTGGCCATCTCGGCCGGCGAAACCGTTTCGGACCTGCTCCTTCAGATGAAGGAAAAGGCCCTGGCGGCTTCGGACACCTCGCTCGACACTACCAGCCGCGTTGCGCTCGCCGAAGACTTCAAGGCGCTGCGGGACCAGCTGGCCAAGGCCGTGACCAATGCCGAATTCAACGGCATCAACATGGTCAAGGCGGGGGGCACGACGATCGCGGCGATCGCGAACGCCAACGGCACTGAGAAGATCACCGTTCAGGCCCAGAGCCTTGCGCTCGGCGGCGGGAACGTGACGGTCTCGGCGACGGCGACGTTCTCAACGGCGACGGCGGCCCAGACGCTGATCGATACGATCAACACGTCGATCACCAACGTCTCGACCGTCCTGTCCAAGCTGGGCACCGGTTCGAAGTCGCTGGGCTCGCACCTGGACTTCGTGAACAAGCTCCAGGACTCGATCGACGCCGGCGTGGGCAACCTCGTCGATGCGGACCTCGCGAAGGAAAGCGCCAAGCTCCAGGCTCTGCAGACGAAGCAGCAGCTGGGCGTCCAGGCCCTCTCGATCGCGAACCAGTCCTCGTCGATGATCCTGGGTCTCTTCCGCTAAGTCGCAATCCCCGGGCGGGGCTATGCTCCGCCCGGGTGACCTTTCGAGGCGCTCGGCAAGAATGGCCGGTTTGCGCTCGGCAAATCTTGCCTTGAGTGGTGCGCGGTCGGCAAAAATTGCCGCCCCGAAGCATGCCTAACGGACGTATAACGCCGAATTTTCAATCGCTTATCTTGAATCCGGAAAGCGCGGCCGCTGGCCCGCGGTTTGCTCGCAGGTCCTTTGGGCAAAACGCCTCCGGCCGCCAGAACGGCGCCGGTTCCTTGAAAGAAGGACCTAACTGATGCCGAATAGCGTCAATACCAACGTCGGCGCGATGATCGCGCTGCAGAACCTCAACCAGACCAACAACGAACTGATGACGACCCAGGCCCGTATCAACACGGGCAAGCGGGTCGCCTCGGCGAAGGACAACGGCGCCATCTGGGCTATCGCCCAGAATCAACGCGCCAACAGCCGTTCGCTGGATGCGGTTCGTGAGTCGCTTCAGCGCTCGATCTCGACCGTGGATGTGGCCATCTCGGCCGGCGAAACCGTTTCGGACCTGCTCCTTCAGATGAAGGAAAAGGCACTGGCGGCTTCGGACACCTCGCTGGACACCACCAGCCGTGTCGCCCTGTCCGAGGACTTCAAGGCGCTGCGGGACCAGCTGGCCAAGGCCGTGACCAATGCCGAATTCAACGGCATCAACATGGTCAAGGACGGCGGCACGACGATCGCGGCGATCGCGAACGCCAACGGCACCGAAAAGATCACCGTTCAAGCTCAGAGCCTTGCGCTCGGCGGTGCGAACGTGACGCTTTCGGCCACCGCGACGTTCTCGACCGCGACCAGCGCCCAGACGCTGATCGACACGATCAACACCTCGATCACCAACGTCTCGACCGTCCTGTCCAAGCTGGGCACCGGTTCGAAGTCGCTGGGCTCGCACGTGGACTTCGTGAACAAGCTCCAGGACTCGATCGACGCTGGCGTGGGCAACCTCGTCGACGCCGACCTCGCGAAGGAAAGCGCCAGGCTCCAGGCTCTGCAGACCAAGCAGCAGCTGGGCGTCCAGGCCCTCTCGATCGCGAACCAGTCCTCGTCGATCCTGCTGGGTCTGTTCCGTTAAGACCCCTAGCGCCGCGGAGCCTCGGCTCCGCGGCAGTGGCGTTGCGGCGGGTCGGGTGACCGGTCCGCCGTACCGCATTCTCGTTGGAGCGCGGCCGGACGGCCTGCGACGGGAGATATGCAAAGCAAGGTGGCGCCTTTCGCAGCCACGCCCGATCCGACCCTCGGCCAGCCGAAGCCGAACGCGGCGCAACAGCGCGGCGGCAGGCGCAAGGCGCCGGCCCCCACCTCGGATACGGCAGATCTGCGTCTGGTCATCGAAGAGGATCAAGCCAGCGGAAGCTACGTCTACAAGACCATCGACCGCCGCACGGGCCAGGTCGTCCTGCAACTGCCCAGGGCCGACGTCCTGAAGTTGCGGGAAGAGACGGGCTACGTCGCCGGCGCGGTGATCCGCACGAAGGCCTGACACCACCGCTCGCTGCAGCGGGCCGAACCCCACCGCCCCGGAGAGGCTCCGGCGGCGGCGCCATCCGTTGAGGGCTGTTAACCATCTGATCACCACGTTTCTTCACCCTCGCGGCGAGGACGGAAGGCGAGTCGCCGCCCGCCCGAGTCGGAGAGCGCCATGTCGATCAGCGTGCACACCAACAAGTCCGCCCTGGTGGCGCTGCAGAACCTGAACAAGACCAACGATGAGTTGGGGCAGGTTCAGAACCGGATCAACACCGGCCTGAAGATCGCGGACGCCAAGGACAACGCCGCCATTTGGGCCATCGCTCAGGGGCAGCGGGCCGACATCGGCGCTCTTGGCGCTGTGAGGATGAGCCTGGAGCGGGCCAATTCCATCGCTGAGGTCTCGATGACCGCCGGCCAGACCGTCTCCGACCTGCTGGTCGAGTTGAAGGAGAAGGTCGTCGCCGCGATGGACACATCGCTCGACGGCGCGTCCCGGACGGCCCTCAATTCGGACTTCCAGGCGATCCTGCGTCAGATCACGCAGGTGGTTCAGAACGCCGAGTTCGACGGCGCCAATCTGCTTAACGGATCGCTGGGCGCGAACATCCAGTTCCTCGCCAACGCCGACGCCAACTCGCGGATCACGCTCTCCAGTCAGAACATGACGCTGGGCGGTGGGGTCATCGGCATCACGGCCGGCGCCACCATCCTAACCACCACCACGGCCTCCGCCGTGCTCACCCAGCTGAACACCGCCATCTCGGCCACCAATCAGGCGCTGGGCAACCTAGGCTCGCAGGGCAAGCAGATCGAGGCGCACCTGGAGTTCGTCTCGAAGCTGACCGATGTGCTGGAAGGCGGCGTGGGCAATCTGGTGGACGCGGATCTTGCTAAGGAAAGCGCGCGCCTGCAGGCGCTCCAGGTGCAGCAACAGCTGGGCGCCCAGGCGCTCTCCATCGCCAACCAGGCGCCGCAGATCATCCTCCAGCTCTTCCGCAGCTAGTTCCGTTGGGGCGTAGCGAAGGACCCGGAGGCGGAAACGCATCCGGGCCTTCTTAACGGGGTGGAGACTCTAGGCGGCTAGAAGGGAAGGGCGGCGACCCGCCCGCATGTGAACGCCCATGGTCATCTCGGTCGACACCAGCCTGCTGCTGGGGCTCTACCAGTCCCGCACCACGAGCCTGCTCGGCGCCGCCGCTGGGGGCGGATCGTCCTTGGGCTTGGGCGGCTCGAAGAAGGTCGCGCCGACCGCGCCGTGGAGCGGCCAGAGCACGGCGACGCCCGCGAGCGAGCTGATCAAGACCGCGCTGCGAGGCGCCAAATTCATCGACGAGAGCGCCGCCCAGCTCGACCTGCAGGGCGCAAGCGCGGACTACCGGAAGCTGTTCGCCCTCTACCAGGGCCTTTCGACCCTCTCGAGCCTCGCGGAGCGGATGCAGGCCAAGGGGCTGACCAGCACCGAGAAGCTGCAGGTCCAGCGCGCCTTCACCCGCGGCATGGCGGAACTGAACGGCTACGTCGACACGGCCACGTTCGAAAAGCTGCGCCTGACCCAAGGGGCGGCCGCCACCCAGGCGAAGACCACGGCGGCCGTGCCGCGGACCAAGACGGAGTACACAACGGCGCCACTGTTCGCCGGAAGCAGCGCCGATGCGGTCCCGGCCTTCCAGGGCGACGTGAAGTTCAACATCAAGGTCAAGCGGGCGGGAACCGATCACACCATCGCCATCGACCTGGCCGGAATGGGCGGGGACGTCCGCTCGATGGCCAATGTGGTGACCTACATAAACCAGCAGCTTGAGGCGGCTGGGGTGGACACCCGCTTCGCCACCCACCGCCTTCCGGGTCAGCCTAAGACGGTGCAGTCGGGTGGCAAGACCATCAACATCGGCACGGGGCCCGACCAATGGGCGCTGAAGGTGAAGGTGTCGATCGGCGAGACGGTAACCTTCGATGCGCCCAAGACGGCCGGGGCGATCTACATGTCTCAGACCACCGGCGATCCCGATCCGGATGGCAAGGCGTCGACCAACGATGGCGTGCTGCGCCAGCAGCTGCTGAAGTTCCAGACCGACACCACAGAAACGCCCTCGGCGCCCAAAGCCGACGGCGAGGCCTTCTGGGTCGAGGGGCGAGCGTTCGCCAAGACCCTCGGGACCGAGGTCAAGACGGTGCGGGCGACCCAGGTCGGCCCTGATGGCTCGGTCTATATGCTCGCCGACATCACGGCCAAGAGCGGCAACCAGGCCATCAAGGGCGAGCAGGACGTGGCGCTGCTCAAGTACGACGCCGCCGGCCAGCTGGTCTACACGCGCACCCTGGGCGCCTCCGACCAGGCGACCGGCCTGGCGCTGGCCGTCTCCGCGGACGGCAGGATCGCCATCGCCGGCGCGGTGAAGGGCGCGCTGACCGGCGCCACCGACGGGCCGATGAACTCGGGAACGACCGGCGCATACGCGGGCCAGTCGGACAGCTTCGTCACGCTCTTCAATGCGGACGGCGAGGAAATCTGGACCGCGCGCCGAGGCGCCCGCCAGCAGGACGAGGCGACGCACATCGCGTTCGGCGCCGACGGCTCGATCCTGGTCGCCGGCCGGGCGCAATCCACCATGCCGGGCGCCACGGCCTTGGGCGACTGGGACAGCTATCTCCAATCGTTCAAGCCTGACTTGGTGACGAGCCCGCAGGATCGGACGGGCAGGGTCGAAGCCAACTTCACGCACAGCTTTGGCACGGCGGGCGCCGATCGTCCCGCCGGCCTTGTGGTGGATGGGGACTCGGTCGTCACCGCCAGCGTCGAGAACGGTCGCGCTGTGCTGCGGCGCTTCGACCTGTCGAGCGGCTCGCCGGTGCTGACGGCGACCCGGGACCTTGGAGACCTCCAGGGGGGCGAGATCGCTGGCCTGGCCATCGACAATGGCCAGATCATCATCGCCGGCACGACCGCGAACGCCGCCATGAACGCCGGGACCGTCAGCCGCGCGCATGCGGGCGGCACGGACGCCTTCGCCGCCCGGATCTCGGCCGACCTGACGCCGACGGCCGGCGATCGCATCGCCTATTACGGTGGCGCAGGAAACGATCGGGCCACCGCGCTGACCGTCTCCAACGGTCAGGTATGGATCGCCGGTTCCGCCGGGACGGACCTGCCGGCCACCGGCGCCGTCGGCTCCACGGAGCCGGGGCTCGAACCCGTCGGAAAAAAGGACGCATTCCTCGCCAGCCTGGACGTGGAGACGGGCGAGATCGACTGGTCCCGCCGGTTCACCGGGAAGGACGGCTTCGCCGCTCCCACCTCCATCGCTATCGATCCCAGCGGGGCCAGTGTGCTCGACAGGCTGGGGCTGCCCAAGGGCACGCTGGACATGACGGATTCCCAGCGCCTGATCGACCAGACCAGCCTCCGGCCGGGCGACACGTTCCAGGTGCGCTCGGGATCCGGTCGCTGGACGGCGGTGACCATCGAGGCGAAGGACACCCTGGACAGCCTGGCCCAGAAGATCCGCCGGGCCGCGGGTTTTCAGGTCAAGGTCGCGGTCATGTCCAGCGGTGGCTCGCGTGTGCTCAACATCACGCCTGTGAGCGACCGCGCTGTCATCGAATTCGCGGCCGGGAAGGCGGACAAGGACGCGTTGGCGTTCCTTGGCATTCCCGAGGGCGTCGTGCGTCGGACGGACGTCGGCAAGGATGGCCAGACCGTTTCGGCGGACGGCAAGCCGATGTTCTACGGCCTTGGCCTCGACAGCCAGATCAAGCTCGATAGCGCCAATGATATCACCTACGCCCTGGCGGAACTGGGCCGGGCCCAAGGCATCATTCGGCAAATCTATCGGGACCTCGTCGCGGCGGCGACGCCCAAGAGCGCCCAAAGTTCGGCTGCAGCTGTGAGCGGTGAGGCGCCCGCCTATCTCAAGAACCAGCTCGCCAACTATCAAGCCGCCCTGGCGCGCCTCGGCGGCTGACGCGTGGCTTGAAAGCGGCCGCGGCGCGGTCTAGCGAGGCGCCATGGACCACGATATCCAGCGCCACACGTCCGCCGGCTCGGCGCCGCTGCGCCGCAACCGTCCGGTGATCGTGGGCGCCGCCCTGGCGCTGTTGGCGGGCGTGATCATCGCCTGGATGCTGTTGCGGGGCAGTGAGCCGTCCAGTGAGCCGCCGCCGGCGTCCCAGGCGGGTCTGGTGATCGAAAGCGGGCCTGCGGATGGGCGGCTTGACCCGGCGGGACCGCTGCGCTGCTTCGTGGCCGGCCAGTATGTCGGCGAACTTAGCCTTGCGGAGTGCGCTGAGCGCAACGGCGTGGCGACCGGCGCTCTGGATGTGGGCATCGACGAGACGGGGGCTCTGGCCGCCGCCGACCAGGCCGGGATGATGCTGACGCCGCTACCGCCGGAGGAGGGCGTGGAGCCCGCGCCCTTGGACGAACAGATCCTGGCGCCGTCCGCACCGGTCGCTGGCCCGACGGCGCTCTGCCTGCGCCACGTCGGCGGGCAGTGGCGGAAGGTGGGCGACCTGGATCTCAACGGCTGCGTCCAGGCGCTGTTCGCTGGCCGCTGCGAGCGTCCGGGCAATGCGACCTACGGACGATTTGGGCAGCAGACCCTGCGACTGGTCACGGGGCGGGTCGAAATCTCGAGCGACAACCAGACCTTCCGCACGCTCGTGAGCCAGGGGCAGAACTGCACCCTGCCGCCGGCCTAACGGCCAGGTGACGGATGTAAGACCGGCTGGTAGGCTCATGGGCATGCATCCGAAGCCTATCGTCGCCCTGGCCGCCACTGCGGCGCTGTCGCTCTCCCTGGCCGCCTGCGCGCAACGCACTAAGCCGCCGGGCGATGCCGGCGTTTGCTACCACGTGGTCGGTCAGAAGGACGGCTCGCTGAAGTACAACAAACTGGTGGACGCGCCGAGCCTGGAGGTCTGCGCCGCCAACCTCGAAGCCATGCGGGTGAAGTTCCTTACCCTCGGCGGCAACAAGCAGGAACTGGTGGGGGCCTACCAGGCGAACTTCCTCTTCCTGGACCGGTACGGCATCCACACCTCCACCTCCCTCGAGGGGCCGCGTTACACGGCGCTGGTGCGTACCGGCGATGGCCGCCTGGCGGTGCCGGGCGCGATGCCGCAATAGGCACGCCCCGTGAATAGTTGTGGACAGCGCCTTCCGGCCCGGAACAGACGAAGAACATAGTGTTTGAAGTTCGCCCAATGGCGCGCTAGCTTCGCGCCCGGGCAAGCGGCCCGCAGCTACGGAAACTTCAGGACATCGACATGGCGGGCAGCGTCAACAAGGTCATTCTGGTGGGCAATCTGGGAGCCGATCCCGAGATCCGCACCCTCAACTCCGGCGACCGGGTCGCCAATCTGCGCCTGGCCACGTCCGAGACTTGGCGCGATCGCGCCACGGGGGAGCGCAAGGAGCGCACCGAGTGGCACCGGGTGGTGATCTTCAACGATAATCTGGTGAAGGTGGCCGAGAACTACCTGCGCAAGGGCTCGACGGTCTACATCGAGGGAGCCCTGCAGACGCGCAAGTGGACCGATCAGTCGGGCCAGGAGAAGTACTCCACCGAAGTGGTGCTGCAGAAGTTCCGCGGTGAACTGACCATGCTGGGCGGTCGCGGTGAAGGCGGCGGGGCAGCGGATCGGGACGAAGGCGGCTACGGCGGCGGCTTCTCGTCCGGACCCCGGGCGCAAAGCTCGGGCCCCCGCGAGGAGTTCTCCGCCGACCTCGACGACGAGATCCCGTTCTAGGAACTGGCCGCGAGGCTGGATCTGGCATGGCCGGCCACCTGGGCCGGCCTTTTGTCTTCTGGATCAGTTCTCCGCCTGCGCTTCCGCGGCGGGGCAGACATCGCCAATGCGACGCGCCTCGGTGGAGGCCTTGCCTGCGATGTCCAGGCCGAGGAATTCGGTGGCGATGCTGGCGGTGAGGTTGAAGCTGGTGGGCGTGTAGTCGCCGGCGCCCTCGACCTCCACCTTGCGGCCCTTCTTGCTGACGCAGGTGCCTTTCAGGCTGATCTTGCCGCCCGCGATGACCTTGTGGGGATAGTCGCACTTGTAGTGGCGGTTCGATGGACCCGCCATGAACTTGTCCACCTCGGCCGGGGTGATGCAGCGGCGTTCCACCTTGGTCTGCCGGATGGGGGAGAGCAGGCGGTTGGTCGATTCCCAGTAGCCCGGCTGGATCGGGGGGGCGGCCAGGGCCGGCGCGGCGATGGCAAGGACGATGGCGGCGGCGATCAGGCGTTTCATCGTGCGAGCTTGTCCATTGGGATAGGCGATATCGTGGCGCGTGCGGGTGAACCGCGACTTACCACCGCTGCTAGTCAGGCGGGACCCTCGCTCGTGCGGGCGCGATAGGCGGCGAGCACCTGGGCCCCGGCCTCATCGTAGAGGAAGGGCAGGAAAGCGTAGCGACGCCCGCGCGTAACCGGCAGCGCTTCATGCATCAGGCCGCAGCCGAACACGACCCCGCCGCCCACCGGCGGCCGGTAGGTGGCGGGGCCGAACTCGGCGAAGCGCAGATCGCCCCCCTCGAAGTCGTCATTCAGGTTGATGGAGCAGGCAAAGACGCGGTGGGCCGTCCCTTGAGTGGTGTTGTCCCGGTGGGGGTGGAAGACGCCGCCGTCCGCTTCGTCGTAGCAGGAGACCAGATACCGCTCGATCCGTGTCGCTTGAAAGCCGAAGGCGCGATTGATGAAGGGAAAGAGTCGGGCCTCGAAGCGCGCCCGGATGCCCTCCAGAAGTTCGGGATCCCTCACCAGCACGTCGCGGCGCTTCTTCAGTTCGTCCATCACGTAGACGGTGCGGTCGCCGTCGTCGCGCATCACGCCGGTGAAGCGCCCGCCGTGGCCGGAATGAAGGGCGATCAGCGCCTCGCACAGCTCAGGCTCGAAGATCCGCGGCGCCACCAGGACCGGGGCATGGAGCGGAACCCCGGCGTGAGCCGCGGGAGGTCCAAGGGCGGCCAGGCGCTCCAGCATCGCCTCCGCCCGATCCAGGGGCTCCGAAGCCATTACCCGCAGCGCCGGGTCCAGCAGCAGCCAATGGGGCGTCTCGGCCTCGAAGCGGCGCGCCAGGGCGCCATCGGCGTCGGGCAGCCAGCGGAGCCCGCGCATGTCGCGAAGGCCGGCCGCCACGGACGGATCGCGGAGCACCACGAACGCCGAGGCGCGTGCGTCGTCGAACAGGCCCTGACGCGCAGCAAGGGCCTTGAGCGCAGCCGCGGCGGACGGCGCATCAGGAGGCAGGAACAGCATCAGGACGTAGCGTCCGGCGGCGCTGTCGAAGACGAATTCCGGGGTGGAGACGGTGGCCGCCGTGAACCACGGGGCCGGCTCTCCGAGACGCATGGGCATAGGTCTTCCTAGGGCCGGTCGGCCTCCGCGTCACCAGCGCTTGGACGCCCGAAGTCCGCTGCGAGCTCCTTCTGCTGCGGCCTATGCGCGCGCGTGGGTGCGCACGCGCGAGGGAAAGTGGCGCCGAGGGGCTGCAACTGCTATTAAAAATTCCTACGTAACCCGTCCGATTCTCACGGCTAAATCTCTCCCTTGACCGACGAAACCCAAACGCCTCCGGACGATCGTCGCGGGGGCGTCGCCCCTGTCGCCATCGAAGACGAGCTGAAGCGCTCCTACCTCGACTACGCCATGAGCGTGATCGTGAGCCGGGCGCTGCCCGACGTGCGTGACGGCCTGAAGCCGGTTCACCGGCGGATCCTGTTCTCGATGGGCGAGAACAATCACACCCCCGACCGGGGCTATGTGAAGTCGGCGCGGATCGTCGGTGACGTCATGGGTAAGTATCACCCGCACGGCGACGTCGCGATCTACGACACCCTGGTGCGCCTGGCGCAGCCGTTCTCGATGAACCTGCTGCTCATCGACGGCCAGGGGAACTTCGGCTCGGTGGACAACGATCCGCCGGCCGCCATGCGCTACACCGAAAGCCGCATGACCCGGGCCGCCATGGCGATCCTGGCGGACCTCGACAAGGACACGGTCGATTTCAAGGACAACTACGACGGCTCCGAGCAGGAGCCCGTCGTTCTGCCCTCCCGAATCCCGAACCTGCTGGTGAACGGCGCCGGCGGCATCGCGGTCGGCATGGCCACCAACATCCCGCCGCACAACCTGGGCGAGGTGGTCGACGCCTGCCTGGCCTATGTGGACAATCCCGAGATCGGCCTGGACGAGTTGCTGGACATCGTCCCCGGCCCGGACTTCCCCACCGGCGGCCAGATCATCGGCCGGACGGCGGCCCGCCAGGCCCTGATGACCGGTCGCGGCTCGGTGATCATGCGGGGCGTCGCCTCTATCGAGGAGATCCGCAAGGACCGGGAAGCGATCATCATCCACTCCATCCCCTACCAGGTGAACAAGGCCGCGCTGGTCGAGCGCATCGCCGAGTTGGTGCGGGAGAAGCGGATCGAGGGCGTTGCCGACCTGCGCGACGAGTCCGACCGCGACGGCATGCGTGTGGTCGTCGAGATGAAGCGGGACGCCTCGGCCGAGGTGATCCTCAACCAGCTTTACCGCTACACGCCGCTGCAGAGCTCGTTCGGCGTCAACATGCTGGCCTTGAACCGCGGCCGGCCCGAGCAGATGGGCCTGCGCGAGATGGTGTCGGCCTTCGTCGACTTCCGCGAGGAGGTCGTCGTCCG
>JAEYNH010000100.1 GCA_023412655.1 Pseudomonadota bacterium | reverse complement strand
GACCCCCCGCTCATCCCGCGCAGGCGGGGATCCAGGCCGAGCGAGCGGATCACCCTGACGGCGCCACGCCCCCGCGAACGCGGTTCCGCTTGACTTTCCGTCGCCCCTGTGTTCTTCTTTTGTTCATGGTGAGCGACGCCGACATGATGCAGGTCCAGGACGCCCACCTGGCGCGCCTGGCTGAGCTCCAGCTCGCCCTCGCCGAGAAACTCGCCCGCATGGCCGAGGCCTCTGACGAGGCCGCCGAGGTCGCCGACCTCGCCAAGGCCCTGGAAGGGACCAGCCGCTCCGTCCGCCTCACCTACGCCCTCAGGGTCAAGCTGCGGAAGGATATCCGCAGCCTCGACCGCGAAGAGGCCCGCATCGCCGCCGACCAGCGCGCCCTCGCCGGACGCAAGCGCTGGGACAGCCTGCGCGAGCGGGTCCAGACCCTCACCTGGCACGAGATCGACTGGGAGGAAGAGGACGAGGAGGACTTCGAGGAAAGGCTCGACCGCCTCATGGACCTCGAAAGCCTCGATCCCGCCTTCGACGACCTCTCCCTGGAAGACCAGGCCGACCGCCTCATCGAAAAGCTCGGCCTCACACCCCCGCCAAGACCCGCGCCCAGCTTCCCCGCCGCGCCCCCGGCCCGCGCCGTCCAAAACTCCGCCTGACCCCCATCATCCCCGCCAAGGCGGGGATCCAGGCCCAGCCCGCCAAACCCACCGCCCCACGGATCCCGTCCCCGCGGGAACGAGCGGTCCCATGCCCCCAGACCGGCCCGGAGACCATGGCCCCCAGACCATGGCCCGCAGACGCGCGCCTAGGCTGCCAGGCCGGCCTGCTGGACCAGCTCGCGCATGGCGTCCATATGCTCGGGGGTCTTGGCCAGTTCCGCGCGGGTGTCGTCATGGCGGACCAGTTTGAGGGCCTCGACCCGCGCCCGGCTGGCCGCCGGGCCCAGGGGGGCCGTCTCGCCCGAGGCCAGCTTCAGCAGCATCATCAGCCGCTGCGCCGCCGAGGCGTTGGCCTTGGCGAGCTGGCTGGTCATCCGGGCCTCGCCCTCGATCAGCCCGCCGATGTCGCCCAGCTTGGTCTGCACCGGCTCTGCGTCCTCAGCCGCCAGGCCGCAGCGGCCCACCGCCCGTTGCAGGTTGGCCAGCTGGGCCAGGCGCGCGGCGGCGGTGTCCTCGCCCGCCTTCAGCATTTCCTTCTCGAACCGCAGCGAGCCCACCACGGCCCGCAGCCAGCGTCCGGCCTGGCGCTTGTTCGCGGCCCCGATCACGTTCTCGGTCAGCCAGATCAGCGCCTCGGCCTCCTGGGCGGCGGTGCGGGTCTGGCCGAGGTAGGCCTCGACGAAGTCGCCGGTCACCAGCATCCGCGAGCGGTGCGAGAAGGCCTGGGTCACATCTTCCAGCGGCAGCAGCTTGCCCGAGGCCGCCGTCAGCGCCATGGCCAGGGCGCGCAGCACGTCGATCTCGGCCTCCGCGTCCCCCGGCTTCAGCCGCCGGGGGCCGTTCAGCTCGCGCAGGATGCGCTTGCCGAGCGCGATGCGCACGTCGGCGAAATCCTCGGCCGAAAGCCAGCGGGCCAGCCGCTGGGCCGTGGGCGTAAGCTCGGGCATCACCTTGGCCACCGAGGGCTCGGCGCGGATCAGCGCCTCCACCGCATCGTGGGCGATCAGGCGGGTGAGGGCCGCCAGGCTGTCCCCCGGCTCCAGGTTCTTGCCGAGCAGGTCGCCGAGCCCGGGCTTGGACTCCATGATCTCGGCCAGGGGCTGCTCGAGGGTGGCGAAGGCCAGCGTCCGGGCCGCCTGGTTCCGGGGGGCGGCGTCGGCCAGGTCCAGCAGGCGCAGCACCTTGTCCGACCAGGAGGTCGCCCGGGCGATGGAGGCGGCGACGCCGGCCCCTAGCAGATAGGTACGGTCGGGTTCGCGAACCACGCGCTCGGCGGCGGCGGCGAAACCCTCCTTGTCCACATTGGGCAGGGCGCCCTTCTTCTGGTCCTTGAGCAGCCGCTCGACGGCCCGCTCCACCAGGGCCTGGAACACCCGCATCAGCTCGTGCACCGACATGGCCCGGGCGTGGGCCTCGGGGACCGCGATCTTCTGGATGGCGTGCTGCAGGTCTGTGCCGGAAGCCTCCAGCTTCTCCACCAGGTCGGGGCGGTGCAGCAGTTCGAAGGGCGTGGCGTTGTTACGCTCGAGCCAGCCCTCCAGCAGGCGGCCGATGCGCTCGCGGGCGTGAAGGGTGTAGAGGTCCTGAGGCGTCACGCACAGCGGCTGCAGGTCGGCCTGGGGCTGGGCCTTGCGGGGGGCTTCCGCCGCCCCCAGCTTCAGGATGCTGACCGACTGGAACTCGCGGGTGTCCTCGTCCAGGGTCTCCTTGGTCACCTTGACGGCGGCCACCCGGCCCGAACCGTACAGCTCCTCGGCGGCTTCGATGGCCGTCGTGCGGTTTTCGGTCGCGCGGTCCAGCGACCATGGCGCGCCGGGGGTCCTCCGGACGAACACCTCAAAATGCACGCTGAATCCATCCATATCAGCATCCCCCCGGACGCTCATACGTTCACCGAACAAGCTTAAGAGCGCGTTGACTTCGAGAAAGACCTGCCCACATCCCTCGGCGCGGCCCCATTGAGGCCACGCTTGCCCACGAATAGCTTCCCCTTAGCTTCCGAATATCTCGGACCCGGAGACCGCAAGACCACATGGCCAAGATCACCCTGGTGGACGACGACGAGAACATCGTCACCTCCGTCAGCCTGGCTCTCGAAAGCCACGGCCACGCCGTGAAGGCCTATTACGACGGCGCCGCCGGCCTGGCGGCCCTGGAGAACGATCCGCCGGACCTCGCCATCCTCGATGTGAAGATGCCGCGGATGGACGGGATGGAGGTGCTGCGCCGCCTGCGCCGGACGTCCGACATCCCGGTCATCATCCTCACCTCCAAGGACGAGGAGATCGACGAGATCCTCGGCTTCAACCTCGGCGCCGACGACTACATCCACAAGCCGTTCAGCCAGCGCCTGCTGATCGAGCGGGTGAAGGCGGTCCTGCGCCGCGCCGGCCGGGGCGAGGAGGACGCCGTCGCCGGCCCGGCCGCCACCGCCGCGGCCGACGCCCGGGCCATCAAGCGGGGCAAGCTGACCCTCGACCCCGCCCGCCACGACTGCCTGTGGGACGGCAAGCCGGTGAAGCTTACCGTCACCGAGTTCCTGCTGCTGCAGTCCCTGGCCCAGCGGCCGGGCTTCGTGAAGAGCCGCGACAACCTCATGGACGCGGCCTACGAAGACCAGGTCTATGTCGACGACCGCACGATCGACAGCCACATCAAGCGCATGCGGAAGAAGTTCCGCGAGGTGGACCCTGAGTTCGACGCGATCGAAACCCTCTATGGCGTCGGATACCGCTACCGGGAAAGCTGAGCGCCGCAGGTCGCCCCGGAAGCCCTCCCGTTTCCGCGGGCTGCCGGGCTCCAAGCTCGGCCGCCTGATCCTGGCGTTGAACCTGCTGGGCCTGGCGATCCTGATCGTCGGGGCCCTGGTGCTGAACGAATACCGGCAGGGGCTGGTCAAGGCCCGCATCGACAGCCTTTCGGCCCAAGGCGAGCTGATCGCCGACATCATCAACCGGGCCGCCACGGTGGGCGAGCCGGCGCCGCAGATGGACGCCGCCCTGGCCACCGAGATCATGCAGACCTTCAAGAGCCCGGAGAGCCAGCGGGCCTTGCTCTTCGACCGCAACGGGGAGCTGGTGGCCGACACCGACCTGGTGGCCGACCGGGTGGAGTGGAAGGTGCTGCCGCCGGCCCGTGCCCGGGACGAGGGCGGGGTCCGCCTCGACCTGATGCCGCGCAGGGCCCCGCCCACCGCCGCCGACGCCGAGAAGGCCCTCACCGCCGAGGTTCAGCACGCGCTGAAGGGCGAGCGCTGGTCGGGTATGCGCCGGGGGCCTGACGGAGATCGGGTGGTTTCGGTGTCCATTCCCATCCGCCACGTCCAGGCGGTGCTGGGGGTTATCACCCTCGAGGCCAGCGATGTGGACCAGATCATCGCCGGCGAACGTGCGGCCCTGATCCCCTTCATCCTGATCGCCGTGGCGGTGACCTCGGCCTCGTCCATCCTGCTGAACAGCCTTGTCGCCCAGCCGGTAAACCGCCTGGCCCGGGCCGCCGACAGCGTGCGCCTCTCCCGGGCCCGGGCCATCTCGCTGCCGGACCTGGCCCGGCGGGACGACGAGATCGGCGGCCTGACCCGCAGCCTGGAGGACATGACCCATTCGCTCTCCGAGCGGATGGACGCCATCGAAGCGTTCGCGGCCGACGTCGCCCACGAGATCCGCAACCCGCTGACCTCCATGCGGTCGGCGGTGGAGACCCTCGACCTCATCAAGGACCCCGCAGCCCGGGACCGGCTGCTGGGCATCCTCAAGAACGATGTCCAGCGGCTCGATCGCCTGGTCACCGACATCTCCAACGCCTCGCGCCTGGACGCCGAGCTTTCCCGCGACCAGCCCAAGATGGTCGACCTCGGCCGCCTGGTGGGCGACATCGCCGCGCTCTACCAGGCCACCGCCAAGCCCGGCGACGTGCGGGTCCGCCTCGAGATCGCCCCCGGCTCGGAGCCCGTCCGGGTGCTGGGCCGTGAGGGCCCCCTCGGCCAAATCTTCCGCAACCTCATCGACAACGCCCGCTCGTTCAGCCCGCCGGGCGATGAGGTGACGGTGGCCATCGGGCGCGGTCACGGTCGCGTGGTGGCGACGGTCTCGGACAACGGCCCCGGCATCCCCCCTGAGAACCTCGAGACCATCTTCGAGCGCTTCTACACTTCGCGACCGAAGGGCGCGGCGTTCGGCGGCAATTCCGGGCTTGGCCTGTCCATCGCCCGGCAGATCGCCGAGGCCCATGGTGGTACGCTGCAGGCCACCAACCGCACCGGCCCCGACGGCGCGGTGGAGGGCGCCATCTTCATCCTCAGCCTTCCGGAGCCGGTGCTGTGATCCGCCACGCGGGCCTCATCGCCCAGCGGGTGGCCGGCCGTTGGCTGGGCCTGCTCATCGAAGGCGAGTCCGGCTCGGGCAAGAGCGACCTGGCGCTCCGGGCCCTCCGGCAGGGCTTCCGGCTGGTGGCGGATGACAGGGTGGTGCTGTGGGTCTCAGGCGGGCGCCTTTTCGGCCGTGCCCCCGAACCGCTGCATGGCCTGATGGAGCTGCGGGGTTTCGATATCGTCCAGATGGAGGCGCTGCCGCTCTGCGAGATCGCGGGTGTGGTACGGCTGGGCCAGCCCGAACGCCTGCCCGACCCGCAAGTCGTCGACATCCTCGGGATGAGCGTGCCGGCGATTACCACTCAGGCGTTCGAAGAGTCGGCGCCTGCGAAACTGAGTCGCGCGCTCACAAGCTTTGACGCGGCGCACAACAAGCGTATTTAGCTCCGCTCGCGCCCGGCGAAGGCGCCATCGGGTGGGGATACCCTTTGGAACAACAATCATGATCGGGCTCGTGATCGTCACCCACGGCCGTTTGGCGGAGGAGTTCGTCTTCGCCATGGAGCACGTGGTTGGCCCGCAGACCGCCGTCGAGGCCATCTGCATCGGCCCCGACGACGACATGGAGCGGCGCCGCAAGGACATCCTCGAGGCCTGCGGCCGTGTGGATGCCGGAACCGGCGTGATCCTGCTCACCGACATGTTCGGGGGCACGCCCTCGAACCTCGCCATCTCGGTCATGGAGCAGACCAAGGCCGAGGTGATCGCGGGGCTCAACCTGCCCATGCTGATCAAGCTGGCCAGCGTGCGCAGCCGCTACAGCCTCGAAGACTCGGTTGCGGCGGCGCAGGAAGCCGGGCGAAAGTACATCTCCGTCGCATCATACGTTCTGGCCGGAGAGAAGTGAACTGAGCGAAGCCGTCGCCGCCCGCAGCGTGGAAATCGTCAACAAGCGGGGGCTGCACGCCCGCGCCTCGGCGAAATTCGTCAAGATGGCCGCCGGCTTCGACGCCGAGGTCCGGGTCTCCAAGGACGGCCAGACCGTCGACGCCCGGTCGATCATGGGCTTGATGATGCTCGCCGCCGCGCCCGGCTGCTGCATCGACATCGAGGCCGAGGGACCTGAGGCCGAACCTGCCGTGGATGCCCTCGCCGAACTGGTCGCGGCCCGCTTCGACGAGGACGAGTAGTCAGGTCTTCAGCCGCCAGCCGGTCTTGAAGATCCACGCCACGGCCGCCAGGCAGAGGCCCAGGAAGCCGAACGTCGCCGCCAGGCTCACGCCGACGCCCACGTCCGAAATCCCGTAGAAGGCCCAGCGGAAGCCGCTCACCAGATAGACCACCGGGTTGATCAGCGCGACGTTGCGCCAGAACTCCGGCAGCATGTCGATCGAGTAGAAGCTGCCCCCCAGGAAGGTGAGGGGCGTGATCACCAGGATCGGGATGATCGACAGCTTCTCCCAGCCATCGGCCCAGATGCCGGTCAGGAAGCCGAACAGGCTGAACGTCGCCGAGGTCAGCACCAGGAAGGCGATCATCACCAACGGATGGGCGATGGAGAAGTCCACGAACAGCCGGGCGGTGGCGAGAATGACCAGGCCGAGGACGACGGACTTCGTCGCCGCCGCGCCGACATAACCCAGCACCACCTCGGCGGTGGAGACCGGCGCCGACAGCAGCTCGTAGATGGTCCCCGCGAACTTGGGCATGTAGATGCCGAACGAGCCGTTGGAGATGCTTTCCGTGAGGATCGACAACATGATCAGGCCGGGAATGATGAAGGCGCCATAGCTGACGCCGTCGATCTCTGGCATCCGGCGGCCGATCGCGGCCCCGAAGACGATGAAGTAGAGCGAGGTGGTGATCACCGGCGCCGCCAGGCTCTGCACGATGGTCCGGAACCATCGGTGCATCTCGAACTGGTAGATGGCCTTCACGGCGTGGACATTCATGCGCGCTCCCTCACCAGGCTCACGAAGATCTCTTCCAGCGAGCTTTCCTGCGTCCGCAGGTCCTTGAAATCAACGCCGAGCTCGGTGAGCCGGCGGATCAGTTCGGCGATGCCCGTGCGGTCGGCCTGGGCGTCGAAGGTGTAAATGAGTTCCGCGCCTTCGGCGGCCAGCTCCAGCGGATAGCGTTCGAGCCCCGGCGGCAGCGCCTGCAGCGGCTCCTGCAGCTGCAGGGTGAGCTGCTTCTTGCCGAGCTTGCGCATGAGGACGTCCTTGTCCTCCACGAGGATCAGCTCGCCCCGGCGGATGACCCCGATCCGGTCGGCCATCTCCTCCGCCTCCTCGATGTAGTGCGTGGTGAGGATGATGGTGACGCCGCTTTCACGCAGGCGCCGCACCATTTCCCACATGCCGCGCCGAAGCTCCACGTCCACCCCCGCGGTGGGTTCGTCGAGAAACAGGATGGTGGGCTCATGGGAGAGTGCCTTGGCGATCATCACCCGGCGTTTCATGCCGCCCGACAGTTCCTT
>JAEYNH010000151.1 GCA_023412655.1 Pseudomonadota bacterium | reverse complement strand
GGCCCGCGCCCGCCGCGCCCCCCCCCCCCCCCCCCCCCCCCGCCCCCCTAGCCCACGGTGATCCAGCCGTCCGCCAGGCTGGACAGTTGCACCCCCACCAGGGTCATCTGCCCGCCGCCCGTCATGCTGATCACCGTGTCCGCCCCCACCTGAGCCAAGCTGTAGGTCGTTCCGGCCAACAGGTTGACCCGGTCGCCCTCGGCGAAGTTGAAGTCCATCACCCGGTCGATCCCGGCCTCGCCCCAGCTGTGGAAGGTGTCCGCGCCGGCGCCGCCCCACAGGGTGTCGTCGCCGCGGTCGCCCGCCAGCCAGTCGTCGCCGAGGCCACCCTGCACCAGGTCGTTGCCCTGGCCGCCGCGGACCACGTCGTTGCCCGCGCCGCCGTCCAGGGTGTCCTCGCCCAGGTTGCCCAGCACCACGTCGTGCCCGGCGTCGCCGAACAGCAGGTCCTGGCCCTGGCCGCCGACCACCCAGTCGTCGCCTCCGCCCCCATGGACGGTGTCCTCGCCCTGGTTGCCGTGGGCGTCGTCGAAGTCGTCGCCGCCGTAGATGAGGTCGCCGCCTTCGCCGCCGCGCAGGTAGTTGCGGCCCTCGCCCCCGTGGATGCTGTCGTCGCCCGCGCCGCCGAACACCGAGTCGTCGCCCTTGTCGCCGAACAGCAGGTCGGCGCCGGCGTCGCCGTTGACGACGTCGTTGTCCTGGCCGCCGTGGAGGGTGTCGTTCCCGTCGCCGCCGGAGAGGCTGTCCGCGCCGGTGTTGCCATGGACGAAGTCGTCGCCGCCGCCGGCCATCACCGTGTCGTCCCCAGCCCCGGCCTGCACCACGTCGTTCGACGCGCTGAACATCAAGAGGTCCGCGCCCGCCGTCGGCGTCTGCGAGCCGAAGCCTCCCCCGCCGCCGCCGCCACCGCCGCCGCCGCCGCTCAGGGCCGCGCCCCGGCCATCGGTGGTGCGGTCCGAGAACTGCAGCCGCTCGACGTTGCGCACCCGGGCCGTGCCCGAAGCGCCCTGCACCAGCGTGTCGGCGCCATCCTGGGTGATGACGTATTCGGCGAACTCGCCATCGAACACCGCCACGTCCAGGCCGCCGGCTCCGCCGTCCAGGGTGTCGTCGCCGCCGCCCCCGATCAGGGTGTCATTGTCGCCGCCGCCTGACAGGCTGTCGTCGCCGAGGCCCCCGTCCAGGCGGTCGTTGCCGCCGGCGCCGATCAGGGTGTCCTCGCCCTCGAAGCCCTTGCCGTCGATGGATTCGGTGGAGGTCATCCCCGAGCCGTCGAGCAGGTTGTCGTCCGCCGTCCCGTTGTAGTGGATGGTGTTCTGCGCCAGCCCGGTGCTTGAGAAGTTCCCTTCCAGGATCAGCCGGATCAGCGTCAGCACCAGGTCGGCCACCTGGGTGATATCCAGGTCGGGCGTCCCGTCGCCGTCCAGGTCCAGCAGCAGGCTGTTGCCCGAGACGGTGATCTTCGGCTCAGCTGTCGGGTTGGCCAGGGGCGGCGGCGTGGTGATCTGCAGTTCGTCACCCCCGCCGCCGCCGTTGACGGTGACGGGCCGGTCGGTCGGAACCCAGGTGGCCGGCGGCGTCCACTCGAACACGTCCTTGCCGCCGCCGCCCTGGATCATCGCCTTGGGGACCCAGGCCGTATTGCCCAGGTTGTCCGCGGTGATGTTCAGGCTGCTGGTGTTCTCCAGCCGCATGAAGGTCGTCCAGTTGTCGCCGCCGCCGTTCGTGTCGATCTGGATCACGGTGGCCGCGCCGTCCTGGATCAGCCGCATGTGGCCGCTCTCGAACGGGTTGTCGTTGTCCAGGTCGATGCCGCTGAGCTGCGCCTCCAGGGCGGCCTGGATATCCAGCACATCGCCGCTGGCGCCGGCCTGGAAGTCCGTGGCGATCACCAGGCCGCGGGTTGCGGCCTCCAGCGTCAGGGTGTCCTTCCCGGCGCCCAGGGTGACGCGCGCTGTCTGGCCGGCCGCGGTGGCGACGCGGATCACGTCGTTCCCGGCGCCGCCGTCCAGGGTGACCGCGCCGGTCCCCCCGACCAGGGTGTCGGCATGGGCCGAGCCGATCACGCCCTCGATGCTCACCCAGGTGTCCGTCCCCATGCCGCCGGTGTTGGCGTGGGTGCTCTGGGTCACGTCGATGTTCACGCCGCTCGTGGCGCCGGCGTAGGAGGCCAGGTCGTTGCCGCCCCCGCCTTCCAGCCGATCGTCGCCGGCCCCGCCTTCGAGGACGTTGTCGCGCGCATCGCCGATCAGGGTGTCGTCGCCCGACCCGCCGATGACCCCCTCGACATTGACCAGGGTGGCCGAGCCGAAGGTCCCGAGCGCCAGGTCCACCGTGATGGCGCCGGTCTCGCTGGCGAACGAGGCGATGTCGACGCCGTCGCCGCCGTCCAGCCGGTCGTTGCCGCCCCCGCCGATCAGCACGTCGGCCCCGGCGCCGCCCAGCAGGGTGTCGTCGCCCGCCCCGCCGCTCAGGGTGTCCGCCCCGGCGCCGCCTTCCAGGCGGTTGGCGCCGGTATCGCCCGTCAGGCTGTCGGCGTAGGCCGAGCCGATCAGGTTCTCGACGCCCGACAGGGTGTCCGCCCCGCCGCCGCCGCTGGCCGTCCCGGCCGCCAGGCTGGCCGTGACCGCCGCCGTGGCGTCCGCATAGGTGGCGGTGTCCACCCCGTCGCCGCCGATCAGGGAGTCGTCGCCCGCCCCGCCCGACAGCAGGTCATCGCCCTTGCCGCCGTTCAGGGTGTCGTTCCCGGTCCCCCCGATCAGGGTGTCCGCGCCGTGGAGGACGTCGCCGCCCTCGGTCACCGCCTGGACCAGGGTGGTGACGCGCTGGCCGCCGGCGCTGCTCGTGTACTCGCCGTCGCCCAGCAGCAGGTCCGCGCCGTCGCCGCCCACCAGGCTGTCGGCGCCGCCGCCGCCGGCCAGGGTGTTGGCCCCGCCGTCGCCCGTCAGGGTGTCGTTGAACCGCGTGCCCGACAGGTTCTCGATGCCGCTCAGGGTGACCGTGGCGCCCGCCGCGTTCTGGGCCGCCACGCGCAGCAGCGAGACGTTCGCCGCGCTGCCGATCACGCTGCTGAAGGCCAGGGTGTCCGACCCGGCCCCGCCCCGGTAGATGCTGGTCCCGCCGGTGGCCGAGATGACGATGAGGTCGGCGCCGTCGCCGCCGTCCACCAGGTCGTTGCCCAGGCCGCCCACCAGGATGTCATTGCCCGCCCCGCCCATCAGGGTGTCGGCGTAGGTGACCGTGAAGCTGGCGCCGGTCACCTGACCGTCGTTGTCCACTGTGGCGATGGCGCCGCTCACGGTGGCATAGATGGCCCCGTCGCCCAGCAGCAGGTCGTCGCCGTCCCCGCCCGACAGGCTGTCCGAACCGCCCCAGCCGGCCAGGACGTTGCCGCCCGTATCGCCGGTCAGGGTGTCGTTGCCCCACATCGTCCCGGACACCTGCTCGAGCCCGCTCAGGGTCATGACCCCCTGGCCGGTGTTCTGGGCGCCGCCCAGCGCCAGCGAGACGTTCACCGCAGCCGTCAGGGTCTCGGAGTAGAACGACAGGGCGTCGGTCCCCGCCCCGCCGTCGACGGTGTGGTCTCCCCGTCCCACCGAGATCAGGTCGTTGCCCCCGCCCCCGGCCATGCTGTCGTTGCCGCCCGTCCCCCACAGCCAGTTGTCGCCGGCGTCGCCGGTCAGGGTGTCGTTGTGGTTCGAGCCCGTCAGGTGCTCGATGGAGATCAGGGTGTCGGTTCCCCAGTTGGTCACCTGCGGCCCGGTGACCGCCAGGCTCACCGCCACCCCGGTTGTGGCGTCGTTGTACGAGGCCCGGTCCACGCCGGCGCCGCCGTCCAGGGTGTCGTCCCCGGCCCCGCCGGTCAGCAGGTCGACGCCGTCGCCGCCCGCCAGGCTGTCGTCGCCAGGGCCGCCGCGCAGGATGTCGTCGCCGGCCAGGCCGCTCAGGGTGTCGGGCCCGTCGCCGCCGGTCAGGGTGTCGTTCCCGCTCGTCCCTTGGGTGCTCTGCGACTGCGGCCACACCCCGTCGGCGAACTCCAACCGCTCCACCCCGATCAGGGTGTCCGTCCCGTCCGGGCTGCCCGAGCGCTTGTCGACCACGGTGATCGTGCCGTCCACGGCCACCGTCACCGTGTAGTCGGCCCGGTTGCCGGAATACATGGCCACGTCGGCGCCCGCGCCGCCCTCCAGGCGGTCGTTGCCGGCGCCGCCCCACAGGGTGTCG
The DNA here is from genome assembly GCA_023412655.1 of Pseudomonadota bacterium. Lineage (GTDB taxonomy): Bacteria > Pseudomonadota > Alphaproteobacteria > Caulobacterales > Caulobacteraceae > Phenylobacterium. The sequence goes on along the minus strand of JAEYNH010000151.1, from coordinate 2,539 downwards.
TCCCCCGCGCCGCCGATCAGGGTGTCGGCGCCGCCCCCGCTGATCTCTTCCTCTTGGGCGATCGGACCGCTGGTCCCGAGGCCGTGGCTGTTGATGTCCACGATCCCGTCGCCCAGCAACACGTCGTTCCCGTCGCCGCCGTCGAGGATGTCCGCCCCGAGATAGCCGGCCAGCACATTGGCCCCGGCATCGCCCGTCAGGGTGTCGTTCAGCTGCGAGCCCGACAGGTTCTCGAACCCGCGGATCAGCATCGAACCCTGGCCGGTCTCCTGCCGGTTCGTCTCATGCTGCGCGGCCAGCGAAACCGTGACGCCCGCGGTGATGTCCGGGAGGGTGATGCCTTCACCGGTATTCGCCTTGAACGACAGGGTGTCCACGCCGGCCCCGCCGTCCAGGTCGTGATCGCCGGCCCCGACGATGATCAGGTCGGCGCCGCCGCCCCCGGCCAGCGTGTCGTCCCCGACCTCGCCCGATCCGTCCGAGCCGCCCCAGATCCAGTTGTCGCCGTCGTCTCCGGTGAGCGTGTCGCTGAACTTGGTGCCGGACACGTGCTCGATGCCGGTGAGGATGTCGTTCCCCATGCCGGTGTTCTGGGCCGAGCCGTCCTGGATCCGCAGGTCCACGGTGACGCCGTTGGTCGCGCCCGAGCTGTAGCCGACCCGGTCGTGCCCGGCGCCGCCGGCCAGCACGTCGTCGCCGGCACCGCCCACGAGGTAGTCGTCGCCGTCGCCGCCCGACAGGGTGTCGTCGCCGGCCAGGCCGTAGAGCCCGTCATGGCCTGCGCGGCCTGTCAGGCTGTTGTTCGCCCCGTCGCCCCGGATCGCGTCGTGGTCGTCGGTCCCGACGACGTTCTCCACGCCGGTCAGGGTGTCTTCGGCGACGAACGTGCTGCCGTTCCAGGTCATGCCCCGGCCCTCGGCCAGGTTGACGTTCACCGCGGTCGAGCGGCTCGAATAGTCGACGGTGTCGATCCCGGCCCCGCCGTCCAGGACGTCGCCCCCCGCGCCGCCCACCAGGACGTCGTCGCCGTCGCCGCCCGACAGGGTGTCCTCGCCGTCGCCGCCCATGAGGGTGTCGGCGCCGCCGCCGCCATTCAGGCTGTCCTTGCCGGCTTCGCCGGTCAGCAGGTTCGCCCCGGCGCTGCCGACGATGGTGTCGGCGCCCACGCTGCCGCCGACGTTCTCCACATTGGTGATGGTGTCCACGCCGTGGCCGGCGTTGATGGTCTGCGGCCCGGTGAGGCCCAGGTTCACGCTGAACCCGTCCGCCCCGGAGAACAGCACCATGTCGATGCCGTCGCCGCCGTCGATGACGTCGTTGTCCGCCCCGCCGATCAGGGTGTCGTTGCCCAGGCCGCCCGACAGGGTGTCGGCGCCGGCGCCGCCGTCCAGCCGGTCGTCGCCGCCCGCCCCCGAGAGGCTGTCCGCCCCCGCCAGGCCTTGGAGGCTGTCGTTGCCCGCGCCGCCGATCAGGGTGTCCGGGCCGGACGTAGCCTCGGTGGAGGGCTCCGGCGTCGCGATCGTCTGGTCGGCGAAGGCCAGCTGCTCCACCCCGGTCAGGGTGTCCGTGCCGTCGGGGCTGCCGTTGCGGTTGTCGACCACCGTGACGGTGCCGTCTCCATTGGCCGTGACGGTGTAGTCCGCCTTGTTCCCCGAGAAGTAGGCCACGTCGTCGCCGTCGCCGCCCACCAGGCTGTCGTCGCCCAGCCCGCCCAGCAGGCTGTCGGCGCCGGTCCCGCCGATCAGGGTGTCGTCATAGGTCGGCGTGAAGTCGAGGCCGGTGACCACGCCGTAGTTGTGGTCGGTGAAGAACTCGGCCTGCTCGTCGACGTAGATGGCCCCGTCGCCCAGCAGCAGGTCGTCGCCGTCGCCGCCCACCAGGCGGTCCGAACCGCCCCAGCCGGCCAGGACGTTGTCCCCGGCGTCACCGGTGAGGGTGTCGTCGCCCCCAGAGGTGCCGACCAGGTTCTCGACACCGGTGACCGTCAGCTTACCCTGGCCGGTCGTCTGCTCGGCGCTCGTGGCCAGCGACACGTTCACCGGCGCGGTGAGACCGTCAGAGTAGTACGACAGGGTGTCGACGCCGTTTCCGCCGGCCACGGTGTGGTCGCCGTTGCCCACCGACAGCAGGTCGTCGCCGTCGCCGCCCGACAGGCTGTCGTCGCCCCGGGTGCCCCACAGCCAGTTGTCGCCGTCGTCGCCGATCAGGGTGTCGTTCTGGTTCGAGCCGGTCAGGTGCTCGACCGAGATGAGGGTGTCGGTCCCCCAGCCCGTGTCCTGCGCCCCGCTGATCGCCAGGCTCACGTTCACGCCGCTCGTGGCGTCGTTGTACGAGGCCCGGTCCAGCCCGTCGCCGCCGTCGATCTGGTCGTTGCCGGCCCCGCCCGTCAGCAGGTCGGCCATGGCGCCGCCGGTCAGGGTGTCGTCCCCGTCGCCGCCCCGCAGGGTGTCGGCGCCGTCGGCGCCGTTCAGGCTGTCGTTGCCGGCTTCGCCGGTCAGCAGGTTCGCCCCGGCGCTGCCGACGATGGTGTCGGCGCCCA
>JAEYNH010000086.1 GCA_023412655.1 Pseudomonadota bacterium | reverse complement strand
AAGCGCTGGTGGATCGGCGCCTCCACGAAGAAGCGCGCGGGCTCAGGCAGATCTGGCCGGCGTTGCTGAACTTGGCCAGCGCCAGCATGTCCGCCGCCCAGTCGGGGTCGACGTCGGCGCAGACGATCACCGGGGCGTGGCCGCCCAGCTCCATGGTCACCGGCTTGACCGCCGCGCCGGCGGCGGCGGCCAGCTGCTGGCCGATGGGGATCGAGCCGGTGAAGCTGATCTTGGCCACCTCCGGGGCGGCCACCAGCCTGTCCGAGATCATCCCGGCCGGGCCGAACACCACCTGGGCGGCGGCCGGCGCCAGGCCGGCCTCCAGCAGGGCGCGGACCATCACCAGCACCGAGCCGGGGGTCTCCTGCGACGGCTTGCAGATGATGGCGCATCCGGCGCCCAGGGCGCCGGCCAGCTTCTTCGCCGCCAGGGCCATGGGGAAGTTCCAGGGGCTGAAGGCGGCCACCACCCCGATGGGATGGGTCTGGACCTCGATGCGGCTGCCGGGCGTGCGGCCGGCCACCACCCGGTCGCTGATCCGCCGGGCCTGCTCGCCGCCCCATTCCAGGAAGTCCGCCGAGCGCTGCACCTCGATGCGCGCCTGGGCCAGGGGCTTGCCCTGCTCGCGGGTGATGGCCAGGGCGGCGGCTTCGACGTCCATCCGCAGGATGTCGGCCGCCTGTTTCAGGACGCGGCCGCGCGCCCAGGGCGGGGTCGCCGACCATTCCCGCAGGCCCTGCGCCGCCGCGGCGATGGCCTCGTCCAGGTCCTGGGCCGACGCATAGGCCACCGCGCCGATGGCCTCGCCGGTGGCGGGGTCGACCACGGGGGCGGTCTCTCCGGTGGAGCCGGCGCGCTCGGCGCCGTCGATCAGCAGGCGGAACTCGTGGGTCATGGCGGGGCTCCGGCGCCCGGGCGGGCGCCCTGCCGCCCCGGCCGAAGCCGGGGCGTGGGGTTGGGGGAAGGGGTACGAACACCGCAGGGGAGGGGCGGCGGACACATCGCCCGTCATGCTCGGGCGGCAGGCGTCTTGCACTTGCCCGAGCTTGATAGCAGGCGGCTTTCCAGCACAGAACGACTTGTTATATGTGTCAGCCATACCTCACGGGCATGGCGCGAGATGGAGCTACGTCACCTCAGGTACTTCGTCGCCGTGGCCGAGGAGGGCAGCCTGACCCTTGCCGCCGAGCGGCGGCTGCACACCGCTCAGCCGTCCCTGAGCCGCCAGCTGCGCGACCTGGAGCTGGAGGTCGGCGCCCAGCTGTTAGAGCGCACCTCCCGGGGCGTCCAGCTCACCCCCGCCGGTCAAGCCTTCCTGGAACATGCCCGCCTCGCCCTGCAGGCCGCGGCCGACGCGGTGGCGGCCGCCCGGCGGACGGTCCGCCCGGCCAAGCCCAGCTTTTCGGTGGGCTTCCTCACCGGCCAGGAGGTTGAGTGGCTGCCCTATGTCACCCAGGTGCTGCGCGACCAGCTGAAGGACATCGACTTCCGCGTTTCCAGCGACTTCTCCCCGGACATCGGCGAGGCCATCCAGCGGGGCGAGATCGACCTCGGCTTCTGCCGCCTCGAGCCCCAGCCTGACGTCTCCTACAAGGTCATCGCCCACGAGCCGATCCTGGTGATCCTGCCCCGGGACCATCCCCTCGCCGCCTGCTCGGCCATCGATGTGCGCGACATCGATCCGGCCTCGTTCATCGGCTACACCGACACCCCGCACGTCCTGCGCGGCATCGTCGACCGCTACCTGCGCGAACGGGGCGTGAGCGTTTCCCCGACCCAGGTTCTGGACGGCATCGCCACCGGCATCTCCCTGGTGGCCTCCACCGGCGGGGTCACCCTGTTGCCGGCCTATGTGGAAAGCCTCCTGCCCCGGGCGCTGGTGAGCCGGCCGCTCACCGGCAACGCTCCGGTGATCGAGGTGGCGGTGGGCTACCGGGCCGACAATCCCTCGCCGATCCTGCGGTTCTTCCTCGACAACCTCGACCGCTTCATCGCCGCCCACGCCGGGGCCGCCGCCTCGCCCACCGGCTGGGATCCCCGGGCCCGCAACGGAAAAGCCCCGCCCGCGTCTCCGCCGGCGGGGCCCTCGCGGCACTAGCTGAGGTCGGACCTCAGTAGCCGTTGATCCGGGCGTAGCGGTCCCGGTGGAAGGCCTGGTTGCCGAACGCCGCCTCGGCGGCCCGGGCGCGCTTGAGGTAGAAGCCGGCCTCGTGGGCGTCGGTCATGCCGATGCCGCCGTGCATCTGCACCATCTCGTTGGACACTAGGTGGAAGGTGTCGCCCATCTTGGCCTTGGCCAGGGACACCAGCTCGGGCACGTCGGGGCTGTCGTTGTCGATGGCGGTCAGGGCCGCCTCCACCGTCGAGCGGGCCAGTTCCAGCTCGGTGAACATCTTCGCCGCCCGGTGCTGCAGGGCCTGGAAGCTGCCGATCACCTGGCCGAACTGCACCCGGGTCTTCAGGTACTCGAGGGTGGTCTCGAAGGCCTGGACGGCGGCGCCCAGCATCTCGGCCGAGAGGCCGGCGCGGGTGCGGTCCAGCACCTTCTCCAGGGTCTCGGCCCCGCCCGCCAGGGGCTCGGCCGCCGCGCCGCTGAACTCGATGTTGGCCGCGCCGCGGCTGTCGGCCAGCTGCAGGCGGGCCCGCTTCACGCCCGGATCGTCCGCCTTCACCAGATAGAGGCCGACCCCTTCCGGGCCCTTGGCCGAGACCACCAGCAGGTCGGCGGCCATGCCTTCCAGCACGAAGGTCTTCTTGCCGGTGATCTTGCCGCCGCTGAAGGCCGTCTCGACCTTCTCGGGGTTGTGGTGCGGGCCCTCGTCGATGGCCAGGGCAGCCACCGCCGAACCGTCGGCGATCTTCGGCAGCCAGGCCTGCTTCTGCTCTTCCGAGCCGCCCAGCACCAGGGCCGAGGCCGCGCCCAGGGCGCTGGCCAGCAGCGGCGAGGCGGTCAGCGTGCGGCCGGTCTCCTCCAGGATCAGGCCCATGGAAAGGTAGCCGAAGGCCGAGCCGCCGTACTCCTCGGGGATGATCACCCCGGCCCAGCCCATCTCGGCCATCTCGTTCCAGGCGGCCACGTCGTAGCCCAGCTCGGCGCCGCTATCGCGCACCTTGCGCAGGGCGGTGACGGGGCTCTTCTCCTGCACCCAGCTACGGGCCGCGTCGCGCAGCATGTTCTGTTCTTCGGTCAGAACGGCCATGTTCGTGTTTCCCTAAATCTCTGTCTTCGCTGCGTGATCAGGCGGATTTCGTCGCATCCGGGAGGCCCAGGATGCGCTTGGAGATGATGTTGTTCTGCACCTCGGCCGAGCCGCCGTAGATCGTGGTGGCCTTGCCGCCCAGCCAGTTGCGCACGAACGTCAGCTCCTCCTCCGAGAACCCGTCGCCCTCCCAGCCGAGGCCCTGGCTGCCCAGGATCTCGATGCAGAGTTCGGCCCGCTCCTGCAGGGTCTGGCTGGCGGCGTTCTTCATGATCGAGGTCGCCGCGGAGGGGCCCTGGTTTCCCCGGGCCTCCTGCATGGCGCGGATGGCGGTGAGCTGGAAGGCCTTCAGGTCTATGTCGTTGCGCGAGATGCGCACGCGCAGGTCGCCGTCGGCGATGCGGCCCTTCTCGTCCACGCCGACATAATCCTTGGCCAGCTGCGACGGCGCCCGGCCCGAGGCGTAGCGGCCGGCGCTGCCGCCGCCGCCCGCCAGGCTGTTGCGCTCATGCTGCAGCAGCCGCTTGCCGATGGTCCAGCCGCCGTTCAGCGGCCCAACCAGCTGGTCCTTCTCCACCCGCACGTCGGTCAGGAAGGTCTCGCAGAAGGGGCTCGCGCCGCTGATCAGCTGGATCGGCCGCACCTCGACGCCCGGCGTCTTCATGTCGAACAGCACGAAGGAGATGCCCTCGTGCTTCTTGGTGAAGTCGGTCCGCACGAGGCAGAAGCACCAGTCGGCCCACTGGGCCCCCGAGGTCCAGATCTTCTGGCCGTTCACCAGGAAGTGGTCGCCCTTGTCCTCGGCCCGGGTGGACAGCGCCGCCAGGTCCGACCCCGCGCCCGGTTCCGAGAAGCCCTGGCACCACTGCACCTCGCCATTGGCGATCAGCGGGATGTGCTGCTTCTTCTGCGCCTCGGTGCCGTATTCCAGCAGGGTGGGGCCGAACATCATCGTGCCCATGCCGACGATGGGGTTGTAGGCGCCGGCCCTGGCGAACTCCTGGTTCACCACCCGGGCTTCGGCGCCCGACAGCCCGCCGCCGCCATAGGCCTTGGGCCAGGTGGGAACGCCCCAGCCCTTCTCGCCCACCGCCAGCCGCCAGGCCTTCTGGTCGGCGGTCTCGTTTGCGCGGTCGGGCCCCACCGCCGGGCCCTTGCCCTTGCACGACGGCGGGAAATTCGCCGCCACCCACTCGCGCACCTCGGTGCGGAAGGCGTCCAGGTCGCCCCCTCCAAAATCGGCCATCGTAAAATTCTCCGGCTCTATGTTCGTTTGAAAATCATACGCTTACTTCGGATCAGGCAATCCCAGGACCCGCTTGGAAATGACGTTCAGATTGACCTCGGACGTGCCGCCCTCGATCGAATTGGCCTTGGTCCGCAGCCAGCCGCGCACGGCCAGCAGCTCGGCGGGCTCATAGGCCTCGCCGGTCCAGCCCAGGCCCTGGTGGCCCATGGCCTCGACCATCAGCTCGGACCGCTCCTTGGCGAACTCGGCCGCGGCGTACTTGATGATCGAGGTCGCCGCCGAGGGGCCGTTGCCGGCCTTCGACTCCGCCGCCGAACGGGCGATGGTCTGGCGCAGGGCCTGGAAGTTCATCTTGTTGGCGGTGATGCGCGCCCGCAGGTCGCCGTCGGCGATGCGGCCGGTCTCGTCCAGGCCGACGTACTGCTTGCCGATCTTGCCCAGGTCGCCCGCCGCGCCGCCGGCGCTGCCGCCTTCGCCGAAGCCGGCCGAGATGTTCTGGCGCTCGTACTGCAGCAGGCGCTTGGCGATCTCCCAGCCGCCGTTCACCCGGCCCACCAGGTTGCCCTTCGGCACCTTCACCTCGGTGAAGAAGGTTTCGCAGAACGGGCTCTCGCCGCTGATCAGCGGAATCGGCCGCGTCTCCACGCCGGGGGTCTTCATGTCGATCAGCACGAAGGAGATGCCCTCGTGCTTCTTGCTGGTGTCCGTCCGCACCAGGCAGAAGCACCAGTCCGCCTTGTCCGCATAGCTGGTCCACACCTTCTGGCCGTCGATCTGCCAGTGGTCGCCCTTGTCCACGCAGCGGGTGGCCAGGCTGGCGAGGTCCGAGCCCGCGCCCGGCTCGGAATAGCCCTGGCACCAGCGGATCTCGCCGTTGATGATCTTCGGCAGGTGCTCGCGCTTCTGCTCCTCGGTGGCGTACTCCAGCAGCACCGGCCCCAGCATCCAGACGCCGAACGAGGCCAGCGGCTGCCGATAGCGGCCCGCGGCCAGTTCCTCGGCCAGCACCCGGGCCTGTTGCGGCGAAAGGCCGCCGCCGCCGTATTCCTTGGGCCAGGCGGGGGCGGTCCAGCCCTTTTTCGCCATGCGCCGCATCCACACGATCTGCGGGTCGGACGAGCCGTCGAACCTGCGGCCGCCCCAGACGGCCTCGGGATCGGTCTTCGCCTGCGGATCACGCAGTTCGGCGGGATAGTTCGCCTCCAACCATGCGCGAACCTCGTTGCGGAAAGCGTCGAGTTCAGCGCCGCCGAAATCGGCCATGGCGTCCTCCCGTTTTGATAACCTGTCGGGGGTAACTCTAGCGCCGCGTCGCCGGGGGGCAAGCGGTTTGAAACAGTTGTTTGAGCCTACGGTCGCCAGTTCGGGTATGCACCGCTCGTGCGATTCCTGAGGGACCTTAAGCCCGCCGCCTTCGCCGCGGCGCCGTCCGTGGCTGCGCTGCTCGCCCTGGGCTGCGGCGTGATGCTGCTCGCCTCGGGCGCCCGGCCGTCCGAGCCGGAGCGCTTCCTCCAGCTCATGGCCACCACGCCGGTGCTGGTGATCGAGCTCAGCCACCTGATCTCCAGCCTGATCGGCCTGGCCCTGGTGATCCTGGCCTTCGGCCTGCGCGCCCGCCTGGGCGCGGCCTGGGCGGCCACCATGGTGGCCCTGCTGGTGGCCGCTCCGCTCAGCCTCGAGAAGGGGATCGTCTGGGAGGACACCGCCATCCTCCTGACCGCCGCGGTGCTGCTGGCGCCCTTCCGCGCCGCCTTCCCGCGCACCGCCCGGCTGTCGCGGATGGAGGTCACCCCCGGCTGGCTGGCCTCGGCCGCCTGCCTGCTGGCCGGCGCCGGCCTCATCGGCGTCTGGTCCTATATGAACGCCGACTACGGCGACTCGCCGTTCTGGCGGGTGTTCGTGGACGACGACATCGCCCGCTCCATCCGCGGCTGGGCGGTGGCGGCCATCGCCCTGCTCGCCTTCGGCCTCTGGCGGATGCTGGGTTCGGCCGCCCCGCCGCGGATCGCCGGCGAGGACGATCCCGAGTTCGCCCGGGTGCGCCACATCCTGGCGGGCGCCGCGGCGGCCAAGCCCAATTCCAACCTCGCCCTGCTGGGCGACAAGCGCTTCCTGTTCTCGGCCTCGGGCGAGACCTTCCTGATGTTCGGGGTCCGCGGCCGCTCCTGGATCGCCCTGGCCCCGCCGGTGGGCCGGGTGGAGGAGCGGCTGGAGCTGCTCTGGCGGTTCCGCGAACTGGCCGACGCCAACGCGGCGCGGCCGGCCATCTACGCCCTCGACGCCGAAGACCTGCCCGACGTGGTGGAGATGGGCTTCTCCATCCAGAAGATCGGCGAGGTGGCGGTCCTGCCGCTGCAGGGCTTCACCATCGACGGCACCCGCCGGGGCAAGGCCCGCCGCGCCTGGCGCCAGGCCGCCGACGCCGGCGCCACCTTCGAGGTCGTCCCGCCCGAGGGCGTCGCCGCCATCATGCCCGACCTGCAGCGGATCTCGAACGCCTGGCTGGCCCGCCACGCCGGCGCCGAGAAGAGCTTCACCATGGGCGGCTTCCATCCGCGCTATGTGCAGGAATTCCCGGTGGCCGTGGTGCGCTTCGAAGGCCGCATCATCGCCTTCGCCACCCTCTGGCCGGTGGCCGACCGCTCGGCCTTTTCCATCGACCTGATGCGCTATGTGGACGAAGGCCCCAAGCGGATCATGGACTTCCTGTTCGTCGAGCTCCTGAAATGGGGCGTGGCCCAGGGCTACGGCGCCTTTGACTTCGGCATGGCGCCGCTGTCGGGCCTGCAGGACCGGCCGCTCGCCCCGATGATGTCGCGCGTGGGCAGCCTGCTCTTCGAGAACGCCGAGGACCTCTACAACTTCCAGGGGGTCCGCGAATTCAAGAACAAGTGGGATCCGCTCTGGCGTCCGCGCTACGTGGCCGCGCCGCGCAAGTGGACGATCCCCCTGGTCCTCGCCGACGTCAGCCTGCTCACCTCGGGCGGGGTGGCGGGCCTGGCCAAGAGGCCCCGGCGGGCCGACGACTGATGCTCCGCCGCGCCGCCTAGCGCCGGCCGCCGCCGGTCGTGACGCCCAACAGGTTCACCAGGTGCACCGCCATCAGCACCACCCCGGCCGTCGCCATCAGCATGATGAAGCGCCAGGGCGCCATCCGCGGGCCCTTGTGCGGATTGGGCGGCTGCGCGCCGCGCCAGCCGGCGAAGGCGGCGAGGGCGGCCAGGCAGGCCAGGAGGATGGCGGTGGTGCGCAGGTCCATGGCCGCCGCCTACCTCACCGCGGGGCGATGATCCACAGGAACAGGGCGGCGCCACCACTAATAGCGTTAAGGTTGCGTTTACACCCCTAGAATCGGTGGTTAGCGTCGTTCCTGGTTGGGAGAGCGATTCGATGACGGCCGGCGCGCCCTGGAGCGTCAAGGGGATCGATCCGAGGGCCCGCGAGGTCGCCAAGGATCTTGCCCGGCGCTCAGGCATGACCCTCGGCGAGTGGCTGAACCGGGTCATCCTCGAGGATGATGCGTCCGAGGAGGTCGGCCATGAACCGCCGCTCCCCCCTTCCGACCGCTTTCCCGAACGTTTCCCCGATCGCGCCCCCCGCCTGACTCCGGACCGCGCCCCGCGCCTGGCCTACGACGCCGGCGCCTATGACCCCGGCGCCCGCTTCGCCGCCGCCCCGGCCTCGGCTCAGGCCTCCTTTCAGGCCCAGGACTTCGACCGCGTCGCCCACGCCCTCGACCGGCTGACCGACCGCATCGACGCCTCTGAGACCCGCACGGGCCTTGCCATCTCCGGGGTCGAGCACTCGGTGCGCCAGGCCCTGGCCCGGACCGAGACCGCCGAGCGCGAGCACCTGGCCCTCAACGAACGCCTCGCCCGCCTGGAGGCCGCCCCCGCCGGGCCGCGGTCCGCCGAGGCCGTGCGCATGCTGGAAGAGCGCATCCTGCGCATCGAGGCCGGCGAGCGCCGCACCGCCCGGGCGGTGGAGGAGATGGGCCGCCAGGTCCTGGCCATGGCCGAGGTGGTGAACCGCCGCCTGCAGGCCGCCGAGCAGCAGAACGCCGGCGCCCTCGACCAGGTGGGCGGCGAGATCGCCCGCATCGCCGGCGCCGTGGAGGCGAGGCTTTCCCGGGCCGAACAGGCCCAGGCCGAGAGCCTGGAGCGCTTCGGGGCGGAGATCGGCCGCCTCACCGACCGGTTCACCGAGCGCCTGGTGGCCGCCGAGCAGCGGACCGCCCAGTCCATCGACCAGGTGGGCCAGCAGGTGGCCCGGGTCACCGAGCGCATGGAGCAGCGCCAGGAACGCGCCTCCACCGACCTGGCCGAGCGCATCCGCCGCAGCGAGGAGCGCACCGCCCGGCTGCTGGAAGAGGCCCGGGCGCGGCTGGAAGGCCGCCCGTTCGCCCGCTCCCAGCCGGAGCCCCAGCCGGAGCCCCAGCCGGAGGCCCAGCCCGAGGCCCAGGCCGAGGCCGGGCGCGCGTCCGAGCCCACAGGCCCGGCCGGTCCGGAGC
>JAEYNH010000009.1 GCA_023412655.1 Pseudomonadota bacterium | reverse complement strand
GGGTTCGGCGGAGGGGCCCGAAACAAAAACGCCGGCCGCCGGCACCCGGGCGACGCGCTGGACAGGAGAGGCTTAGAGTTAGGGACGGATCAGCGCGTGGCCAGGGCCGACGGGCCGGCCACATAGGCTTGGCAGCCCTCGGTCAGTTCCTGGGTCAGCCGCGCCCGGCGATCCTCGCTACGGGCTTCGCGCTTGGCCTTGTTGTACTCGGCGTCCGCGCGGTCGTAGACCGCGGCCTGCCGGCCGGTGCGGGCCGCCTTCAGATAGGCGTCGATGGAGCCGGCGTCGACCACCCCGGTCAGGGTGGTCGCGAGGCCCTTGCAGCGGCTGGCGCGCAGGTAGTCGACGTCCGACACCCGTTCCGCGGCGAAGGCCGAGCCGGCGCTCACAACAGCGACGGCGGCGATGGCGATGGCGGCGAACTTCATGAGTTGTCTCCCTAAAAACTGGAGACGATAACTGCGACCTGCCGCGGACAATCTCAAATGAACAAGCTGCAATAAACAGTATTCCGGAATGAATCTTTAGTAATGATACGCATATGTCACCTGTTACATTAAACTTGCTGTAATGAAACGGAGCCTCAAGAGGGGAGCTCCACAGTAACAAGCCGCCGCGCCTCCCGGGCGCACACCGGCGGCTGGCCGCCCGAGCCTATGTCATCTAATTTGCAACCGATGAGCCAACCGCCCGCCCCGATCCGGACCCCATGCATCAAGGTTTGCGTCGTCGACGGGGAGAGCGGCCTCTGCCTGGGCTGCTATCGTCGCCTCAACGAAGTGGCCGCCTGGGCGAGGCTGTCGGAAGCCGAGCGCGAGCAGATCATGGCCGAGCTGCCGTCCCGCCAGGCTCTCATCCGCCCCGAGAAACTCGGCCTGCTCTGACGGCGCCCCACGTTCACAGCTTGAAAAGGCTCCGCCTCTAGGCTCGCCGCCTCAGCTGGCCGAGAAAGGCCGTCGTGCGGATCCTTGAGCCGGTGTCGAGCCTGGCGAGATATTCCCTGGTGGCGATCGTAGCCGGCGCATCCGCCTGTCTCAGCGCGGGCGCGATGCTGGCCTTCGCTCCCGCCCCGCCGCGGCTCGCGCGCCTGGAGGCCCCGGGTTTCCTGGTCGAACCCGCGGCCGAAGCCCCTTCCGCCGCCGTGCTGAAGGCGGCCGATGGTCATTTCTGGGCCGAAGGCAGGGTCAACGGCGAGCCGGTCCGCTTCCTGGTGGACACCGGCGCCACCGCCGTGGCGCTCACCACCGCCGACGCCGAGCGTCTCGGCTTCCGACCCCAGGATCTGAACTACGCCTATCGGGTGACCACCGCCGGCGGCCGCTCGCGCGCCGCGGCCGTCACCCTGTCCTCGGTGTCGGTGAACGGCGCCCGGCTGGACGATGTCCGCGCCCTCGTCATCGAAAGGGGGCTGGACACCTCTCTGCTGGGAATGACCTACCTAGGCCGCCTGGCCCGGTTCGAGGCCACCCGCGAAGCGCTCTTCCTTCAGCCGTGACGCCTCGGCCACCGCGGCCAGGGCGCGGTCGATGACGTCCAATCCCGCGCCCGGCTTCACGCCCTCGACGGTCAGGATGCGTCGCCAGGCGCGCGCCCCCGGCAGCCCGTGGAACAGGCCGAGCATGTGGCGCGTCATCGCGGCCAGGTGCGTCCCCGCCGCCAGCTGCTCGGCCACATAGGGCTTATAGGCCTCGACGGCCTGAGCCGGGCTCATGGCGGACCGGTCCTCGTCGAAGATCCGCTGGTCGACGGCGCCCAGCAGGTCGGGCGTATGGTAGGCGGCACGGCCGAGCATCACCCCGTCCACATGGCCCAGATGCCCCTCGGCCTCGTCCAGCGAACCCACGCCGCCATTGAGCACGATGGTCAGATCGGGCCGCTCGCGCTTCAGCCGATAGACGAGCGGATAGTCCAGCGGCGGGATGTCCCGGTTCTCCTTCGGCGACAGGCCCTGGAGCCAGGCCTTGCGCGCATGGACCACAAAGGTGGAGACGCCGGCCTCGGCGCACAGGTCCACGAGGGTGAACAGGCTTTCCTCGGGGTCCTGGTCGTCCACGCCGATCCGGCACTTCACAGTGGCAGGGACCTTCACCGCCGCTGCGATCGCCGCCATGCATTCGGCCACCAGCTCCGGCTCGCGCATCAGGCAGGCGCCGAACCGCCCCGACTGCACACGATCGGACGGGCAGCCGACGTTCAGGTTGATCTCGTCATAGCCCTCGGTCTCGCCGATGCGCGCGGCCGCCGCCAGCGCCGCCGGCTCGGAGCCGCCCAGCTGCAGCGCCACCGGATGCTCCGCCGGGCTGTAGGTCAGCAGCCGTTCCCGGTCGCCGTGCAGCACCGCCCCGGTGGTCAGCATCTCGGTGTAGAGCAGCGCCCGCGCGGACAGAGTCCGGTGGAGGACTCGGCAATGCCGGTCCGTCCAGTCCATCATGGGCGCCACGGAAAGCCGATGCGCTTGGTATTTCACCGCTTTTCCCAGAAGTCAGGCTGCAAAGGCACGCATGTACTCAAACATGCGGTCCGACGCGACCCTGTGCGACGGGTTTCGCCCCTGCGCAGCACGGAGGCGAGGCATGGATGTTACAAACGCAGCGCTTTTCGGACTAGGCGTAGCTGCCCCGACATCTGCAGCCCCTAGCAATCGCCCAGGTCCCGTCGCGCACAGCCGATCGACCGGGAGCCGGCTCGGAGGGCGAGGCAGATGCGCAGGTCCCGCAAACCACGACCTCGGTCCAACGAGGCGAGAGCGGACGTCGCTTGGCACGCGCGCTCCCCGTTGCCGCGGCTGTTCGCCCTCGGGACGATCGCGGCCATCATCCTGGGCCATGCCCTGCCGATACCCGGTGGCGCGGCCCCGCGGCATCGGACGGCCGCCCTGCCGCAGCGCTCTTCAGACGCGCAGATCGAGGGCTACGTGGAGCGGGCGAGCGCAAGGATCTGGTACGCCAGCCTGGGTTCGGGGCCGCCGGTGATCCTGCTGCACGGCGGGCTGTCGAGCAGCCTCGCCTGGCGCGGGCAGGTCCCCGCCCTGCTGGAGGCCGGATATCGGGTGGTGCTGGTGGACAGCCGCGGCCATGGGCGCAGCACCTTGGGCAGGCTTCCGCTCAGCTACCACCTTATGGCCGGCGACGTCCTGGCGGTGATGGACCAGCTCCAGCTGCGCAAGGCCTCCGTCGTCGGCTGGAGTGACGGAGCGATCACCGCCCTGTCGCTGGCGATGGAGCGGGGCGAGCGTCTTTGCAAGGTCTTCGCCTTTGGCGCCAATGCCGACAAGGGGGGCGTGCGACCGGACGCCTGGGAGGCCCCGGTGTTGGGTCAGATCGGACCGCGCCTCGCCCGGGAGCACGCCGAGCTATCCCCCCGCCCCGGCAGCTTCATCGCCCTGCAACAGGCGGTCCGCAGCATGCAAGCCTCACAGCCCGACTTCGACAGGGCGCAGCTGGCGACTATCCGCGGACCGGCCGTCATGATCGCCGCCGGCGCCCAGGACGAGTTCATCACGCCCGAGCATCCCACCTACCTGGCCATCGCAGTTCCCGGCGCGCGCCTGCACATCTTCGGCGGCTCAGGGCATTTCGCGCCGTGGGAGCAGCCCGAGGCCTTCAACCGCGCCGTGATGGGCTTCCTCGGCCCGGCCCCCGACCATTGTCCGGGGGCGCGCCTTCAGCCTAACGACGCAGGCTCTGGAAGTAGGCGATCAGGTCCGCGGCCTCGGAGCGGCTGATCTCGATGGGCGGCATCTCGCCGGAGCCGTGAGCCGAGATCTCGGCGAACCGCTTCTGCAGCGTTGGCGGATCATAGCGCAGCTCCAGCTGCCAGAAGGCCGGGCCGCTGGCCGAAGGGCTGGCGTCGAGACCGGTAGCGTGACAGCCGCCGCAGCGCCGTTCGGCGAAGGCCTCGCCCCGGGCCGCGGCCGCGCTGGGCGCCGTGTTGGCCGTGGGCGGCTCACCGGCCAGGCCGGCGCAGGCCGACAGCAGGACGCCTGCGAAGAGCGGTGCGGATAGCCGTCCCAGCATGTGTTCCTCCCCGGATTCGCCACAGCATGACCCAAACTACACCGTTTGGCGCTTCCGTATGGCTACCGAGCAGGGATGGCGTGGAGGCCGCCGTCATCGATGGGAGCCTAGACGGCGGCCTCCGGATCATCGGGCGCGCTCCGCATTGACCAGACGACCGACGACACCTCTTTCATGGCGCCCCTGGCCGCCGACCGCGCGGGGCGGCGGCCTGCACTGCGGCATTTCCGCCGAGGCGCCCGACCTTGAGGCGCCGCCGGCCTTCGCCTGACCCCATCCGAGGCGCCGAGGCGCCGGCCCGCCGACCAGCCCAGCGTCGCTTTACCGTTGCACACAAACGCGTGATGAGGTTCCTGCCCGGGTGTCGGGAGTAAGCATGAGTCTGACCGCCACCGCCCCTGTATCCGCCCGGGCCGCCTCTCAGGACGCCACCCGGCCTGCTGGCGCGCGCACCGCGACGCGGGAGCGCCGGGCTGACCTCGATTGGGCGCGGGTCGGCGCCTTCGGCCTGCTGATCCTGTTCCACGTCGCTCTCGTCTACGGCCCGTACGACTGGCACATCCGCAGCAACCATCGCTTCGACTGGATCCGTGAGGCGATCCTTCTCACTGGGCCCTGGCGGCTCACGCTGCTCTTCCTGGTGGCCGGCGCGGCCCTGAGCCTGATGGCCGAGCGGCGCACCACAAGCCAGGTCGCCTCCAGCCGGTTGTCCCGCCTGCTGCCGCCGCTGCTGTTCGGCGTGGTCGTCCTGGTGCCGATCCAGTCCTGGATCGAGGCCGTCGACAAGGGCTACTGGAGCCAGGGCCTTCTGCCGTGGGTCGGCCGCGAGTTCGGCTTCCGCGGCCTGGCCGACGGCGTGCCGGTGAACCACCTCTGGTTCTTGGTCTATCTGACCACCTACACCATCGCCGTCCTGCCCCTGATGGCGCGGCGTGATCTTCACGACCGGGTGGGCGCGGGGTTGGAGCGCGCGCTGTCGGGATGGCGGGTGCTGTGGGTCCCGGCCGCCTATCTTGTCCTGATCCGACTGACGCTGTTCCCGATGTTCGGGGTGACCAACAGGCTGTCGGTCGACTGGTATAATCACGCGCTCTCCTTCGGCGCCTTCGTCTTCGGCTTCGCCATCGTCAATCGCAAGGGCCTGTGGCGCGAGTTGGAACAGCGCCGCTGGATCTTCCTTGCGCTCTCCACCGTCAGCCTGTCGCTCGTCATGCTCCAAGTCTGGCACCCGGGTGGAGGCGCGTTCTTCGGAATTCCGCGCAATGCGGTGTTCGCCATCGCCCAATGGGTGACGATTGCCGGCATCCTCGCGTTCGGCAGCCGCTACCTGCGCCGCGCGGACTCGCCCCTGCTGCGGTATCTGAACGACGGCATTTTCCCCTGCTATCTTGCACACCAGACCATCCTGGTGGTCGCTGTCTGGCTGGTGAAACCGATGGGCATCCCGGCCCTGCCCGAGGCGCTGCTGCTGATCACCGTCACCTTCGGCGGCAGCGTGCTGGTCTATGAGCTGGTGCGTCGGGTCCCGCTCATGCGTCCGCTGTGGGGCCTCAAACCCCTTGATGACGCCCCGGGCGCGTCGCGGGTCGCGATCGGCCGGACCTTGCTCAAGCTGGGCGTGTTCGCCCCCGCCTTCGCCGCTTTTGCGGTCGTTGCCGCGACCCTGGCCTATCCGGACTTCAACCACGCCCGCCAATATCTGAGCGAACTGGGGGGCGCCGCTGCGCCTCAGCCGCTGATCTTCAACGTAGGCGTCCTGGGCGCGGGCCTCATGGCCGGTCTCGCCGGCGTCGGCTTCGGGCTCGCGGTGGCGCGGATCACCGGCGCGCGGATCGCCGGCGGCCTGATCGCAATTGTCTTCATCATGGCCGGCTACGGCCTGGTGGCCTCGGCGATCTATCCCTGGCCCGACCCGCGGCACCTGGCGATCAACCTCGCCCTCGGCATCCAGCTGGCGCCGCTGCTGCTGCTCTGGTCGTTGCGAGCGACCCCCGACATGCGCGGCTTGAAGCTCTTCTTGGTCGCCGCCTTTCTGGCGATGGGCCTTCTTACCGTCATCACCAAGCATCTGCTGATGCCGGGCCTGGTGAATGACGCCAACGTCGGCTGGTGGGAGCGGAGCTACGCTCTCATCCTCGTCGGCTGGGTCGCCGTCGCCGCCTGGTTGCTCGACCGTCGCCTGCATGGCGCCGGCGGGCTTACCGCCGCCGCCTGACGCGCCTGAGGCAAATTGCGCCTAATCGGCGATCACGCTCTCGTTAGACTGGCTTTAATCACGAGTCCGTGATTGAAGAGGTGAGAATCTAGCCGAGGCTGGGTAGGCGCAGGTCCCGCGAGGGCGGCGCCGCCGGGTGAAGTTTCGGGGGCGAGCGGACATGAACAGCATTGCCAGTCTCTTCCAGCCCTTTGCGCCCTGGCGTGCGGACGAGCCCGTCGGCTCGCCTTGGATGCCGGAGGAGGCGCCGCTGGCGATGCCCCGCCAGGGCCTCGGTCGCGGCGAGCCCGTAGAGGTCGCCCCCGCGCCTGCCACCTCGCCCCGGAACATCGCTCTTCGCCGTGCGGTCCTGTTCGGCGGCGCCCTCCTCCTGACCGCGCTCCTGCTGTGGGGGCCGTTCGTGCTCTACGCCCGCCGGGGCTGGGAGCCGCTTGAGGTGCTGGGCTTCGGCGTGTTCGTCCTGCTCGGCTCGGCGATGTGCATCTGGTTCTGCAACGCCATCGCCGGCCTCTATGTCCTCGTCACGGGACGCGAGCAGGAGGACCTGGCGTTCTCGGCCCTGCCCCGTGCGCCGAGGACCCGCACGGCGCTGCTGATGCCGCTGTACCACGAGGACGCCCACGCGGCCCTCTCCCGCCTGAGCGCTCTTGACGCCGCCCTCGGCCGTCTCGGCGTCAGCGGGGCCTTCGACATCTTCGTCCTGAGCGACTCCCGGCGTGAGGACATCGCCGCCGAGGAGCGGGCCGCCTATGTGGCCCTGCGCAGCCACGCCCACTGCAACGTCTACCTGCGCCGCCGGGCGGACAATGCGGAGCGCAAAGCCGGTAACGTGGCCGACTGGGTCCGCCGCTACGGCGGGGCCTACGACTTCATGATCGTCCTGGACGCCGACAGCACCATGGCCGGCGAGACGGTCCTGCGGCTGGTCGACGCCATGGAGCGCAATCCGGGCGTCGGCTTGATCCAGACGACCCCGGCGATCGTCGGCGCCCAGACGCTGTTCGCCCGCCTTTCGCAGTTCGGCGTCCAGATGTACGGCCGCGTGGCCGCCGCCGGCCTCGCCTGGTGGACGGGCGCGGAGTCCAGCTACTGGGGCCACAACGCCATCGTGCGCGTCCGGGCTTTCGCCGAGAGCTCGGGTCTGCCAATTTTGCCGGGCGCCAAGCCGTTCGGTGGTCACATCCTCAGCCATGACGTTGTTGAAGGCGCGCTGCTGCGCCGCAACGGCTGGGCTGTCCACCTGACCGCGGCCCTGGACGGCACGTGCGAGCAGACGCCGCCGACCATCTTCGACTTCATGCGCCGCGACCAGCGCTGGTGTCAGGGCAACCTGCAGCACCTCGGCCTGCTCATGGCCCCGGGTCTGCATCCGATCAGCCGCCTGCAGCTGTTCTTCGGCTGCCTCGCCTACATCGCCTCGCCGCTGTGGTTCGCCGCGCTGGTGATCGGCCTGGCCATGCAGCTCGAGCACCCCGTGGACTGGAACTCGTTCTGGTATCTGCTGCGCCCCGAGTTCACCCCCTTCATGCTCACCACCCTGCTCTCCGGCGTGCTGCTGGTGGGGCCAAAGGTGATGGGCGCCATGCTCGTGCTCAGCCGTCCGCGGGAGCGCCGCGCCTTCGGCGGCGCAAGGAGCATCCTCAAGAGCGTTGGGCTGGAGATCCTGCTCGCCGCCATCCTCGCCCCGATCCAGATGGTGGCGAACACCCACTCGGTGATGCAGACGTTCCGGGGCCACGACGCCGGCTGGCTGCCGCAGCAACGTGACGCCGAGGACCTGCCCTGGAGCGTCGCCTTCAAGGCCATGCAGTGGCAGATGGTCACCGGCCTGGTCTTCCTGGCCGGCCTGTGCTTCCGCCCAGACCTGTCCCTGTGCTTCGCCCCGGTGGTTCTGCCGCTGTTGTTCGCGGCCCCTCTGGCGGTCTGGACGTCGCGCCGCGCCAACCTCCGCCGCGCCCTGTTCGCCACCCCGGAACAGCAGCTGGTGAGCGCCCGACTTGCGGTTCTCGTGGCCCAGGCTCGCGCTCAGCCCGTTTCGCGATAAGTAGAAGTCCAGGGTTCCTTCCAGTAGGAACCTCGCCCATGGGGGCATTCCAGCCCGGGTTGGAAGGCCAGATGCACGCGCTGATCATCGAAGACGAGATGCTGATCGCCCTCGAGATCGAGCAGTTGCTCCGGGATCTGGGCTACGACTCCTTTGACTGGGCCGACAGCCCGCCCACCGCGCTCGCCTGCGCCCGCGGCCGGCGCCCCAACCTCATCACCGCGGACCTGCGCATCATCGGCGGCACCGGCGTCGAGGCCGTCGAGGCGATCATCAGCGAGTTGGGCGCCATCCCGGTGGTCTATGTCACCGCCAACGCCGACCTGCTGAGCGCCACGCCGGGCGCGAAGGTTGTCTCCAAGCCCATCCAGCCGCGGCGGCTGGCCGAGGCCTGCGCCTTCTGAGACCCGTTCTCAAGACGGTTGCGCCGGCCTGCGTTTGCCCTGATCACTGGGTTTAGATGCGCCTCATGAGACCGCCCCAATGACGCCGCCGCCCTCCGGTCAGGGCCCGCGCCGCCGCGCCTTGATCTACCGGGGCGTCGGGCTCATCGCCCTCGGTCTGGCGGCCATCGGGGTCGCACTGCCGGTGATGCCCACCACCGTCTTCCTGCTGATCGCCCTGTGGGCGTTCGCGCGCGGCTCGCCGGAATGGGCCGATCGCCTGCGGCAGCATCCGACCTACGGCGAGGTGATCCGCAACTGGGAAGAGCACGGCGCCATCCCCAACCGCGCCAAGGTCCTTGCCGTCACCATGATGGCGGCCAGCTGGGGCATGGTCGCCGTGGCCACCCGCAACGCCTGGATTGTTGGTGGAGTGGGCCTCGTGCTGGTCGGGGTCAGCGCCTACGTGGTGAGCCGTCCGGCGGCCTGAGCTACGCCCCCGCAAGCTTAGCCGTTCTGAAGCCGCAAATAGATTTTCCGCCGCGCGCCAATTCCTACCTCTGCAATAGAGATCTGCCGGAGCCAGCGAAGGACGGTTCATGGCGGCGGCGCATTTCCGTTTCATCGGCAGCTTCGGGCTACAGGTGCTGGCCGGCATGGTCCTCGGCCTTGCCCTCGGCCTGCTGGCCCGTCATCTCGGCGCCGATGAAGGTCAGCCCGGACACGGCTTGGCCGAGGGGCTGCGGATCACCGGAGCCACCTTCATTCAGCTGCTGCGCGCCCTGGTGCCGCCCCTGGTGTTCACGGCCCTGGTGGCGAGCATCGCTAGGCTGGCCGAACTCCAGAACGCCGCCGCCCTCGCCTGGCGGACCCTGCTGTGGTTCGCCATCACCGCCCTGATCGCGGTGGTCATCGGCATCACCCTGGGGCTGGTGCTGGAGCCCGGCGTGCACGCCGGCGTGGCCGCCGAGGCGGCGAAAGCGCCCGCCACCCGAGGATCCTGGTTGGATTTCCTGATCGGCCTCGCCCCATCCAACTTCCTCGGCCTCACGGCCTCCACCAAGCTCACCCACGGCTCGGCGGCCACCACCCTGAACTTCAACGTCCTGCAGATCCTGGTGATCTCCCTGGTCGTGGGCGTCGCGGCGCTGAAGGCCGGCGAGGCGGCACGCCCCTTCCTCGCCTTCAACGCCTCGACCCTGGCGGTCGTCCGCAAAGTGCTGTGGTGGGTGATCCGCCTGACGCCCATCGGTACGGTGGGCCTGCTGGGCAACGCCATCGGCCGGTATGGCTGGGACGCCCTGGCCCAGCTCGGCCAGTTCGCGGCGGCGGTCTACATCGGTCTCGCGCTGGTGCTGTTCGTAGTCTACCCGGCCCTGCTGGCCGCCCACGGCCTCAAGCCCCTGCGCTTCTTCCAGGCCGCCTGGCCGGCCATCCAGCTGGGCTTCGTCTCACGCTCGTCTATCGGGACCCTGCCGCTGACGGAAAGCGTCACAGCAGCCCGGCTCGGGGCGCCGGCCGCCTATGCGGCTTTCGCCGTACCGCTGGCCGCCACCACCAAGATGGACGGCTGTGCGGCAGTCTATCCCGCCATTGCGGCGATCTTCGTGGCCCAGTTCTACGGCGTACCCCTGCAGGTCACCGACTATCTTCTGGTCGCCTTCGTCTCGGTGATCGGTTCGGCGGCCACGGCCGGCCTCACGGGGGCGACGGTCATGCTGACCCTGACCCTCTCCACCCTCGGCCTGCCGCTGGAGGGCGCGGGATTGCTGCTGGCCATCGATCCGATACTCGACATGGGCCGCACGGCGGTGAACGTCGCCGGCCAGGCCCTGGTGCCCACCCTGGTGGCCAAGGAAGAGGGCCTCCTCAACCAGGAGATCTACGAAGGCGCCTGGAGCGAGGAGACGGCCGAGGCCGGGCTCGCCGAGGCCTAGGCGGGCGGGAGGCCCAGGTCGGAGAGCACGAACCCGGCCACCTCGTCGGTCTGTCGCCTCAGGTCCGGCACGGCCATGGTTTCCCATCGGGCCCAGCGCGTCAGCGGCCCCACCGCGTAAAGTTTCGGCGCAGCCCGGAACCCCTCGTCCACGTCGAGGCCCAGATGCAACGGATCGGGGCGAACAAGCCCCTGGGCCGCCAGGTCCCTCAGCAGGGCGCTGCCCCCCAATTCCCCGGATAGGCCGGTGCAGTTCACCGCGGCGGCGAAGCTGACCGTATCCGCCGCAGTCGCACCGCGCCGACGCAGATGCGCCGTGACCTGATCCCCCGCCGGCTCCAGCCGCTCTATGCGGGCGGCGACAATCTCCAGGCGACCGGCGGCGCGCAGCTCGGCGATCCGGGCGGCGATCTGCGGGGCCATGCGATGGCGGTGCACATCCCACCAGGCGCGGCCGTGACGTAGGAACCGGCGACGCTCCGCCAATCCCCAGCTGCGCCAGATCGCCGGCGTGACCGGCCGAATGGCGTCCACGGCCGAGCGCCAGTCCGTGGCGCGGGCCAGACGGCGCAGGGTGCGCAGCGCCCGGGCCGGCGTATCCAGCGGCCCTGTCGGGGGCGGCGTCGGAACAGTGGGGGCGTGGCTGTGCGGGGCCAGGCCCCGCCGGGACACAGCCAGGAACCGCCTCCCGGGCCGGTCCAGCGACAGGACCGCGTCCACCATGGTCAGGCCCGTTCCAATCAGCAGTATGTCGCCATTCGGGAAGGCGGCAGCCTCGATGCTCCAGGGGTTGGCGGCGTAGGCGGGACTCGCGGCCAGCTCCGGGACGGCCCCGGGCGCCGGCCGCGGCGGCCCGGACCCCACGGCCAATACGATGGCGTCGGCGAAGATCGTCCGCCCCATGGCCAGGCGCACCTCAAAGCCTCCGTCGATGGGCGCGGCGCCCACCGCCTCGTCCTGCTCCAGCAGGAGCCGTCCGGCTGCGCCCTCACCCACAGCCTCCCGCAGCAGGGCCTGCAGGTAATCGCCGTAGAGCGCCCGGCTGGCGAAGGCGTCCCCGCCGCCCTCCGCGCCGGTAGCCGCCAGCCACTCGGCGAAATGCTCCGGGCGGTCGGGGAAGGCGCTCATATTGGCGGCCCGAACGTTCAGCAGGTGATCCGGATCGGCGGCGGCATAGGCCCGTCCCACGCCCAGCCTCTTGGCCCGCTCGATCAGCCGCACCGTGACATGATCGCTGCGGCCCAGCAGGTGGATCGCGGTGAGCAGCCCACTGAAACCGCCGCCGATTACGGCGACGACCCGATCCCGTCGTGGCGAATCCATGGTCATGACGCCTGCCTGATACCCTACTCGACAAATGGGAATAAGGCCGATCCGTTGCGCCTGCCGTTCGGCCGACGCTGTGATACCGCTATCCGGCTGGGAGGTGTCATGCCGGATTCGCCACTGATCGACCGCCGCGCTCTGGTCGGCCTCGCCCTCGCCGCAGCGCCCGCGGAAGCCCTGGCGCAGCCAACCTCCGCCGCGACCGATCCGGACGAGATCATCTACCTCTGGCCTAGCCGCCCGCCCGGCGCGCCTGCGATCCTGCCGGCGGAGAGTGTGACGGACCGCGTGGCGTCCTCCGGCTTCCAGGACCGCTACGCCGAGCGCATCGGCCAGCCGCGCCTCACCGTCTTCCGTCCGTCCCGTCCGAATGGCGCGGCAGTGCTGGTGATACCGGGCGGCGCCTATGTGCGGGTGGTTATCGACAAGGAAGGGTTCGAGACGGCCCGACGCCTCGCCGACGCCGGCGTCACCGCCTTCGTCCTGCGCTACCGGCTTCCCGCCGAGGGGTGGGCCGATGGCCCGAACGTCCCGCTGCAGGACGCCCAGCGCGCCATCCGCCTGATCCGAGCAGGCGCCGGACGCTTCGGCGTTGATCCGCGCCGGGTAGCGGTGATGGGCTTCTCCGCCGGCGGCCATGTGGCGGCCGCGCTGTGCACGCGCCACGCCGCACAGGTCTATCCGCCGGCGGAACCCGCCGACGCCCTGGACGCCCGGCCGGACCTCGCCGCCCTCATCTATCCGGTCATCGACATGAGCCCTCCGAACGCTCATGTCGGCAGCCGCGAGAAGCTGCTGGGGCGGACGCCGACGGCGGCGCAGGAGGCCGCCTATTCGCCGCATCGGCACGTCAACCCCGCCACGCCGCCCACCTTCCTTGTCCATGCCCTGGACGATGCCGCCGTCCCCGTGGCCAACAGCCTTGCGTACCTGGCCGCTCTGCTCGCCGCACAGGTCCCCGCCGAAGCACACCTGTTCGAGGTCGGCGGGCACGGGTTCGGCATCCGCCTCGCCGATGGAAAGCCGGCCGCGGCCTGGCCTGAGCTGTTCCTGGCCTGGGCGCGAAGCCACGGCCTCTTCTAGCGGCCCTGCTGGTCCAGCCAGTCGATCAGCACGGTCATGTTCTGGATGTAGGTCCCCGTAGAGATGCCCACCTGCGGGTTGGGATCGGGAAATGGCGAGGTGTCCGTCCGATCGCCCACATGGGTCGTGGCATAGTCGCCGTCCGGCTGGGTTGGCGGGGCCTCGCCAGTATAGGGATGGCTGGCGGCCGCAAGGGGAGTCGGCCAGTAGCCTTCGCGATTCAGGGCCGAGAGCAGCCGGCGCACCCTGGCGGGATCGATGGCCGTGGCCTCACCGCCCGCCGGCCGGACATTGAGGTCCGATGTCTCGAGGTCGCGGCTGGCGAAATAGCGCGGCAGGGGCACGAGGCCTTTCGCCTTCAATGGAGAGTCCTTGGCCACCTGCGCCGGCGGCGTCGCCCTCAGCCGTTCGTAGCGGGCGCGCAGCCCGGCCATGTCGATCTTGCGGAAGGCGCTGTAGTGGGCCAGCGGGCGCTCGGGGCTGTAGTCCACATAGTACTCGCCATTGACCACGTTCGAGCCTCGCCGGTGCACGTACAGCGGCCGGTCCGTGCCGACCTCGATGAAGGTCGGATGGGTGCGCCCGTCGGACGTGGGACTGGGCAGCCGCACCTTGTCCAGCCAGTCGAGCGCCTCCGGCACGCGCGCCAGGAACCGCGCATCGCCGGTCAACTCGTAAAAGGTCATCAACTGAGCGGTGTTGCTCGCCGTGGTGTGGGTGGCCAGGGCGAGGGGCTCATAGCTGCGCGCCGCCGCCGGCTGCAGGTCGAGGGTGTACTGCAGGGCCCAGCCGGGCTGCGGCTGGCCCAGCTGGGTGACCAGGAAGCTGGTCATGGCCCGGTTGATGGGGTCCAGGACCCGGGTGTCGCCAAGCGCCTGGTAGGCCATGATGAGGAACTTGATGTTCTCGCCGGCCACGTCGTCGTTGAAGGTGATGTGGCCGGTGTAGTCGCCCTCGAACTTCGGCTGCACCGGATAGCGCTGCGGCCAGCCGCCCACCGGATACTGGGCCTCCAGGACGAAGTTCAGGGCCTTGTCGAGGGCCGGTTTCCAGCGCGGGTCGCGCTTTTCAACGTAGAGGCGCAGCAGGAACTGCATCGCCTCGGACGTGCCGGCGTCGTCGAAGGTGGCGTTGCCCCAGTCGTGCTGGAATTCCTCCATGCGCCAGGCGTTCTTGCCATAGGCCTCGTACCAGTCCCGGGAGGAGGCGGGGCCGCCGAAGTCGATGAAGTAGTTCCAGCCGCCGCTGGGGTGCTGGCCCCAGACCAGGGCCTCGGCCGCGCGCTCCGCGGCCCGGTAATAGGTCTCGTCGCCGGTGGCGTGATAGGCGTCGAGGAACAGATGGCCCATGGTGGCGGTGCCCGGCGGCTGCACCCAGACCATGGTGGGCTTGGCCTCCAGTTCGCCGAACCGCCGGGAGAAATCGGCCGTGTACGACCAGACATAGCCGCCGTTGTAGGCCGCCTTGTCGGTCATGAAGGCCGTCGCCCGCTTCATGGCCGCCAGCACCTCGCCGCGGCTCTGGGCGCCGGCCGCTGTCCCGCCGGCCAGAACGCATACGCCGGCCAGCACAGCCGCCAAGCCTTTCAGCACACGCATCCTCCCCGTCTTTAGCCGAGGTTGTAGCGCGAATTGCTACCGGTGTCATAGTCTCCCTCCATGACCGGAGATATCAGCCGCCGAGCCGCCGTCGCCGCGGCTCTGTCGTTCACCGCCGCCCCCGCTTTCGGCGCCGCGGCCCCCGTGGCGCAGACCCGCCACGGCCGGATCCGCGGCTATGTGGACAAGGGCGTCCTGGCCTTCCGAGGCGTGCGGTACGGCGCCGACACAGGGCCCCGCCGCTTCCAGCCGCCGCGCCCGCCCGCGCCCTGGTCCGGCATAGCCCCGGCGCTGGACTACGGCGCCGCCTCGCCGCAGCGCGACGGCTCGGTGGGTGCGACCTCGGAGGACTGCCTGTTCCTCAACGTCTGGACCCCGGCCCTCACCGGCGCGCGGCCGGTGATGGTCTATGTCCACGGCGGCGCCTATTCGAACGGATCGGGTTCGGCCCCGCTTTACGACGGCGTACGACTGGCCCGGCGCGGCGATGTGGTGGTGGTGACGGTGAACCACCGGCTGAACGTGTTCGGCTACGGCTACCTCGCGCCATTCGTCCCGGAGCTGGCCGACAGCGGCGCCGCCGGCCAACTGGACCTCGTCATGGCTCTGGAGTGGGTGCGGGACAACATCGCCGGCTTCGGCGGAGATCCTTCGCAGGTGACGGTGTTCGGTCAGTCGGGCGGCGGCGCCAAGATCGCCACCCTGATGGCCATGCCCGCCGCCGCCGGCCTGTTCCGCCGGGCCGCCACCATGAGCGGCCAGCAGGTCACGGCGTCAGGGCCGATGAACGCCGCGCGGCGCACGGCCGCCCTGCTCGACGCCCTGAAGCTGAAGCCGGAACAGGCCGCGGAGCTCCGCACCCTGCCTGCCGAACGGCTGGTGGAGGCTCTGGCGATCGAGGATCCGGTCCTGGGCTTCGGCGGCCTCTACTTCGGGCCCGTGCTGGACGAGCGCAATCTGAAGCGCCACCCCTTCTATCCGGACGCCCCGGCCCAGAGCGCGGGCGTGCCGATGATCATCGGCAACACCCGGGACGAGACCCGGGCGTTCATGGGGAACGACCCGTCCAACTTCACCCTCGGCTGGGACGACCTGCCGAAGAAGCTGACCTTCGCCAATCTGCGGGTGGACGTCTTGCCGGACGCGGTGGTCGCCGAGTACCGCCGGCTCTATCCGCACTATTCGCCATCCGAGGTGCTGTTTGCGGCGACTACCGCCGCCCGTTCATGGCGGGGGGCGATCATCGAGCTCGAGGCGCGGGCGGCGGCGGGGCATCCGACCTGGGCCTACCAGCTCGACTGGGCCACGCCCAAGGACGGCGGCCGCCTCGGCGCGCCCCACGCCTCGGACATCCAGCTGGTGTTCGACAACGTCATGCAGCCGGGCGCCACGGCCATAGGCCCGCAGGCGCAATCCATGGCCGACCAGATGAGCGAGGCCTTCCTCGCCTTCGCCCGGACCGGCGATCCGAACTGCGCCGCCATTCCCAGATGGGAGCCGTTCAGCCTCGAGCGTCGGCAGACCCTGATCTTCGACGCGCCCTCGCGGCTGGCGGACGATCCGCGCGGGGCTGAGCGGCGGTTCTTCGCGCGCGTGCCTTACGTCCAGCCAGGGACCTGACAGCTCACCGGGCCAGCCAGCCGCCGTCCACGGGCACGACGGCGCCGTGCATGTAGTCCGAGGCCCGGCTGGCGAGGAAGACGGCGGCTCCGGCGAGGTCCGAAGGCTGGCCCCACCGACCCGCAGGAATGCGGCCCAGGATCTCTTTCGAGCGTCCCTCGTCGGCGCGCAGGGCCTCGGTGTTGTTGGTGGCGAAGTAGCCGGGGGCGATGGCGTTGACGTTGATGCCCCGGCCCGCCCACTCGTTGCACAGCAGCTTGGTCAGGCCGGCCAGCCCGCTCTTGGAGGCCGTGTAGGACGGCACACGGATGCCGCCCTGGAAGCTCAGCATCGAGACAATGTTGATGATCTTGCCGCCGCGGCCTTCCGCGACCCAGCGCCGCGCCACGGCCTGGGAGAGGAAGAAGGCGCTCTTCAGATTGGTGTCGACCACTGCGTCCCAGTCCTCTTCCGTGAAGTCGAGGCTGTCGGCGCGGCGGATGATGCCGGCGTTGTTCACCAGGATGTCGACGCGCCCGGCGGCGGCCCAGGCCTGTTCCACCACCTCGGCGATGGGGCCTGTCGTGCCGAGGTCGGCGCTCACCGCGTGCAGAGTGCGGCCCGCCCGGGCCACGAGTTCCGCGGTCTGGGTGGGGGCGCTGCGGCCCACGGCGACGACGTCCGCCCCCGCCTCGGCGAGGCCAACGGCGATGCCCTGGCCAAGGCCGGTGTTGGCGCCGGTGACGAGGGCGACCTGGCCCTCAAGGCTGAAGAGGTTCGCGCTCATTTCAACTGGCAGATGTCGAGCACGCGCATGTCGGTGTAGTCGAGGTTCTCCCCGCCCATGGCCCAGATGAAGGCGTAGTTCGAGGTCCCCGAGCCCATGTGGATCGACCAGGGCGGCGAGACCACGGCCTCTTCATTGGCCATGATGATGTGGCGAGCCTTGTCCGGCTCGCCCATGAAGTGGAAGACCCGGTCGTTCTCGCCGAGGCCGAAGTAGAAGTAGACCTCGCTGCGCCGGTCGTGGAGGTGCGGCGGCATGGTGTTCCAGACGCTGCCGGTGTTCAGGATCGTCAGGCCCAGGAGCAGCTGCGCCGACCTGCAGGTCTGCGGCACCACGAGCTGGTAGATGGTCCGCTCATTGGAGGTCTCCAGCGCCCCGCGCTCCAGGGGCACGGCGTCGGCGATGGACAGCTTCTTGGTCTCGAACGCGGCGTGCGCCGGGGTGGAGACGAGGTAGAAGCGCGCCCCCTCGCCCCCGAAGATCACGTCCCGGGCTCCCATGGTCACATAGAGGCAGTCCCGAGGCGCCAAGTCGTAGGCGACGCCGTCGACGGTGACCTGGCCGCCCACATCCGAGACATTGATGACGCCCATCTCCCGGCGCTCCAGGAACGGATGCCCGGCCGCGCTCTCAGGCTCGGTCTGGTCGGGCAGACGCAGGGCTCTGCCCGCCGGGGCCGCGCCGCCGACCACGAACCGTTCGTAGTGGGTGTAGTTCAGCACCACCTCGCCGGGCTGGAACAGGCCGTCGATGAGATAGCGCTGGCGCAGGGTCTCGTTGTCGACGCCTTCCATCATGTCGGGATGGGTGGCGTGATAGATGCGCTTGAACACGGGGCAGCGTCTCCTCGTCAGGCGATCGCCGGCGCGGCGGCCGGCTCGTCCAGCTTGTAGGCCCGCTTGGGCAGGTTGTAGGCGAGGTCGATGGCGGTCTCGTGCGCCTCCTCCTCGGAGATGCGGTGCTCGGTCACCAGGCGGGCGAGGAAGCCGGCGTCGATGCGCCGGGCCACATCGTGGCGGGCCGGGATCGACAGGAAGGCGCGGGTGTCGTCGTTGAAACCGACGGTGTTGTAGAAGCCGGCCGTCTCGGTGACCTGCTCGCGGAAGCGGCGCATGCCCTCCGGGCTGTCGTGAAACCACCAGGCGGGGCCGAGCTTGAGCACCGGATAGTGCCCGGCCAGGGGCGCGAGCTCGCGGGAATAGGTGCTCTCGTCCAGGGTGAAGACGATGATCGACAGGTCACGCTCGTTGCCGAAACGGTCCAGCAGCGGCTTCAGGGCCCGCACATAGTCGGTGCGCATGGGGATGTCGGCGCCCTTGTCCCGGCCGAAGCGGGCGAAGAGGCCGGCGTTGTGGTTGCGGAACGAGCCCGGGTGGATCTGCATCACCAGGCCATCGTCCAGGCTCATCCTGGCCATCTCGGTCAGCATCTGCGCCCGGAACAACTCGGCGTCGGCGGCCGTGAAATCGCCGCTCAGCAGCTTACGGAACAGGGCCTCGGCCTCGGCGTCCGTCAGGTCGGCGGTGGCGGCGGTGGGATGGCCGTGGTCGGTGGAGGTGGCGCCCAGCTCCATGAACGCTGCGCGCCGGATGCGGTGGGCCTCCAGATAGCCGGGCCAGCTCTCGACGTCCTGACCCGTCAGCTCGCCGAAGCGCCCGAGGCTGGCGCGGAAGTCCTCATGCTCGGCGTCAATCACCGGATCGGGGCGATAGGCGGTCACCACCCGGCCCTTCCAGCCGCTGGCCCGCATCGCCTTGTGATGCTTCAGCTCGTCGGTGGGCGATTCCGTGGTCGCCAGCAGCTCGATGTTGAACCGTTCGAACAGCGCCCTGGGCCGGAAGGCCTCGGTCTGCAGCGCCTCGCCGATGCGGTCGAAATAGAGGTCGGCTGTCTCGGCCGACAGCTCGACCTCGAAGCCAAACACCTCGCCGAACACGTGGTTCAGCCACATGGAGGACGGCGTCCCGCGGAACAGGCGCATGTTCGAGGCCAGGATGCGCCAGGCTTCCCGCGGATCCGCCGATGAGGGGCCCGACTTCGACGCGACGCCCAGCTGATCCAGGGGCACGCCCTGCGAATAGAGCATCCGGTAGAGGTAGTGGTCGGGCGAGAGGAACAGGCTGGTCGCGTCGGCGAACGGCGCGTCGCCGGCGAACCACTCCGGATCGGTGTGCCCGTGGGGGCTGATGATCGGCAGGTCCTTCACCGCCCCGTACAGACGGCGAGCCACGGCGCGGGTTTCGGGCTCGGCCGGGAACAGCCGGTCCGGGTGAAGCCTCAGCGGGCTGGTCATTTCGGTCCTCCCTACGACCTCGGTAACCGGTGTCATCAGAGGGCGCAAGCCGTTTGCCGCCGCTCCGGAAGCTGACGACGAGAGAAGCAGATCGTGCGGTGTTCGCCAAATTGACACCGGTTACCTGATGCCACAATGTGCCGCCGATCCGTGGTTGCTCAGCTCGCACGAGCACCCCGCCGAACGAGAACCATCAAGCCGCGCCCCCTCGGGATGGACCGGCCGGGAGGACGAGACGACGTGACTGCGCCGGCGGCGGAGACCGCGCCCCTTTTCGATCCCGAATCCGTGGCCCGCGCCTTCGTGGAGGCCCGGCTGGGCGCGCGCGCCGTGACCGGCTTCCCCGGCGGGCGCCTGCCCGCCGACCTCGTTCAGGGCTATGCCGTGCAGGACCTTGCCATCGGCCTTTGGCCCGACACAGTGGCCGGCTGGAAGGTCGGCCGGATTCCCGAGGCGTTCCAGGCCGAGCTCGGGGCCGATCGGGTCATGGGGCCGATCTTCTCCCGCAACATCTGGCGCGCGGAGCCTGAGCGCCCAACCCCACTACCGGTGATCGCCGGCGGCTTCGCGGCGGTGGAGGCCGAGTATGTGTTCCGCGTCGGCGCCGATGCCCCCGCCGACAAGCTGACCTGGACCGCGGACGAGGCGGCCGCCCTGGCCGACGAGATGTTCGCCGGCGTCGAGCTGGCCGGAAGTCCGCTGGCCACCATCAACGTCCTGGGCCCCAAGGTCGTGGCCTCCGACTTCGGCAACAACGCGGCCCTGATCGTCGGTCCGCCCATCCTCGGCTGGCGCGACCGCCCAGAGTCCATCCCGGCCTGCGAGGCCTATGTGGAGGACCGGCTGGTGGGTCGCGGGGCTCCGGCTTCGGTGCCGGGCGGGCCTGCCGCCTCCCTCGCCTTCCTGCTCGGTGCGGCCTCCCGCCGGGGCCGGCCTCTCAAGGCCGGGCAGTTGGTGACGACAGGAGCGGCGAGCGGAATTCATGAAATCGAGGCCGGCCAATCGGCCCGTATCGTCTTCGGCGACGTGGCCGAGATCCGCTGCGAAGCGGTCCCGGCGACCGCGGAATAACGGGGAGGGAGACATGACAACCACCGCCGGGCGCATCGCCCAACCGCCCGCCGCCGTCGGCAAGTACCGTTGGGTGGTTGTCGCCCTCCTCTTCACGGCGATGGTCATCAACTATGTCGACCGCCAGGCCATCGGCCTGCTGAAGGCCGACCTGACCAACGAGTTCGGCTGGAGCGAGACGGACTATGCCGACCTCGTGCTGTGGTTCCAGGCCGCCTACGCCATCGCCTACCTCGCCTGGGGCCGGATCATGGACCGGATCGGCGCCCGCTGGGGCTTCGGCCTCGCCTTCCTGATCTGGCAGATCGGCCACATCGCCACCGCCGGGGCGCGGTCCTTCGGCGGCTTCGTGGCCAGTCGCGTGGTCCTGGGCCTGGGCGAAGGCGGGGCCTTCCCGGCGGGCATCAAGGCGGTGGCCGAGTGGTTCCCCAAGAAGGAACGCGCGCTGGCCACGGGCATCTTCAATGCGGGCACCAACATCGGCGCCATCGTCACACCCCTCGTCATCCCGGTCATCACCCTGACCTGGGGCTGGCAGATGACCTTCATCGTGACGGGCGTCGCGGGCCTGATCTGGCTGCCCATCTGGCTCCTGGTCTACCGCCGACCGCGGGAGCACCCGAAGATCAGCGCCGCCGAACTGGCCCATATCGAGCAGGACCCGGCCGATCCGGCGGTCAGCATCCCCTGGACGCGCCTGCTCCGGTATCGGGAGACCTGGGCCTATGCCCTGGGCAAGTTCCTGATCGACCCGATCTGGTGGATGTTCCTTTTCTGGCTGCCGGACTTCCTGGGCAAGCGCTACGGGCTCGACCTGAAGACCTTCGGCCCGCCACTCGTGGCCATCTACCTGCTGTCGGACGTGGGCAGCGTCGGCGGCGGATGGCTGTCGTCGCGGTTCATGCACATGGGCTGGTCGATCAACCGCGCCCGCAAGACCACCATGCTGATCTGCGCCCTGCTGGCTGTGCCGGTGTCCTTCGCCGCGTTCGCCGACAACCTGTGGGTCGCCGTGCTGATCATCGGTGTCGCCACCGCCGCCCACCAGGGCTTCTCGGCCAACCTCTACACCCTGCCGGGCGATGTCTTCCCACGCTCGGCGGTGGGCTCGGTGGTGGGCATCGGCGGCATGATCGGCGCCGTGGGCGGCATGGTGATGTCCAAGTACGCGGGCTACGTGCTGGAGAAGATCGGCACCTATACGCCGATCTTCATCGTCGCCGGTTCGGCCTATCTGCTGGCCTTGCTGGTGGTGCACATCCTGACGCCCAAGATGGAGCCCGTGAAACTGTGATGCGGGCGGCGGGCCTTCTGGCGATGCTTGTGGCTGCGGATGTGGCGGCGCCGGCAGCCGCCCTCGCCGCCCCGCCTGCGGTCTTCGTGGACGAGAAGGAGGTCATGGGGGCCGAGCCGCCGCCGCACGGCGCCATCGGCATGAGCACGGCCTATCGGATCTCGGACGCCGCCCCGAACCGGACCATGAAGTTCCGCAAACGCGTGCTGCACAAGGGCGCCGCCATCGGCCTGCACCCGATCGATCACGACGAAGTCTATTACGTGCTCTCCGGCCAGGGCGAGGTGACGTCGGACGGCGTGAGCAGACGCCTCGGCCCAGGCGGAGCGGCCTATCTCTACGGCGGCGCCACGGTGGGCGTCGCCCAGGTCGGCGAGGAGGACCTCGTCCTCATCATCTCCTACCCGCTTCCCGCAAAGAAGTAGGGAGCGCCCTCAGGGCCGCTCAGGGCCCCCTCAAGACCTGGGCGGGGCGGTGGAGTCCCGCACCACCAGGACCGGCAGCCGCTCTTTCGGATCCCGGGCCTCGTCCTCCACCCCCAGCAGCCGCTCCACCGCCAGCCGCCCGATCTCGCGCGTGGGCGTGCGGATGGTGGTGAGCGCCGGCCAGAGCCGGGAAGCGATCTGGAAATCGTCGAAGCCGAGCACCGAAACGTCGTCGGGGATGCCCAGCCCCAGCTGGCGCGCGGCCTGGAGGACCCCGGCCGCCATCTCGTCGTTGGCCGCGAAGATGGCGGTGGGGCGCGGATCCAGCCGCAGCAGCTCAAGCCCGCGGGCGATGCCGCTCTCGAACGTGTAGCCGCCCTCGGCCACATAGGCCCTGTTCAGGGTCAGGCCCGCCTCGTTCAGGGCCTCCTCGAAGCCGGACCGCCGCTCGTGCGAGGAGCGGAAGCTCGGCGGACCCGAGATAAAGGCGATGCGTGTGTGGCCAAGCTCGGCCAGGTGGCGCGCCGCCTCCCGGCCGCCCAGGCGATCCCGGGTCTCGATCATGTGCTCGGGCGTGTCGAGGCTCACCGAGGCCACACGGACGTAGGCGCAGCCGATCTCGGCCATCAGCCGGGCCGCCCGCTCGTCCTCGGACACCGAGGGGGTCAGCACCACGCCGAACAGCCGCTGCCGCTCGACGAAGCCGCGCAGGTCCTCCAGGAAGGTAGGGCTCTCCCGGTCGCAGGGATGCACCACAAGCTCGAAGCCCGACCCGCGCATGCCGTCCAGCAGGCCCAGCTGCATGTTCACGACGTACTGCGGATTGGGGTTGTCGTAGACGAGGCCGATCAGGAAGGCCCGGCCGTAGGCCAGGCCCCGCGCCTGCGGGTCCGGGGCATAGCCCAGCTCGGCGATCACCGCCTGGATGCGCTCGCGCGTGTCGTCCCGCACGAAGGGCGAGGCGTTGATGACCCGCGAGACGGTCTTCTTCGACACGCCGGCCAGGCGCGCGATGTCGTTGATGGTGGGCCGCCGGCGGGGGGCGTCGGACATTTCGTCCAGGGCGCGGGGCGCCTTCTTCATCCGAAGCCTCGGTCTGTTTCGCGCCTGACCACTAACGGGTGCCGGCCGGAAAGCAAATGTTGTCCCAACCGCTGTTTGAACAATCGTTGACACCGGTTACCATTTTTCCATGAGCGGCGAGCTGCTGATCATCGATCCTCGCGACGACGTGGCCGTGGCCTTGCGGGCTGTGGCCGCGGGCGAGAGCCTGAGCGGGGTGACGGCGGCGGCGGATATCCCGGCCGGCCACAAGCTGGCGCGGCGCGCCATCGCCGCCGGCCAGCCGGTGCGCAAGTACGGCTGGCCCATAGGCCGTGCGCTCACGGACATCGCCCCCGGCGAGCACGTCCACACCCACAACCTCGCCACCGCGCTCTCGGACCAGGAGGACTACGCCTGGCGGCCCGGCGCGTCCGAGCCCCTGCCCGCGCCTCAGGCGACGTTCATGGGATATCGCCGCAGGAACGGCCGCGTCGGAACCCGCAACGAGATCTGGATCCTCTGCACCGTGGGCTGCGTGGCGCGGACCGCCCAGCGGATCGCCGAGCGGGCTGGGCGCCTGTTCGAAGGCCGGGTGGACGGGGTGCACGCCCTCACCCATCCGTTCGGCTGCTCCCAGCTGGGCGATGACCTGGCGGCCACCCGCGCCATGGTGGCGGCCCTGGCGGGGCACCCCAACGCCGGGGGCGTGCTGATCCTGGGCCTGGGCTGCGAGAACAATCAGCTCTCGGCCCTGCTGGACTCGGCCCCGCAGCTCGACCGGGAGCGCCTGCGGGCCTTCGCCGCCCAGGCGGCCGAGGACGAGCTGGAGGAAGGCCTGAGCGCCGTCGCGGAACTCGTGGCCATCGCCGAGAACGACCGGCGCGAGCCCTGCCCGCTCTCCGACCTCGTGATCGGCCTGAAATGCGGCGGCTCTGACGGGCTCTCGGGCCTGACCGCCAACCCGCTGGTGGGGCGGATCGCCGACCAGGTGTGCGGCGCCGGCGGAACCGCCGTGCTCACGGAGATCCCGGAGATCTTCGGCGCAGAGCGCCTGCTGATGGCCAGGGCCGCCGACGAGACGGTGTTCCAGGGGCTCGCCGACGTGGTCAACAACTTCAAGGCCTACTTCCTCGCCCATGGCGAGCCGGTCAGCGAGAACCCGTCGCCGGGTAATCTCGCCGGCGGCATCACCACCCTGGAGGAGAAGTCCCTGGGCGCGGTGCAGAAGGCGGGCCGCGGCCCGGTGACCGAGGTCATCCGCTACGGCGAGCAGGCGCATCGTCCGGGCGTGGTGCTGCTCGAGGCGCCCGGCAACGATGCGGTCTCGTCCACCGCCCTGACGGCGGCGGGGGCCACCGTCATCCTGTTCACCACCGGCCGGGGCACGCCCTTGGGCTTCCCCGCGCCGACCCTGAAGATCGCCACCAATTCCAGCCTCGCCCAGCGCAAGCCCGGCTGGATCGACTTCGACGCCGGCCGGATCGTCGCCGGCGAGACCATGGACGAAGCGGCGGGCCGCCTCATGGACCTGGTGCTGGCCACCGCCTCGGGACGCCCGACCCGGGCCGAGGCGAACGGCGAGCGCGAGATCGCCTTCTGGAAACGCGGGGTCACGCTTTGAACCGACTGTCCGACGCGACGCTGGCGCAAGTCCGCGAGCCTGTCCGCCTTCCCGCCTACGACCGCGGCGCGGCGAGCGTCGGGATCGTCCACTTCGGGCCGGGCGCCTTCCACCGGGCTCACCAGGCCTATTACTTCGATCAGATGCTGGGCCGCGCCCCCGGCTTCGGCGTGTGCGCGGTCTCCCTGCGCAGCCCGGACGTTCGCGACGCCCTGGCGCCCCAGGACGGCCTCTACACCCTGGCCGAGAAGGAGGCCGATCCGGCCTATCGGGTGGTCGGCTCGATCCTGGAAGTTCTGGTGGCGCCCGAGGATCCGGAGGCGGTGTTCGAGCGGCTGACCCGGCCCGGCGTCCGCTACGTGACCGCCACGGTCACCGAGAAGGGCTATTGCCTCACCACGGCCGGCGACCTCGACCTGGAGCATCCTGACATCCGGCGCGAGCTCGCGGACCCGCAGCGGCCGGCCAGCCTGCCGGGCTGGATCGTCGAGGCCCTGCGTCGCCGCCGCGAGGCAGGCGTTCCAGCCTTCACCGCCATCAGCTGCGACAACCTTTCGGACAACGGGGTGAAGCTGCGCCGGGCCGTCCTGCAGCTCGCCGAGGCGCAGGGCCAGGCCGACCTCGCCCGGTGGATCGCCGCCGAGGCGCGCTTCCCGTCCAGCATGGTGGACTCCATCACGCCCGCGACGGACGAGGCCCTGCGCGCACAGGCAGCCGAGGTCCTGGGCCTTGAAGACGCCTGGCCGGTCCAGCGCGAGCGTTTCACCCAGTGGGTGATCGAAGACCAGCTCGGCGTCGACGCCGAGGCCTTCCGGGCCGCCGGCGTGACGGTGGCGCGCGAAGTGGCGCCCTTCGAGCGCGCCAAGCTGCGCCTGCTCAACGGCGCCCATTCCACCCTGGCCTATGTGGGCCTCGCCTTGGGTTACGAGACCGTCTCGGAAGCCATGGGCGACCCCCGCCTCGCCGGCTTTGTCGAGCGGATGATGCGCCAGGACGTGGCGCCGACGCTGGACGCACCCGAACTGGACGTGCCCGCATACATCGATGATGTGCTGCAGCGCTTCCGCAATCCGGCCATCGCCCACCGCCTGTCGCAGATCGCCTGGGACGGCTCGCAGAAGCTGCGCTTCCGGCTGCTGGAAACGGCCGCCGAGGCCCTGGAGGCGGGCCGGCCGGCCGAAAGGCTGGCGGTGGGCGTCGCCGCCTGGATCGCGTTTGTCATGCGCCAGACCGCGGCCGGGGCGAAGATCATCGACCCCCTCTCCGACCTGCTCGCGCAGACCGCGCGCGGCGACGGGGACGTGGTGGCCGCCTTCCTGGCCCTCGACAGCGTCTTCCCGCCCGGTCTGGCGGCCGAGCCTCGATTCCGCGCCGCGGTAAGCTTGGCCTACGAAGCCTTGGCGAAGGCCCCGGCGTCGGCCATCGCCGCCTGACCCGCGCCCGGCGCGTTCGCCGCCCCCTGCGGCCGCAGACGCTCCTCGATCCGGCGCAACAGCTCCTGGGCCGGCAATCCCAGGCTGTCGGCCATCCGGCAGAATTCCAGAAGGTCGACCCGCCGCTGGCCCCGCTCGATCATGGCCACGTGCGAACCGGTCTTCTCCAGACGCGCCGCCAGCGCACGTTGGCTCAGCCCCGCCTGCCGCCGAGCCTCGATCAGCACCTCGCGGACGATCCCGTACTCGCTGGAAAACACCGGGTTTGGGCGGCGCCCGAAGCGGGAAAACCCACGTTCGGCGTTGTTGACACCGGTGTCAGCGAAAGGCATGTTTCCTCCAAGCTCGGGCGATGCGGGGGTTCCGCGCATTTTCTCAGGCCAATATGACACCGGTGTCAATGTTCATCGGGCGGGTTTAGACAGGTCAAGGCCGCAGCGACGGCGACGCTCCGCAAACGGAGCGGTAAGGGGAGGAATTCCGATGGTGCGAACGGGCGAGATCCGCCTGCGCTCGCTGACGTGCGGCGCGTCCATTCTGGTCCTGGCGAGCGGCCTCGCCGCCCCGGCCCTGGCCCAGCAGTCCCAGTCCCCCGCCGCCCAGGCGGCCGGCTCGGAAGTCGAGGAGATCGTCGTCACCGGCTTCCGGGCGGCGATCCAGAGCGCCATCGCGGTGAAGCGTGAAGAGTCCGGCGTGGTCGACGCGATCAAGGCCGAGGACATCGCCAAGTTCCCCGACAACAACCTGGCCGAGTCGCTGCAGCGCATCCCCGGCGTGGCCATCACCCGCTCGGCCGGCGAAGGCCGCAACATCACCGTGCGGGGCCTGGGCCCCGGCTCGACCCGCGTGCGCATCAACGGCATGGAGGCCCTGACGACCACCGGCGGGTCCGATGCCGACGGCGGCGCCAACCGCGCCCGCCAGTTCGACTTCAACGTCTTCGCCTCAGAGCTCTTCAACAGCTTGGCCGTCCGCAAGACCGCCTCGGCAAGCATCGAGGAAGGCTCGCTGGGCGCCACGGTGGACCTGACGACCTCACGGCCCTTCGACTTCGGCAAGGACCAGGTCCTGACGCTGTCGGGGCAGTATGGCTACAACGACCTGTCGAAGAGCTGGGACCCGCGGGTGGCGGGCCTGTTCTCCAAGCGGTTCCTGGACGACACCGTCGGCGTGCTGCTGTCGGTGGCCTACTCCGAGCGGGGCGTGCGCGAGGAAGGCTACAACACCGTCCGCTGGGCCGAGGGCACGTCGAACGGCGGCTGGTGCAGCCCCGCCGGCTACGACACCAATCCCACCTCGGCCGGCCAGCAGTTCAACCCCGGCGCCAACGCCGCCGTCGGGGTGGACGCGGCGAACTGCTTCGCGGGCAATCCCCGCCTGCCGGGCACGGCCGAGAACATCGCCGCCTACCAGCGGGCCTCCGACCCCGGCAACTGGCACCCGCGCATCCCGCGCTACGCCCGCCTGGACTACGATCAGGAGCGGCTGGGCATCACCGGCGCCCTGCAGTGGAAGCCCACCGACCGGACCCTGATCAGCTTCGACTACCTCTATTCCAACTTCAAATCGCACCGCACCGAGAACTACCTCGAGGGCATCTCCTTCAGCCGCAACGCCAGCAGCCCCGAGTTCGGCAAGGCGTACATGATCCCGCGGGTCTACGAGGTCGACCAGTACGGCACCCTCACCTACGGCGTGTTCGACAACGTCGACATCCGCATCGAAAGCCGGGAAGACAAGCTTGAGACGATCTTCAGCCAGTACAGCCTGTCGGGCTCGCACGAGCTCACCGACACCCTGCGGGTCCGCGGGATGTGGGGCACGTCCAAGTCGAGCTTCAAGAACCCGATCCAGACCACCATCACCTTCGACCGTGCGAACCAGGACGGGTGGATCTACGACGCGCGGGACGACAAGCACCTGCCGAACATCACCTGGGGCTTCGACGTCACCGACCCCAACGCCTTCACCTTCACCAACGCCAACGCCAACGGGACCGTGCGGCCGAGCGAAATCCGGCTGCGGCCGCAGTTCGTTCAGAACAGCTTCGACATCGTCACTGGCGACGTGGAGTGGGAGGCCAACGACACCTTCACCCTGCTGCTCGGCGGCACGTGGAAGAAGTACGGGAACGATGGCCAGGAGTATCGCCGGGCCAGCGAGTTCGCGATCCCGGCCATGCCTCCGGGCGTGACCATGGCCTCGCTGTCGGAGCAGCTCACCGGCTTCGGCAAGGGCCTGGGCGGCGGCGCGGGCGTGCCCAGCGGCTGGGTCGTGCCGAACTTCGACGCGGTGGCCCAGGCCTACGGCATCTATTCCAACAGCGGAACCTTCACCCTGGGCGGCATCGACAACTCCAACGCCCGGGGCAGCTTCCGGACCATCACCGAGGAGAGCAACGCCTTCTACGGCCAGGTGAACTTCGACACCGAGATCCTGCCCTGGCGTCTGCGCGGCGACCTCGGCGTCCGCTACGTGGAGACCGAGGTGACGGCCTCAGGCTATCGGACGCTCACCGGGCCAGGGGGCATCGTCGTCCCCGACCGGGTGACGATCGAGAACAAGTACGAGGACTGGCTGCCGTCCGCGAACGTGGTGGCCGAGGTGACCCCCGAGCTCCTGGTCCGGGCCGCCGCCGCCAAGGTGATGGTCCGTCCTAGCCTGAACGCCCTGAACCCCGGCGGCACGGTGAACACCACCGGCAACCTGACGATCACCGCCGGAAACCCGTTCCTGAAGCCCGCCAAGGCGAACACCTACGACCTGTCGTTCGAATGGTACCCGGGCGGCAACTCCCTGGTGGCGGTCGGCTTCTTCCTCAAGGACTTCAAGACCGACTTCACCACCGTCCGCCTCACCGGCCCCTTCTCGTCCTTCGGCCTGCCCGCCGAGTTGCTGGCGGGCACCGGCCGCACGCCCAACGACGAGGCCCAGTTCACCACCACGATCAACACCAAGGGCGGCGATCCCTACAAGGGCTTCGAGGTCAACATCCAGCAGCCCTTCACCTTCCTGGTGGACCGCTTCGGCGCGCCGGAATGGGCGGGCAACTTCGGCGCGCTCTTCAACTACACCTATGTGAAGGGCACGCAGATCTTCTGCGCCGGCACGCCGGTGAACGGCGCCTGCCCGGCCAACCTGACGCTGGAAAACCGGCCGACCAACGTCTCGAAGAACGCCTACAACGCCACCCTCTTCTACGAGGACGCCAAGTTCAGCGCCCGCGTTTCGCTGTCCCACCGGTCGAGCTACCTGTTCGCCGTGCCGTCGGGCAACCAGGGCAACCTGACCACCGGGCGGCGCCAGGACTACCAGGACGCCGACTGGGTGCCCTCGACCACCACCGTGGACGCCAACATCAGCTACCAGCTCACCGAGAAGCTGCGCCTGACGCTCGAGGGCCTCAACCTCACCGACGAGGACAGCCGCCAGTACAACGACACCGAGGCCGCCCGGGTGTGGACCAACCACCACTTCGGCCGCCAGTTCTACTTCGGCGCGCGCTACGCCTTCTAAGCGCAGCCAACGGCCGGGCGGTGGCCCTTTCCCGCCCGGCCTTTCCCTTTCTTTTCAGCGTCCCGGAGGCCGGCATGATCCGTCGCCGTGAAGTCCTGCTCTCCGGTGCGGCACTCACCGCCGCGCCCGCCCTCGCCAAGGCCGCGCAGGGTCGGGCCGGCTCGGATGACGACTGGGCCATGGCCGAAGCCATCGTCGCCCGCATTCGGCCGCCGACCTTCCCCGACCGCGAATTCCCGATCACCGATTACGGCGCCGACGGCGAGGCGGTGGGCGATTCCAGCGCAGCCTTCGCCAAGGCCATCGCCGCCGCGAACGCGGCCGGCGGCGGCCGGGTGGTCGTGCCGCCGGGCTGGTGGCTGACCGGCCCGATCCACCTGAAGAGCAACGTCAACCTGCACGTCCAGAAGGGTGCGACGATCCTCTTCAAGACCGACCCCAAGGCCTATCTGCCGGCGGTCTTCACCCGCTGGGAAGGCGTGGAGCTGATGAACTATTCGCCGTTCATCTACGCCTTCGAGCAGGAGAACATCGCCATCACCGGCGAGGGCGTCCTCGACGGCCAGTGCTCGCGCGAGAACTGGTGGACCTGGAAGGGGCGCTGGAAGCAGAACCAGCACGGCTGGTCCGAGGGCATGCCCGACCAGCGGGCGGCGAGGGCCCGGCTGTTCCAGATGGCCGAGGAGCGTACGCCCGTGTCCGAGCGCGTCTTCGGCGAGGGGAGCTACCTGCGCCCGCCGTTCATCCAGCCGTACCGCTGCCGGAACGTGCTGATCGAGGGCGTCAGCCTTCGCCGCTCGCCCTTCTGGCAGGTACACCCGGTGCTCTGCGAGAACGTCACCATCCGCCGGCTCGACATCAACAGCCACGGGCCCAACAACGACGGCTGCGACCCGGAGAGCTGCCGGGACGTGCTGATCGAGGACTGCTTCTTCTCCACCGGCGACGACTGCATCGCCCTCAACTCGGGCCGCAACGAGGACGGACGCCGGGTGGCCACCCCGTGCGAGAACGTGGTGATCCGCCGCTGCCGCATGGCCGATGGCCATGGCGGCCTGACCATCGGCAGCCAGATTTCCGGCCACGTGCGCAACGTCTTCGCCGAGGACTGTAAGCTGGACAGTCCCGACCTCGACCACGCCATTCGCTTCAAGAACAACGCCCTGCGTGGCGGGGTGGTGGAGCGGGTGCGCTACCGCAACCTGGAGGTCGGCAACGTCCGCCGGGCCGTGGTCACCGTCGACTTCAACTATGAGGAAGGCGCCAGCGGCCCCTTCCGGCCCGTGCTGCGCGACGTGGTGATCGAGAACGTGCGCAGCGCCAGGAGCGGGCGGGCCGTGGACCTGCAGGGCCTGCCCGGCGCGCCCGCCCGGGACATCCGCATCGTCGGCTGTGATTTCCAGGGGGTGGCCGAGCCTTCCATCGTCCGCCACGTGGAAGGCCTGACACTGACCAAGGTGCGGGTGAACGGCCGCCCCGCGCGGAACCTGACGCGGGATCTCTGACGCATCGCGCGCGCCTATCCCGTCGGATCGGCCAGGTAGTCGCGCTCGCGATACTCGAACCAGGCGAAGTCGGCGGGCCTGGCCGCGCCCGACGTATCCTGGCAGCAGACGCCCACGAAGGCGCCGGTGAAGTTCGGCGCCCCCGGCTGGGTGGCCTCGTCGGACAGGATGCTGGCGTCGAACACCTCCGGCAGCCAGGTCCACTCGCCCTCGCCCGCCCGGTAGCCAAACCGCAGGCGCTCGTAGTCCACCTCGACCCGAAGCTCCACCGGACCGTCGGGCAGAGCGATCGGCCGGGTGAAGGCGTCCGCCTGCGGCGAATCCGGCAGGGCCGACATCACCTGCGCCACCCGGCCGAGGGCCTCGTCGTGGGTGACCATCAGGTAGTGGAACTTGGCGGCGCCGTAGTAGCAGACCAGGCCCGCCGCCTGCTGGAAGTGCTCGGGTCTGAACTCCATCCGGGTGCTCGCCGAATAGCAGAACGCCTGCTGTCGCCGGGCGACCAGGGCCTGGCGGAACAGGCTGCCGATGGACTCCCGGCCGAACAGGCGCAGGAAGCCCGGCCGCTCGGTGAGGCTGAAGATCTCCTCGGGATAGGGCGTGCGCAGCCACTGGAACTCGGGCGGCAGCCCGGGGCCGTGGAACGTCCGTCGCGCCGGCTCGGCCTGGAACGGCGCCTCGGGCAGGTCCGGAACCTCGGCCTCGAGTTCAGGCGTGCCGCGGCCATCCCGCGTCCGGAGCCAACCGTCCTTGCCCCACAGCAGCTCCTGGATCGCCGTCTCCCGGCCCAGGACGCAGCGGCCGCGATTGGGCAGCGGCCGACCGCAGAGATAGACGGCCAGGGTGCGGCCGTCCGGCGTCTCCACCAGGTCCGCGTGTCCGGCGCGCTGCAGGGGCGCGTCCGGCCGGTCGCGGGCGGTCAGCACAGGACGCCCGGGTTGCACCTCATAGGGGCCCCAGAGATCGCGGGACCTGGCCATGGTCACGGCGTGGCCGAAGCCTGTCCCGCCCTCAGCGGTGACCAGATAGTACCAGCCGTCCCGGCGATAGAGGTGCGGCGCCTCGGTCAGGCCAAGGGCCGTGCCTTCGAAGATCACCCGCCGCTCGCCCACCAGCCGCCGCTCCGCCGGGGAATACTCCTGGCAGACGATGCCGGCGAAGCGGCTGCGGCCGGGCCTGTGGTCCCACAGCATGTTCAGCAGGTACTTGCGGCCATCCACGTCGTGAAACAGCGAGGGGTCGAAGCCGCTGGAGTTCAGGAAGACCGGGTCGGACCAGTCACCCTCGATGGTCTTCGAGGTGACCACGTAGTTGTGGAAGTCCCTCAGGGAGGCGCCGGACGCGCCGCCCACCGTGGTGCGGCCATAGCGCTTCACGTCGGTGTAGATCAGGTGGAACAGGCCGTCGGCGTGGGTCAGGCACGGGGCCCAGACGCCGCAGGAGTCCGGATCGCCGCGCATGTCCAGCTGGCTCGGCCGGCGTAGCGGGCGGGCGGCGAGG
Organism: Pseudomonadota bacterium; assembly: GCA_023412655.1. Taxonomy (GTDB): domain Bacteria; phylum Pseudomonadota; class Alphaproteobacteria; order Caulobacterales; family Caulobacteraceae; genus Phenylobacterium. The sequence goes on along the minus strand of JAEYNH010000009.1, from coordinate 35,745 downwards.
CGCCAGTTCACCAGGTCGCGGGAGTGGTGGATCTGCACGCCCGGGAACCATTCGAAGGTGGAGGTGGCGATGTAGTAGTCCTCGCCCACGCGGACGATGGAAGGGTCCGGATTGAACCCCCGCAGGATCGGATTGCTCACCCTCATACGGCGGGAAGCTCCGCCACCGGGTTGCGAACCGGGCGGTCCTTCACCAGCGTCCAGAGCAGCACCGCCCCCACGATGTCGAGCAGGCCAAGGGCGACGAAGAAGGGGTCATAGCCCACGGTGGCCACCAGCCCGCCGATCAGCAGCGAGAAGATCAGCACCCCGAGGTTGCCGCAGGTCCCGGCCATGCCCGCCGCCGTCGCCACCTCATTCCGCTTGAACAGGTCCGAGGCCATGGTGATCACGGTCACCGAGAGGGTCTGGTGCGCGAAGCCACCCAGGCACAGGAGGGCGATGGCGGCGTAGGGACTTTCCACCCGGCCCACGAACATCATGCCGGTCATCATCAGCGCGCCGAGGGTGAAGGCGCCGCGACGGGCGTTGATGAGGCTGACGCCCCGGCGCTGGAGGAAGTCGGCCACTGCCGGCCCGAACACGCAGCCGGCGTCGGCCGCCAGGAACGGCAGCCAGGCGAACATGGCGATCTGCTTGAGGTCGAAGCCTCGGGTCTGCACCAGGTACAGCGGCACCCAGAACGACAGGGTGCCCCAGGTCGGGTCGGCCAGCAGCCGCGGCAGGGCGATGCCCCAGAAGTCCCGCCGGCGAAGCAGCTTCAGCATCGAGGGCTTGGCCGCATCGGCCTGGAGGTCGGCCTCCTGCCCGGCGGTGATCTTGGCCCGCTCCTCGGCCGACAGCCGTGGATGGTTGGCCGGCTCGCGGAAGCCGAACCACCACAGCACCACCCACAGCAGGCCCAGAAGGCCGGTGATGACGAAGGCCGCCCGCCAGTTGAACGTGAGGATCGCCCAGGCCACCAGCGGCGGGGCCAGCATGGTCCCGACCGAGGCGCCGATGTTGTAGAAGCCGCCGGCGAACCCCCGCTCGCGGGCGGGAAACCAGGTGGCCACCACCTTCATGCCCGCCGGGTTGGCCGAGCCCTCCGCAAACCCCAGCAGGCCTCTGAGCAGGGCGAACGCCGGCCAGGAATTGGCGAAGCCGTGGGCGATGGAGATGGCCGACCAGGCGCCGGCGAAGATCGCCATGCCCGTGCGCAGCCCCAGGGTGTCCAGGACATAGCCGACCACCGGCTGCAGCATGATCCCGGCCTGGAAGGCGCTGGTGATCCAGCCGTACTCCCGCTCCGAGATCGACAGGTCGGTGAGCAGCGTGGGGGCGGCCACGCCCATGGTGGCCCGCGTCAGGTAGTTGAGCAGGGCCCCCAGCATGATGAGGCCGATGATCCACCACCGGAGCGCCCGGATCTTCCGCATGGGCGTGGTCCCCCGCCGGAACCGTCCTAGCCGACCATATCCTCCAGCTCGCGGCCGCGGGTCTCCTTGACCATGGCCCGGACGAAGAAGAACGAGACGAAGGCGCTGAGGGCGTAGAAGCCGTAGGTTAGGGACAGGCCCAGGCTGACCGCCAGCGACGGGAAGCTTACGGCGATGGCGAAGTTGGCCATCCACTGGGCGAAGCCGGCCACCGCCAGGCCCGAGCCGCGGATCTGGTTCGGGAACATCTCGCCCAGCATGACCCACATCACCGGGCCCCAGCTGAGGTTGAAGAGGATCACGTAGGCGTTGGCGGCGATCAGGGCGACGAGACCCATCTGGTCGGACAGGTCCAGCGCCCCGTCGACGAGGGTGGCCGTGGAGAAGGCCCAGGCCATGGCGGCCAGGGTGACCGCCATGCCCGCAGAGCCCAGCAACAGCAGCGGCTTGCGGCCGATGCGGTCGATCAGGACGATGGTGGCGAGGCAGGCCACGATCGAGAGCGAACCCGAGAGGATGTTGATCTTCAGGGCGTCATCTTCGGAGAAGCCCACCGACTGCCAGAGCACGGCGCCGTAGTAGAAGACGATGTTGATGCCGACGAGCTGCTGGAAGACCGCGAGCCCGATGCCGGTCCACACGATCGGCCGGATCTTGCCGGTGGCCTTGTCGATAAGGTCCCTCAGGCTGGGACGGTGATGGTCGGCTGCCAGGGAGTCGCGGATCTCCTCCACCTTGCGGCGCGCCTCGGCGGCCCCGAACAGGCGGGTCAGCACCGCCTCGGCCTGGGCCTCGCGGCCCTTGACCACCAGGTAGCGCGGGCTCTCCGGGATCAGCAGCAGCGTCAGGAAGAAGATGCTGGCGGGAATGGTCTGCATCCAGAACATCCAGCGCCAGGCGGGATAGCCCATCCAGAACTCGGCGGTGGAGCCGCCCGCGGTGGCCGCGAGAGCGTAGTTGGCCACGAACGCCCCGGTCAGGCCGGTGATGATCATGATCTGCTGGATGCTGGAGAGCCGGCCGCGGATGTTCGCCGGGGTCACCTCGCTGATGTAGACCGGCGACAGGACGCTGGCCGCGCCCACGCCCAGGCCGCCCACGAAGCGGGCGATGATGAAGATCATCGAGGAGTTCGCCGCACCCGTGCCGATGGCGCTGAGCACGAACAGCACCGCGGCGATCATCATCACCGTGCGCCGGCCCAGCCGGTCGGCCAGGCGGCCGGCGGCGAAGGCGCCCACGGCGCAGCCGATCAGGATGGCGCCGACGTTGAAGCCGGTGCCCAGCTTGGACAGGTTGAACGCGCTTTCCAGCCCGTCCTGCGTTCCGTTGATGACGCCGCTGTCGTAGCCGAACATGAAGCCGCCGATGGTGGCGACGGCCACGATGGCGCCGATGAACGCCATGTTGACCCGTGCGACCTCGCCGGTCGGCCCGCTCACGGGCGTGCTTGTGGTGGACACTCGATGACCTCCCTGGCGGGCCAGACCCGCTCGTTCGCGCCGCGGCCTCTCTGTTCGGGCCGTCAGACGGCAAGCCTTAATGATAGCGGTATCATGGTCAAGCCGAATGGTCTGGCCATGAACATCAAAATGCTAGTGATTGTGGCGCGGTGTCTTGGCCGCCACGCCTCGGTACTTCACCGCCATCTCCAGCACCGCGCCCTCGGCGAGCTGGCCGGTCTTCTCCCGGTAAAGCTCCTCCCACGGCGTGTGGCTTTCGGGGACCGGCGGCGGCGGCTCGGTCCGGCGACGGGCGATCTCGGCCTCGTCAACCAGGGCGTCGCAGCGTCCCGCGTTCAGGTCGATGCGGATGATGTCTCCGGTGCGTAGCCAGGCCAGGCCCCCGCCCGCCGCGCTTTCCGGCGAGGCGTTGAGGATCGAAGGGCTGTCCGAAGTGCCCGACTGGCGGCCGTCCCCCAGGGTAGGCAGGCTGGTCACGCCCTGCTGGATCAGCGCGTCGGGCGGCTGCATGTTCACCACCTCGGCCGAGCCGGGCCAGCCCAGGGGACCGGAGCCCCGGATCACCAGGATGGTGCGTTCATCGATGCCAAGGGCCGGATCGTTGATCCGGTGGTGGTAGTCGTCCGAGCCGTCGAACACCACGGCCCGTCCCTCGAACACGCCTTCGCGTCCCGGCTCGGACAAATAGCGCCGGCGGAATTCCTCCGAGATCACGCTCGTCTTCATGATGGCGAAGTCGAACAGGTTGCCCTTCAGGACGACGAAGCCCGCCCGCTCCTTCAGCGGCGCATCGTAGGGATAGATCACTTCGCGGTCGGTGGCGGCGCGCCCCTCCAGGTTCTCGGCCACGGTACGCCCGGTGACGCTGGCGCAGCCGCCGTCCAGCTCGCCGGCCTGCAGCAGCTCCCACATCACCGCGGGCACGCCGCCGGCCCGGTGGAACCGCTCGCCCAGGTACTTGCCGGCCGGCTGCATGTTGACCAGCAGTGGCACGTCGTAGCCGTACGTCATCCAATCGTCGGGCGAGATCTCCACGCCGGCGTGACGGGCCATGGCCACGATGTGAGGCTGGGCGTTGGAGGAGCCGCCGATGGCGCTCACCACCTTGATGGCGTTGAGGAAGGCCGGGCGGTCCAGGATCCTGGACGGGCGCAGGTCCTCGTAGGCCATCTCCACGATGCGCCGGCCGGTTTCGTAGGCCATCTGGCCCCGCTCGCGGTACGGAGCGGGAATGGCCGCGCATCCCGGCAACGAGAGCCCGAGGGCCTCGGCGACGGCGTTCATCGTCGAGGCGGTGCCCATGGTGTTGCAGTGACCGGCCGAGGGCGCGGAGGCCGTGGCGCGGGCGAGGAACTCCTCCTCGGTGATCTCCCCGGCGGCCAGCTTTCGGCGGCTGCGCCAGATGACGGTGCCCGAGCCCACCAGCTCGCCCTCGTGCCAGCCGTCCAGCATCGGCCCGCCCGAGAGCACGATGGCGGGGATATCCACCGTCGAGGCCGCCATGACGCCGCTGGGCGTGGTCTTGTCACAGCCGGTGGTCAGCACCACCGCATCGATGGGATAGCCGTAGAGGATCTCCACCAGGCCGAGATAGGCCAGATTGCGGTCCAGGGCCGCCGTGGGCCGCCGGCAGTTCTCGAAGATCGGATGGACCGGAAACTCCATCGGGATGCCGCCGGCGTCCCGAACGCCGTCCCGGGTGCGCTTGGCCAGCTCCAGATGGATGCGGTTGCAGGGCGACAGGTCCGAGCCGGTCTGCGCGATGCCGATGATCGGCTTGCCGCACTGCAGCTCCTCCGGCGTGATCCCGTAGTTCATGAAGCGCTCGAGGTAGAGCGCGGCCATGTCGGAGCGGCCGGGGGCGGCGAACCACTCCCGGGACCGGAACGGACGCACGGGCGTGCGGGCTGGGCTGCGGTCAGGCATGGGCCATCTGATGCTGCGGCAGGCCGGGCGTATCCACCTTGAACTGGAACAACGCACCGGCCAGCGGCTGCGCTTCCCGCTCGGCGGCGGAAAGGCCCTTCCAGGCCGTCGTCGCGTACATGGTCGTCAGATCGTCGCCGCCGAAGGCGATCTTGGTGATATTGGCCACCGGGAACTTCACCTTGGCGATCAGCTCGCCCGTGGGCGAGTAGCGTCGGACGTGCCAGCCGGCGAACAGCCCAGTCCAGAGGCAGCCTTCGGCGTCCACCGCCGGGCCGTCAGGATAGCCGCCGCCCTCCTCGATCCGCACGAAGACCCGCTTGTTGGACAGCTCGCCCGCGGGCGAAACGTCGAAGGCGTAGATCGTCTTCTGCAGGGTGTCGGTATGGTACAGCGTGCGTCCGTCGGGACTCATGGCGGGGCCGTTGGTGATGCAGTAGCCGGTGTCGCAGCGCTTCAGGCCCGCGCCGTCGTAGCGGTAGAGGGCGCCCGTCAGATTGGTCTCGCCGTCGTGCATCGAGCCGAACCAGAGGCGACCAGACGCATCCACGAAACCGTCGTTCAGCCGGTTGTTCAGCCCCGGGTCCTCAACCGCCGTGATCAGGTCGAACCGGCCGGTCCGGGTGTCGAACCGGTGCAGCCCGGTCTTCAGACCCGCGACCCAGCCGCCGCCTCTCACCGGGGCGATGAAGCCCGGCTGGTCGGGCGCCGCCCAACTCCAGGCGGCGCCGGTCACCGGCTCGTAGCGGTGGATGCGCTTGCCCTTGATGTCCACGAACCAGACGGCGTCGTCGGGCGCCAGCCAGACCGGTCCTTCACCCAGCTCGGCGTCGGCGCGCAGGACACATTCCGGCTCGGCCGTCATGGTCATCTCCAGCCTGCGTCTATCCAGTACTCGTGCCCGGTGCACATACGCGCGTCGTCCGAGGCCAGAAACAGCACCAGGGCGGCCACGTCCGACGGCTCGATGCGCCCCTTCAGGCACTGCTGCGCCACGATCTCGGCCTCCCCTTCAGGGGTGTACCACTTCATCTGCCGCGGTGTGCGCACGTTGCCGGGGGCCACGCAGGTGACGCGGATGCCGTGCGGCCCCAGTTCCCGCGCCAGGGCCCGGGTCATCCCTTCGATCCCGGCCTTGGCGGTTTCGTAGAGAACGAGATCGGGCAGTCCCAGGTGCCAGGAGATCGAGCCGAAGTTGATGATCGCCCCGCCGCCGTTGGCCTTCATGCCCGGCACGACCGCCTTGGCGCAGAAGATCATGTGCCGAAGGTTCACCGCGATCCGGTCGTCGAAGTAGGCGGGGGTCACCTGATCGAGGGTATGACGGTCGTCGTTGCCCGCGTTGTTCACCAGGATGTCGACGGCGCCGATCGTCTCAAAACAGGCGGCGATGGACTCGGCGTCTGTCAGGTCGCAAGGGTGGAAGGTCGGCCCAGCGTTGCCTTTCGCCAGGCTCTCGACCAGGGCCTGGGACTCCGCCTCCAGGATGTCCAGGAAGTGGGTCTCGGCCCCTTGCCGCACGAACGCCTCCACGAGGCCCGCGCCAATGCCGGACCCGCCCCCGGTGACGACGACGCGCTTCCCCTTCAGGCTGGGATAGATCGCCGCGTTCACGCCCACGAGTAGGCCGTCTTGATCTGGGTGTAGAACTCAACGGCGGCGAAGCCCTGTTCGCGGACGCCGTAGCTGGACTTCTTCGTGCCACCGAACGGCACGTGGTAGTCGACGCCGGCGGTCGGCAGGTTGACCATCACCATTCCGGCCCGCACCCGCCGCTGGAAGTCCCGGGCGTACTTGAGCGAGGTGGTCACGATCCCTGCCGAGAGGCCGAAGTCGCCGCCATTGGCGATCGCCAGCGCCTCGTCATAGTCCTTCACGCGTATGGTGCTGGCCACGGGTCCGAAGACCTCCTCGTTGTTGATCCGCATGTCCCTCTGGGTGTCGGCGATCAGCGTGGGCTGCACCCACCAGCCGGGGTTCTCCATCTTCAGACGCCCGCCGCCGGTGACGATGCGGCCGCCTTCGCGGGTGGCGATGTCCATGTAGCGGTAGCTGGTCTCCATCTGGGCCTCGCTCACCGCCGGCCCCATCTGGCTGTTCGGGTCGAGGGCGTCCCCCACCCGCAGGGCCGCCACCTTCTCGCCGAGGGCCTCGACGAAGCGGTCGTGGATGGCGTCGGTGACGATGATGCGGCTGGAGGCCGTGCAGCGCTGGCCGGTGGCGAAGAAGCTGCCGTCCAGGGCGATCATCACGGCCCGCTCCAGGTCGGCGTCGTCCAGGATGATCAGCGGGTTCTTGCCGCCCATTTCCAGCTGCACCCGGGCCTGGCGCTTGACCGCAGCTTCCGCCACCTGCGCGCCGACGCCCTGCGACCCCGTGAACGAGATCCCGTCCACGTCCTTGTGGTCCACCAGCTTGGCGCCCATCGAGCCCGGGCCGAAGATCATGTTGAAGATGCCCTTGGGCGCGCCCAGGCCGTCGGCCACCTCGTAGATGATCTCGGCGAGGGCGGCGGCGATGGCCGGCGTAGGGCCCGCCGGCTTGATCACCACCGTGTTGCCAAAGGCGAGCGCCGGGGCGCTCTTCCAGGCGGGGATGGCGATCGGGAAGTTCCAGGGGGTGATCAGGCCAAAGACTCCCACCGCCTGGCGGTAGGTCTGGATCTCCACGCCGGGACGCACCGAGTCCAGGTTCTGGCCGTGGCGGCGCAGGGCCTCGCCGGCGAAGTACTTGAAGATGCGGCCTGCGCGGACCGTCTCGCCGATGCCTTCGGGCAGGGTCTTACCCTCCTCCCGCGACAGCAGCCGGCCAAGTTCCTGACGTCGCGCCAGTACGGTTTCACCCACCTTGTCCAGCAGGTCCGACCGCAGTTCGGGCGAAGCCTCGGACCAGGCCGGGAAAGCCCCCCGCGCCGCTTCCACTGCGGCGTCCACCTCGGCCTCGCCGCCGCGCGGCGTCCGCGCCACGACCTCGGCGGTGTTCGAGGGGTTGGTGCTCTCCTCGGGGGCGTCTGCGGCGACGCGCTCGCCCCCGATGAAGTGAGGCAGGGTTACGGTCATTCTGCGGCCTCCGCCGAAAGCAGGCCGCGCCCGGCCAGATTACGCATCAGGTCGCCCACTCCGAACGTCCAGGGCGGGGCGGCCTTCGAGGTCGTCACCTCGTTCTCGAGAACGCCCAGCCGCGCGCTCGCGACCCGCACCACGTCCCCAACCTTGTGGGTGAAGCCCTGGCCCGGGGCGTCCCGGTCCTGGGTCGGCGCGAACAGCGTGCCGCAGAACAGCACGAAGCCGTCAGGGTACTGGTGCTCGCTCATGGCCTGGCGGACCAGCTCCAGGGGATCGCGGCTGATCTGGTCCATCGAGCTGTGGCCTTCGAGCCGGTAATTGTCCGCCCCCTCGATAACGAGGTCGACCTGGGCCGTCCGCACGTCGTCGATGCCGAAGCCGTCGTCGAAAAGCCGGATGAAGGGCCCGAGCGCGCAGGAGGCGTTGTTGTCCTTGGCCTTGCCGAGCAGCAGGGCGCTGCGCCCCTCGAAGTCGCGCAGATTGACGTCATTGCCGAGGGTGGCGCCCACCACCCGCCCCTTCGGATCGCAGACCAGCACCACCTCCGGCTCCGGATTGTTCCAGGCCGAGTCCGAGCGCACCCCGATCAGGGCGCCGTGGCCCACGGTCGAGAGCACCGGCGCCTTGGTGAAGATCTCGGCGTCGGGGCCGATGGCGACCTCCAGGTACTGCGACCACAGTCCGTCGGCGATCAGCGCCGCCTTGAGTCGGGCGGCCGCCTCGGATCCCGGCGTCACCGCCCGGATGTCGGCGCCGACGCGGTCGCGCAGGTCGGCGCGGATGGACTCGGCCCTGGCGGCGTCGCCGCGCGCACGCTCCTCGATCACCCGTTCCACCGCCGAAACGGCGAAGGTGACGCCAGCCGCCTTCACGCACTGCAGGTCGATCGGCGCGAGCAGCGGCTGGGCGTCGAAGTCGAAGTCCGCCACTGGACCGAGGTCGCGCCCGGCGCGGACGTCCGGCCAGCGGGCGAGGAGGTCGGCCACGGTGACCGCCTGGGAGAGATCGTGGATTCGCCCGGCCTGGATCAGGATTGGTGTGGGGCCCGCCCGCGACTGGATACGGCCCACCAGCGTGGCCTCCATCCAGTCTTCGGGCAGAAAGGCGTCCGGCCGCGTCGCGGCTCTGCCCATGGTCAGACCTCCCTATTTTTGGTAGCGCTATCAATCCCCGACGCGATCTGTCAAGGTCGGGCGCAAGCGCTGCCGTTCGAGAGCAGCGGATCGAGCGAGGAGAGGACGCCTGGGGATGACACATGCCCGCTTTTTGCCCGTGACCTTGAGCCGGCGCGCGCTGGCTATCGCCGCCTTTGCGGCCACGCTCGTCGGCCCCTCAACCGGACCCGCCCAGGCCCGGGAAGACCGATGGGTAGGCGCCTGGGCGGCCTCGCAGCAGGTCCCCGAGCCGCAGATCGCCCTGCCCGCGCAACTCGCCTCCGATGTCACCATCCGCCAGATCGTGCGCCTCACCGCTGGCGGGCCGCGCCTGCGGGTGCGCGTCTCCAACCTCTACGGCGCCGAGCCCCTGGCCTTCACCGCGGTTCGGGTGGCCCGCCCGGTCGCTCCAGGATCCTCGGCCATCGCGCCGGGAACGGACCAGGCGGTCACCTTCAACGGCCGCGAGGACGTCATTGTCCCGGCCGGAGCCGAGTGGGTGTCCGATCCGGTGGAGATGGCGATCGACCCGCTCTCCAGCGTCACGGTGAGCTACCACCTGCCCCGCGCGCCCGATGTCCAGACCAGCCACCCCGGTTCACGCACCACCACCTTCGTGGCGCGCGGCCGGCGCGTTTCCGACCTGCAGCTGCCGGCCGACGCGGCGCCGGTCGTGCGCTGGTATCAGCTCTCGGGGATCGACGTGCCGGCCAAACCGAATTCAGCGGCCATCGTCACCTTTGGCGATTCGATCACCGACGGCTATGGCGTCGGCCCCGACCGCAACGAGCGGTGGCCGGACTTCCTCGCCGAACGGCTGCAGGCCGATCCGTCCACCCGGCATCTGAGTGTGTTGAACCACGGCATCGGCGGCAATCGGGTGCTGCTCAACGGGATCGGGCCAAACGCGCTGGCCAGGTTCGAGCGTGACGTCCTCGGCCAGACCGGCGTGCGCTACGTGATCTTCCTGGAAGGGGTGAACGATCTTGGCGGCCTGACGCGAGAGAAGAGCGCCAGCCCCGAGGCCCAGGCGCGGCTTCGTGCCGACATCATCGGAGCCTACAAGCAGATGGTGGCCCGCGCCCGCGCCCGCGGCATCCGGACGATCGGGGCCACCATCCTGCCCTTCGCCGGGTCCGACTATTACAAGCCGCCCGCCGAGACAGAGGCGAACCGGCAGGCGATCAATGCCTGGATTCGCCAGCCCGGCTCCTTCGATGCGGTCATCGACTTCGACGCGGTGATGCGCGATCCCGCGCGCCCGGACCGGCTGCGGCCGGAGGTGGACTCCGGCGATGGGCTGCATCCATCCATCGCCGGCTACCGAGCCATGGCCGAGGCCGTGCCGCTTTCGCTGTTCAGCCGGTGAGGCGGCTGTTCGCCCTGGCGGCGGCGCTGCTCGCGGCTCTGGCGCCCGAGGCGGCGGCGCAGGAGATCGCCCTCACCTTCGACGACCTGCCGGCGCACGATCCCTTGCCGCCCGGCGAGACCCACCTCGGGGTCAACCGCGCCCTCCTGAAGGCGCTGAAGGAGGCCGAGGCCCCGGCCACCGGCTTCGTCAACGGCGCCCGGACGCAGGGCGATCCGTCCGCCGCCCAGGTGCTGGGCCTGTGGCGAAAGGCGGGACATCCGTTGGGCAACCACACCTGGAGCCACCGCCGGCTCACCGCCGCCGACGCGGGCGCCTTCACCGACGAGTTGGTCCGCAACGAGGCCCTGCTGAGGCCGCTCGGCCCTGGCTGGCGCTGGTTCCGCTATCCCTACCTGGCCGAGGGCGAGACCCCGGCGGTGCGCGCCTGGGCGCGACAGCTGCTCGCCCGTCGCGGCTATCGCGTGGCGAGCGTCACCCTCGACTTCAGCGACTGGGCCTACAACGCCCCTTACGCCCGATGCCGGGCCAAGGGCGACGCCGCCGCCATCGCCGCCCTGGAGGACCGCTTCATGGCCGCCGCCGCGAAGAGCCTCGCGCAGAGCCGTGCGCTGTCGCGCCGGCTGTACGGCCGCGAGATCCCCTTGGTCCTGTTGATGCATGCGGGCGCCTTCAGCGCCCGGATGGCGCCACGCCTGCTGGACTTCTTCGAAAGCCAAGGGCTGCGGTTCGTGAGCCTGGATCAGGCCCAGGCCGATCCGTTCTACCGGCCGGACCTGGAGGCGCAGGCCAGCTCCGAGCCCCTGACCCTGGAGAACGCCGCTCGCGCCCGCGGGCTTGAGGTCCCACAAGGCCCGACGACGGCGGGGCTCGACCAGGTCTGCGCTGAGACGCCCTAGGTTCGGCGGGGCGGCCCGTCCGACTGGCGTCGGATCAGGGTGAAAGCCTGCAGGGCGTGCGGATGCTGCGCCCGCTGGCCAGACCGACGGCTGCGGATCTCGTCGGCCAGCAGGGTGACCGCCTGCCGCGACATGTCGGCGATCGGCTGGCGGATGGTGGTCAGCTCGGGCCAGATGGTGGTCGCCAGGGCGCTGTCGTCGTAGCCCACCACGGTGAGGTCCCCCGGGACGTCGAGCCCGCGCCGGTGCGCGGCCGCGACCGTGGCGGCGGCCATGTCGTCGTTGCTCGCGAAGATCGCCGTCGGCGGCTCGGGCAGGGCCAGCAGGCGCTCGGCCGCGTCCAGGCCCGAGCGGTAGGTGAAGTAGCCTTGCTCGATCAGCGCCTCGTCGGGCTCTATGCCCGCCTCGCCGAGCCCCCTGAGGTAGCCGTCGAGGCGTTGGCGGCTGGCCGTCTGGTTGGGATGGCCCTTGATAAAGCCGATCCGATGGTGGCCCAGGCCCACAAGGTGGCGGGTCATCTCGTGGGCCGCCTCGAAGTCGTCGATGCGCACCGCCGAGACGTCGGCCGGCGGCTGGCCCGTCGCCACCGCCACCGCCGGGGTCTGGCTGGCCGCCAGCGCGCGGATGACCTCCGGGGCATCGCACAGCGGCGGCGGCAGGATGATGCCGTCCACGCCCGAGTTCACCAGCCGCGCGGCGGCGGCCTCGGCATGCTCCTCGTCGCACTGCTCGACGATGAGCTGGATGTTGCTGCGGCTACACTGGTCGAGCCCGCCCACCAGGAACTCGCTGAGATAGGCCGAGGACGGGTTCGAATAGAGAAGGCCGATGCGGATCAGATCGGCGCCGGCCAGGCTGCGGGCCGCGGGATTGGGCTGGTAGTTCAGGTCGCGGATGGCCGCATTCACCGCCTCGCGGGTGGAATCGCGGACGTTCTTCTCGCCGTTGATCACGCGCGAGACCGTCATGGGGGACACACCAGCGTAGCGGGCGACGTCGTGGATCGTCAGCGTGCTCTTCTGGCGGCGGGCGGTCTTCGGCTGCAATCCATCCTCCTGGCGGCGGGCGACCGATCTGTGGCGCACACGCGGACTTGCTACAAGCCTGGCTCCCGCCGCAAGCCCGCGGACCGATTAGATGCCGGGCGCGTACGGGAAGCTCAGGCTTTCATAATAGGCGAGCGGATGCGCCGGTGGCGCATAGCCCGCCGGCAGCGGACGCTTCGAGAACTGCTGGAAATAGGCGATGCAGGCGTCACGCCACCACTGGGCCTCCTTCTCCTGGATCGCCAGGTAGGCCGCCACCTCGGCATGCCGCTGGGCATCGACATAGGGCCTCATCGCCTCCCACGTCCGGCGCATCTCAGAGACCCGCCGCACGCCATCGGTATAGCGCACCACCATCTCGTCCCAGAGGGTTCGACCCGAGGCCACCTTGTGGTCCCAGGGCACGCGGTGGAACCACAGCAGGTTCTTCTCGTCGGCCGCCAGCGCCTTGCCCGCCTCGGGCGCGTACTGAGCCACTGCGTCGCTGCCGGTGGCCATCCGGTCGAAGCCGATGCCCTCAGGCGAGGCGCGATGGTAGTAGACCGACGTCCAGTCGGCGCGCTCGCCGCCTTCCACCCATGGTCCCGGCCCATAGTGGTGGCTACGCCCCATGATGTGGGTAAGGCCTAGCGGGGTCATGTAGTCCACCACCGTCTCGCGCGAGGCGACCATCATGTCGATGACGGGCTTCAGGAACGCCGGGTCGTTGGAGAAGGTGCGCCGCGCCCAGTCCTCGGCGATCGCCCGGGAGGACAGGTCCGGGTTCCACGCCAGGCGGCCGAAGGCGTACCAGTTGGCCTGGTCGAAATGCGAACCCGACCAGTTACGGTCCGAGCCAACGTTGGCGACCCCCGCCATGCCCGTGAGCTTGTGCCCATGCGCGCGCCCGTCGACCACCTTGGCCACGGTCGTGCCTCGGCCGTTGCGCCAGGTGTCCGCCTGAAGGGCCTCTTCGTAGAGCGGGCCCTGGTAAACGAGGTGGGTGGCGAAGCCGAGGTATTCCTTGGTGATCTGGAATTCCATCATCAGCGGGGTCTTCGGCATGGCCCCGAACAGCGGATGGAAGGGCTCGCGCGGCTGGAAGTCCAGGGGCCCGTTCTTCACCTGGACGAGCACGTTGTCCCGGAACTTGCCGTCGAACGGCACGAACTCGTTGTAGGCCTGCTTGATGCGATCCTCAGGCTGCTCGTGCGAGTAGACGAACGCCCGCCACATGACGACGCCGCCGTGCCGGCCCACCGCCTCGCCCAGCATGTTGGCGCCGTCCGCATGGCTTCGGCCAAAGTCCTGCGGGCCCGGCTGGCCCTCGGAATTGGCCTTCACCAGGAAGCCTCCGAAGTCGGGGATCGCCCGATAGATCTCGTCCGCCTTGGCCGCCCAGAATGCGCGCACGGCCGGATCGAGCGGGTCGGCGGTCTTGAGCCCGCCGATCTCCATGGGGGCGCTGAAACGCACGGATAGGTAGACCTTGACGCCATAGGGCCGCAGGACGTCGGCCACCGCCGCCGCCTTGGCGATGTACGGCGCGGTCAGGCTGTCGGCCTTGGCGTTGACGTTGTTGAGCACCGCTCCGTTGATCCCCAGCGACGCATTGGCTCGGGCGTAGTCGATGTAGCGGGGATCCTTGGCGTCCGGCAGCTTCCACCAGTCCCAGATCGACTGGCCCGAGTAGCCGCGCTCTACGCTGCGATCGAGATTGTCCCAGTGGTTGAGCAGCCGCAGCTTGACCTTCGGAGCCTCGACCACGTCCAGCTGCTCGAGTCCCTGGCGCGTCTGGATGCGGCGCAGCAGGTCGAAGACGCCGTAGAGCACGCCCACGTCGCTGTTGCCGGCCACCACCGTCGCCCGGCGCCCGCCTGTGGTGACGCTACGGATCAGGTAGCCGTCGGGGCCCAGTCGCTCCAGCGGCAGGTTCAGGGCGGCGACGATACGCGAGGTGGCAGGCGTGCCCAGCACGATGGCGCCATCCGCGTTGACATCCGACGAAATCGACGGGGCAGCCCCGAGCAGGCCTGAGAGCCCGCGCTCGAGTTCGGCCCGGGCCACCGCCAGGGTCGGAGAGCCCCCCTGGATCACCAGTTCCCGCGCCACCGCCCGGTACGGACCGGCCGCCGACGCCTCGACAGGCTGATATCGCAGCCACAGGTCGTATCCATCCTCGGCCCGCGCCGCCGGAGCCAGGGCCATTGCAGCGGCGGCTGCGATGATCAGGACGAAGCGTTTCATGCCGGCTCCAGACTTGGTCGAGACACCTTGACCTTAGTGGTCTGACCACCGGATTGACAACTGCCGTTCGGCGACCGACAACCGGTTCATGTCGAAGATCACGTCCGCGAAGACCATCGTCACCTGCCCGGGACGCAACTTCGTTACGCTCAAGATCGAGACCGCGGACGGGACCACGGGCGTCGGGGACGCCACGCTGAACGGCCGCGAGCTGGCCGTGAAGGCTTATCTCGACGACCACGTCATCCCTTGTCTGGTCGGCCGGGACGCCCACCAGATCGAGGACATCTGGCAGTACCTGCACAAGGGAGCCTACTGGCGGCGCGGGCCGGTCACCATGAGCGCCATTTCGGCGGTCGACATGGCCTTGTGGGACATCAAGGGCAAGGTCGCCGGCCTGCCGCTCTATCAGCTGCTGGGCGGCGCCTGCCGCAGCGGCGTCATGGTCTATGGCCACGCCAACGGCCACACGATCGAGGAGACCGTAGAGCGCGCGCGTGAATATGCCGGCGCCGGCTACAAGGCGATCCGCCTGCAATCCGGCGTGCCGGGCCTCAAGACCGCCTACGGGGTCTCCAAGGACAAGTTCTTCTACGAGCCGGCCGACGCGGACCTGCCCACCGAGACCGTCTGGGCCAGCGAGCCCTACCTGCGCACCGCGCCCGAGCTGTTCGCCGCCGCCCGCGACGCCCTGGGCTGGGACGTCCACCTGCTGCACGACGTGCACCACCGCCTGACGCCCATCGAGGCGGGGCGCCTGGGCAAGGACCTCGAACCCTACCGCCCGTTCTGGATGGAGGATCCGACCCCGGCCGAGAACCAGGCGCGCTTCCGGCTGATCCGTCAGCACACCACCACGCCCCTGGCCGTGGGCGAGATCTTCAATTCGATCTGGGACTGCAAGCAGCTGATCGAGGAACAGCTGATCGACTACATCCGGGCGACCGTGGTCCACGCGGGCGGCATCACCCACCTGCGCCGCATCGCCGCCTTCGCCGACCTCTACGGCGTACGCACCGGCTGCCATGGCGCCACCGACCTGTCGCCGGTGACCATGGCCGCGGCCCTGCACTTTGACCTCTCGGTGCCGAACTTCGGGGTGCAGGAGTACATGCGCCACACGCCGGAAACCGACGCGGTCTTCCCGCACGCCTACACCTTCGCCGATGGCCTGCTGCACCCCGGCGAGGCGCCGGGCCTGGGCGTGGACATCGACGAGGAAGAAGCCGCCAGGCACCCCTACCGCCGCGCCTTCCTGCCGATCGCCCGGCTGCAGGACGGGACCATGCACGACTGGTGAGGCCGCCCTCCCCTTCTAGCCTACGTGTGAGGCCGCTATGATGAATGCGGGAAGCCGTCACCCCGACGGCAGCGCGAAGCGCCGGGACGATATGGCGGTCAGTGGAAAGCTCTATCGGCGGCTGGCGGACTCCATCGCCGCCGAGATCGAGGCCGGCAAATATGCGGTCGGAGAGCGCCTGCCCACCGAGCGCGAGCTCGCCGAGCAATATGGCGTCAGCCGGCCGACCCTGCGGGAAGCCCTGATCGCCCTTGAGATGCTGGGCATGATCGAGGCGCGGCACGGCCTCGGCATCTATGTCACCCGCGCGAACGTGCCGGTCGCCTCCTCCAGCTATGATTTCGAGATCGGCGCCTTCGAGCTGATCGAAGCCCGGCGCCTGTTCGAGGGCGAGGCCGCCGCCCTGGCCGCCGCCACCATCGACGAGAGCCAGCTGGCCGAGTTGGAGCGGCTGCTCACCCTGATGGCCGACGAGAACGAGCTGAAGGGCGAGGACGCCGACAAGGAATTCCACATGGTGATCGCCCGGGCCACCGGAAACGGCGCCATCATCGCCACGGTGGAAAACCTCTGGGAGCTGCGAAACCGCTCGCCGCTCGCCCGCAACATCCTGACCCGCGCTCGGGGCATCGGACTGGAGCCGCGGATCATCGAGCATCAGCGGGTGCTGGACGCCCTCCGGGCCCACGACCCCGCCGCGGCGCGCCAGGCCATGCGCGACCATCTGGAGCGGGTTATCGAGCACCTGCTGCACGCCACCGAGACCGAGGCGCTGGAACGGGCCCAGCAGGAGAGCGAGGCCCGCCGCAACCAGATCGCCAAGCGCGTGGCGATCTAGCCGCTCCGTACCCGGCCGTCCTCCAGCACGATGCGGCGCCCGCACTGGTCCGCCACATGGGCGTCGTGGGTGCAGATCAGGAAGGTCATCCCGTCTTCCCGGTTCAGCTCCCGCATCAGGCCGAGGACCTGTTCGGCCGACTCCCGGTCGAGGTTGCCGGTGGGCTCGTCCGCGAAGACGATGAGGGGCCCGTTGATCAGGGCCCGGGCGATGGCCACCCGCTGCTTCTGCCCGCCGGACAGCCGCGTGGCGCGGAAGTCGATCCGCTCCTCCAGCCCCACCCGGATCAGCAGTTCGCGCGCCCGCTCCGCGATCGGGCGCGTGACTCCCCCGGCGGTGGCCGCGGCCGGGAGGGCCACGTTCTCCAAGGCGGTGAAGTCCGGCAGCAAGTGGTGGGCCTGGAAGATGAAGCCCAGCTTCCGGTTCCGGAAGGCGGAGCGCCGCTTCTCGCTGAGCCCATCCACCCGCTCGCCGTCGATGTAGAGCTCGCCCGCCGACGGGGTCAGCAGCAGGCCGAGGATCGACAGCAGGGTCGACTTGCCGGATCCCGAGGCGCCGACCAGGGCCACGAGTTGCCCCCGCTCCAGGTCCAGGTCGATGCCCTTCAGGACGGTGGTGATCTCGTCACCGTTGCGGAAGCGTTTCTCGACCCCGCGGGCGGTCAGCAGCGAACTCATTGCTGAATGGCCTCCAGAGGATCGACCCGCGAAGCGGCCCGCGCCGGCAGGGCGGACGCCGCCACGGCGCCCGCGGTGGTGAGCACAAGCACGGCGAGGTAGCCGCCCTGATCCGGCGCGATGGGCAGGACCGACCGGCCATCGGGCCCGGTCAAGGTCGCGAGCCAGCGGCAGAGGCCGTAGCCGATCCCGCAGCCGATCAGCGCCCCGACCAGGCCTATCAGCAGCCCCTGCAGCAGGAACACCCGGGCGATGAAGCCCCCAGGGACGCCCGTGGCGCGCATGATGCCGATCTCGGGCCGTCGGCGGTAGGCGGACAGGACGAGGGCGCTGGAAATGCCGATGACGATGGAGATCAGGGAGAAGATCTGGATCAGCCGGCCTGTCTGCGCCTGGGCCTCGAGGGCTTCGTCGAGGGAGGCGTTCTTCGCCTGCCAGGGCGTGCTGCGCAGCCCAGTCGCCTCCCTGAGGCGGCGGGCCAGGTCCACCGCCTGCCCTGGCTGGGCGAGCTTGACCTCTATGTTGGTGACACCTTCGGGCAGGTCAAACAACGGCCGCGCCGACTGGAGGGTCAGGAACAGCACGCGGGAGTCCAGGCTCTCCAACCCGGTGCGATAGACGCCACGCACCGTCAGCAGCCGCTCGCCCCCCCGCTCGGTCCGCAGCAGCACCGGCTGTCCCGCCGACAGGCCGAGGTCCCCGGCGAGTCGCTCGCCCACCAGCACACCGTCCGCGCCCATATTGGCGCTGCCCGCCAGGATGCGGGTGCTGATCGGCGAGATCACATCGAGGGCTTCCGGCTCCAGGCCGGTGACGGAAACCGGCTGCACCGCCTCCCCGCGGATCAGGAAGGCGCTGCCGGTGATCTGCGGGCTGATGCCAAGGACGCCCTCCTGCGCCCGCACCTGATCGAGCACGGCGCGCCACTGGCGGATCTGTCGCCGCTGGAAGGTGGAGACCAGGGCCACACCCTCGCTGCGCGCGTCGGGCGCAGGCAGGATGCGGGCTCGCCGGATCTCGGGCTCGAGGCTCACATGGGAGCTGTTGACGGTCACCTCGTCGGTGAGACGTACCGCCAGGCCCGCGATCAGGGCGGTGATGAACACATAGACGGTGACGCCCAGGGCGACCCCCGCCACGAGCAGCGCCGTCTGGGTCGGGTTCGAGGTGAGATAGCGGCGCGCGACGACGAACGCGAACATGCCTCACCGCCGGGCCGGCGCCGGCCGGACACGCTCGCCGGGTTTGAGACCGCCGGGAGCCAGGACCAGGCGCTCGCCCACAGCAAGACCATCCTCGACGATGGCGTCGGTGGAGGGCCAGTCGGCAATCCGCACCCGGCGTTCCCGCACCACATCGTTGTCATCAACCACATAGACCGTGGGAGCCACCGTGGCGCCGACCACCGCGCTTCGGGGCGCAAGGATCAGCGGCTCGGCAGGCCGCACCACGATGGTCACGTCGACGGACCGGCCCGGGACCAGGTCGATCGCCCCATCGTAACGCAGCCTGACAGTCCGGCCGCCGGTGGAGGCGTCCACCTTGGGCGAGACCTCGAACACGGTCGCAGGCAGGACGGTCTGCGACCCAGTCGCGGCCAAGCGGGCCGCCATGCCCGGACGGACGGCGTCGCCATAGGCCTCATCCACCTCGGCTTCGACCTCCCCGGCGCCTCCGGAGCCCAGCTCGAACAGGGTGGTGGTGGTGGAGACGACCTGGCCGGTGTCGATGGGGCGGGCCAGCACGATGCTGGCCGCGGGGGCGCGAACGATGAACTCCCCCGCCCGCTCCGCAGCAGCGCGTTCGAGCGCCTCCGCCGCCCGGGTCTCGGCCTCGGCCGTTCGCAGCTCGGCCCGCGCTTGGTCGAGAGCCGCCTGAGACGCGAAGCCCCGTTCGCTCAAGGTCTGGGTACGATTGAAATTCCGGCGGGCTTCGGCTGCGCGCGCCCGGGCGGCCTGAACCCTGGCGCGCTCGGCCTCGGTCTGCGCCTGCTCCACGACCGCCCGGATGACGGCGAGGGGCTCGCCAGCGGCCACGCGGTCGCCTTCGTCGTGCAGGAGGCGGACCACCTGCCCGGGATTTATCGGCCGCACCTCCACCCGCTCAACGGGACGCACCCGGCCAACCACCGCCAGCACCCGTTCGGTCTTCTGGGGCGTCACGACGACCGTGGGCACAGCGGGAGGCCGATTGGCGATCAGCACCGCGGCCAAAGCCGCCGCGCCGACCAGCCCCAGCGCCAGGACGATCAGCCCGCGCCTACGTATCTGTCCCGTCCGCCCCAAGCCGCCTTGCTCCGTCACCACTGCGCCAGCGCGCCTCGATAGCGGGCGCGCCGCGCGGCGGAAACCGGAAACGGCTCTGCCTTGGCTTGGCTCCCGGCCCTAGCCGGCGACGGTGAAGGTCGCGCTCTTCAGGGATACAGAATCCGGCCCGGCGAGGAGGGTGAACCGGCCGGGCTCCACCACGCGCTTCATCTGCAGGTTCCAGATCGACAGGTCGTCTGGGCCCAGCTCGAAGACCACCGTCCGCCGCTCGCCGGGAGACAGGGTCACGCGCTCGAAGCGCTTCAGCTCCAGCACCGGCCGGGTGATCGAAGCGGTCTCGTCCCGAAGGTAGAGCTGCACCACCTCATCCCCCGCCCGCGGGCCGGTGTTGGCCACATCCACCTCCACCCGCAGCCGCTCCCCCGGCCCGATGGTCTGCCGCGCCGGCCGGGGCGCCGAGATGTCGAAGGTGGTGTAGGAGAGGCCGAAGCCGAACGGATAGAGCGGGCTGGTGTCGCCGAACAGGTAGCCCCGGCGCGCCGTGGGCTTGCGGTTGTAGAACATGGGCAGCTGGCCCACGTCGCGGGGGATCGTCACCGGCAGCTTGCCGCCTGGATTGGCCCGGCCGAAGAGCACGTCGGCCACCGCGGGTCCGGTCTGCTCGCCCAGGTACCAGCCCTCGACCAGGGCGTCGGCCCGCTCAGCCAACAGGCTCACCGCCAGGGGCCGGCCATTGAGCAGCACGACCACCGTCGGCTTGCCCAGGTCGAAGATCGCCCGCGCCAGATCGTTCTGCTGGCCGATCAGCTCCAGCGAGGCCCGATCGCCCAGATGATTGTCGGCCCAGGCTTCGCGACTGGTCTGTTCGTTGTCGCCGAGCACCATGACGACCACATCCGCCCGCTTCGCCGTCTCGACCGCCTCGGCGATCAGGCGGGCGTTCACGGCGGGGTCGACCAGGTTCACCTCGTCGGCGGCCCAGGTGCGGCTCTCGGTGATCCGGACCGCCTCGGCATAGTCCACCTCGAAGCGCCCCTCGCCCTCGGCCTGCAGGCCTTCCAGGACGCTGACCACCTTGCGCGGGATATCGCTGTAGCCGCCGATCGGCGTGTCCCGGGCGTGGGTTCCCAGAACCGCCAGCCGGCGGATCCTGCCGGCGTCCAGCGGCAGAACCCCTTTGTCGTTCTTGAGCAGCACCATGGCGCGCCGGGCCGCTTCCCTGGCCAGGGCGATGGATTCGGGCGTGTTGGTCAGCCGCTCGGCCGCGCGCTCGTCCACATAGGGGTTCTCGAAGAAGCCGCCTTCGAACTTCATCCGCAGCACGCGCCGCGTGGCTGTGTCGATCTGATCCTGCGGGATCCGGCCGGCGCGCACCAGTTCCGGCAGGCGCTTGTAAGCCTCGGCGTCTGGCAGTTCGACATCGACACCCGCGTTCATGGCCAGCACCGCGGCCTCGTCCATGGTCTCGACCATCTTGTGCCGGGAGATCAGCTCCTTGATCGCGAAGTAGTCGCTGAGGGTCGCCCCTTCGAAGCCCCACTCCCCGCGCAGCACATCGGTCAGCAGCCAACGGTTGGCGTGTGACGGCACGCCGTCGATCTCGTTGTAGGAGGGCATCACCGCGCGGACATTGGCCTCCTTCACCGCCCGCTCGAAGGGCGGGAAGAAGTTCTCTCGCAGGGTCCGTTCCGAGATCTGGGCGGGGCCCACGTTCGTGCCGCTCTCCGGCTGGCCGTGGCCTGTCATGTGCTTGAGCGTGACGAAGACCTTGTCCCTCCCCAGCGGCAGGGTGCGCCCCTGGAACCCGCGGATGGCGGCCAGACCGATCTCTCCCACCAGGTGCGGGTCCTCGCCGAAGGTCTCCTCGATCCGGCCCCAACGGGCGTCCCGCGCCACGTCCACCACCGGAGCCAGCGCGATATTCGAGCCGCGGGCGCGCATCTCCTTGGCCGCCACCGCGAACACCTTCTCCACCAGCGGCGGGTCCCAGGTGGAGGCGAGCGCAATGGCCTGCGGGAAGGACGTCGCCTCCCGGGCCACATAGCCGTGCAGCGCCTCGTCGTGCATCAGCAGCGGGATGCCGAGGCGGGTCTGCTCCATGGCCCAGCGCTGGGCGGCGTTGATGTAGCGGGCGGTCTCGCGCGGGGTCCGGTTGATCGTACCTGGGGCGGCCCCGGCGTGGGGCCCGGCGCTGGCGCCGCGCCGATCCGAAGGACGCGAGATCTGGCCGAGGCCGTGCGGATAGGCCTGGCTTGCCTTCTGTGGCGAGAACTCGGCGTCAGGCGTCTGGATGGCCTCCTTCGTCAGCCAGACGCCGACCAGCTGGGCGCACTTCTCCTCCAGCGTCATCCGGGCCAAGAGGTCTTCCACCCGTGCGTCGATCGGCGCCTTGGGGTCCTTGTAGAGGGGCCGGTCGCCGGCCCGCTGGGCAAAGGCCGGGCTGGCCAGGGCGGCCGACAGGGCGATCAGGCTGACGCCCAGCGAGCGACGGGTAAGGGCTGTCATTCAGCACTCCGCTTGGCGTCCGAGGCGTCGGATTCCGGTGAATAGGCGTAGAGGCCGAAGGTGGTCCCGACGAAGCCGCCGGCCACCTTGGTGGAGAGGATCGTCCCGTCCACGTCCCGGGCCAGGGTGGTCCAGTGGCCAGGCTGCGGCGCATAGTCGAAGTCGTACTTGCCCCCGCGGGCGGTGATGCGCAGTTCCACGGGGCGGCCGGCGGGCGCGGGAGCCTCTGCCACCACCGTCCCGAACTCGGGCTCATCGGGACCCGCCCTGCGCTCCAGCCGCAGCACGTCACGCCCGCCGTGGCGGCCGACGCTCAGCAGGTAGAAGAAGTCCTCGCTCTGCAGGGCCGCCAAGCCCGCGCGGTCACCCTCACGCTGTGGGCGGAACTCGACGCGGGTGCTCGCCGTGGCGTTGGTGTGCTGCTGACGCCTGCCGAGGTACGACGGCTGCCCGCGCGAGCCCAGCGCCACCGGGCGGGCGTCGAGGACCAGGGCGCCGTCCGCCAAGCGATGCCAGCCGGTCTTCGGCGTGCGCAGGGTCATCCACTCCGGGCCCAGCGTGCGGCCGTCGAACTCCTCCCGGGCCGGCGGGCCCTTGCCCGGACTGTCGGGCAGGTTCGGCCGCCGGTGCGTCGCCGGGATGACCGCATCGCCCTCCAGGATCGTCGGCCAGCCGTCCTTCCAGGTCACCGGCAGCAGGAAGGTCTCTCGACCGATGTTGTAGAAGTCGCCCGCATAGGGGCGCGTGGCGAGGAAGGTGGCCCACCACTCGCCCGAGGGCGTGTCCACCAGATCGGCGTGGCCGGCCGAGGTGATCGGCGCCGGGCGGTCCCGCGGCAGGTGTCTTTGGGTGAGTATGGGGTTGCCCGCATAGGGCTCGTACGGCCCCCAGACGTCTCGGCTCCGCAGCACCACCTGGGAGTGGCCCTCTGCCGTGCCGCCCTCGGCGCAGGTGAGGTAGTACCAGCCGTCCTTCTTCAGGATGTGCGGCCCCTCGATCCAGATGGGCTTGGTCGACAGGTCCACCCCGCCGTTGACCAGCACCTTCCGCGGCCCGAACGGCTTCATCGCCTTCATGTCGAAGGCCTGCATCCAGATCGCGCGATGGCCATCGTACAGCGGCGCGCCTTCCGGCGGGCCGTTGTTCAGCAGGTAGGCCGAGCCGTCGTCGTCGAAGAAGAACGCCGGATCGATGCCGTCGACCTCCGGGATCCAGACGGGATCCGACCACGGCCCCGCCGCGTCCTTGGCGGTGATGACGTAGTTGCCGCCGCAGTCGACGCAGGTGTTGAGGATGTGGAAGGTCCCGTCCCGCCAGGTGATGTCCGGCGCGAAGACGCCCCGCGAGAGGCCCAGCGTCCCGAAGTCCAACTGGCCAGGCCGGTCGATGGCGTTGCCGATCTGCGTCCAGTTCACCAGGTCCCGGCTGCGGAACACCGGCAGGCCGGGGAAATAGGCGAAGGTCGAGACCACCAGATAGTAGTCCTCCCCCACCCGCGTGACGCTGGGATCCGGATGGAAGCCGGTGAGGATCGGGTTGCGATAGTCTCCCGGCGCCAAGGGCGGCGAGGCCTCGCCCCGGTAGTCGAACCAGTCGAACCGCGCTTCGGCCGCGGCCGCCGGGGCAAGCCCGACGCCGGCCAGGGGGCCGGCGATCAAGGCCGCCAGGGCGGCGGCGCGAAAGTGGCGTGAGATCATGTCCAGGCCTCCCGATTTGGCGCCGAGCGGAAGGCGGCGGCGATCGCCTCACGCATCGGCTTGGGACGCAGTTGGGCGTCATAGGGGAGCGGCCGCTTCGGCAGGCCATCGGCTCGGGCCGAGGTCCCCTGCAGCCACGAGTACGGGTCGGCCATTCCCCAGACGAGCACCTGCTTGGTCTGCGGATAGTCCAGCATCAGATCGAGGAAGTCTCGTGTCAGCGAGGCCACGGCCGCATCGCGCGCCGCCGCATCGCCCGGCATGGCCTTGTCGTTCACGTCCAGCTCGGTGATCAGCAGGTCGAGGCCCATGCCGCGGACCTCGTCGATGAAGGCCCGCCACTCGCTCTGGTCGGCCTTCGAGAAGATGGCCACGTCGTCGCTGTCGACGCCGCCGCCAATGTGCCCCTGGATCCCGAGGGCGTCGATGGGCGCGCCCCGAGCCTTCAGCCCCTCCAGCAGCTTCAGCACTCCCGCCCGGTGGGTCGCCTCCTTCGGGCCGAAGTTCATGTAGTCGTTGTAGACCAGCCGCGCCTTGGGAACCGTGACGCGGGCGGTGTGGAAGCACAGGTCGATCAGCTCGGGCCCGAGGATCTTGCCCAGGACCGTGGCGCGCAGTTCGCCGGTGGCGGGGTCGATGGTCTCGTTGACCACGTCCCAGGAGTCGATCTGGTCCGCGTAGCGGCCGGCCACGGTCCGCACATGGTCGGTGACCATCCGCTCGGCGGCCGACTGCGGCCGGGCGCCGAAGTCGTGGCTCGGCAGCCACCTGGCCGAATACTCGTCGCGGTTCCACAGCAGCGTGTGGCCGCGAAGCCCAAGACCGTTCTCGCGGGCGAAGGCCGCCAGGCGGTCGGCGCGGCTGAAGTCATAGCGGTCGGCCGACGGGCGAAGCACGTACCACTTGTGCTCGTTCTCGGCGACGATCAGGCCGCACTCCCGGGCGACCAGCGCCCGATAGCCGGGATCATCGAAGGCGCTGCGGTCCGGCGGGCCTATGCCCACGGCCGAGCCGAAGCGGATGCCCTTCCTGCCGGCCAGGGCGTCGAGGCTGTCATCGGCGGCCGCACGGGCGAAACTCGGGGCGGCCTGCGCGCCCGCCAGGCTGGCCAGTCCCGCGGCGACAGCGCGGCGGGTGGGGTGGATCGCGGCTGGTCGGCCGGGGGATCGGAAGATGGACAACTCTGGCATGCCGACCTCGCTGGGAGCGGTACGCGGGAGAAAAAAGGGGGGCGGCGCCGAAGCGCCGCCCAGAGAGAGCCATTCTCAGGGGAGGAGATGGCGATCAGAAGCGACCGCGGATGCCCACCAGGATGGTGCGGCCGGGCCGGTAGGAGGTGAAGGTGGCGTTGTCGAACTGGAAGTAGCTGCGCTGCTTGGCCTTCGTCAGGTTGATGACGTCGAAGGTCAGTTGCGGCAGGCCGTTCCGGTTCAGGATCTCGTCGAGGTCGAAGCTCGAGGAGAAGTCGTACTGCTGGTAGTCGTCGCTGAAGATGGCCGCCAGCGGGATGCCGTTCTGGTTGAGGCCGCTGGACTGCGATCCCTTGGTGAAGGTGGTGGACAGTCGCGCGGTGACGCCGCCCCGCTCGTAGAAGCCGGTGATGTTGTAGGTGTACTCCGCCACGCCCAGCGCGGTGGCCGGAGCGGCGCCGCGGCCCTTCTGGTCGATGATCGTGGCGTTGGCCGTGAAGCCGAAGCCCGGCAGGCCCATCTCCTCGAGCACGAAGTCCAGGGGCTGCACCCAGTTGAGTTCCAGACCGTGGACGGTCAGGCGGCCCGGCGCGTTCACCTGCTGGTTCAGCACGACGGTGGCGCTGTTCGGCCCGCCGCGGGCGTTGATCGCCTGTTGCTGGGTCGGGGTCAGGCTGTCGAAGGTCACGCCGTACTGGGCCAGGTCGCTGAACGGCACGGTCGTGGAGCCGTTCACCGTGAAGCCGGTGATCGACTTCCGGAAGGCCGCGAAGCCGAAGTAGCCCTCGGCGCCCGTGTAGTACTCGAAGCCCAGGTCGATGTTGTCGGAGATGTAGGGCTCGAGCGCCGAGTTGCCTACCGAGCCCACGTCCGCCGAAGGCGTCGAGAAGTTCAGACCCGGCAGCTGGGCGTTTGGGTCCGGCCGCGTCATGGTCCGCGACAGGGCCGCCCGGACGATGGCGTTCTCGGCCACGTTGTAGGCCACCGAGGCCGACGGCAGCCAGTTGTCGTATTTGTTCTTCACGTAGACGAAGTTGACGATGTTCGGGTAGCGCGCCCCGTCGGGCAGCGAGCCGCCGCCGGCCGGCGAATTGCGCGGGTCGGGCAGCGACACCCGGCCGCCCACCTTCTGGTCGGTCTGCACCCAGCGGACGCCGGCGTTGAAGCGCAGCCGGTTGCCGCCCAGTTCGCTGACGCCATTGACCTCGGCGAAGCCCGACAGGGTCTCTTCCCCGATATAGCCGCCCGAAGCGCCCGTGTTCGACGCGCCGGTCATCGGCGCGTTGTCATGGAACTCATCGTAGCCCGAGTCCGCGCGGAAGCGCTTCCAGTCCAGGGTCACGAAGCCAAACGAACCGGGACGCAGGTAGCTCTGCACCGTGCTGTTCGGGATCAGCGAGCCGCCGTAGGTGACCGGGCCCGCCTGCCCCGCGGTGAAGCCGGCGCCATAGCCGGGATAGCTCGGGTAGCCGGGGGGCGCCGCGCCCGGAGCGTTCAGGCCGTCGCACGGCGGCTGGGTGTTGGGGCTTTCCAGGTAGACGCTGGGATTGTTGCCGCAGACGGCGTTCTGCCAGGCCTGGCTGTTGTCGTAGGCCTCGATCCGCCGCGAGATGTCGTCATAGGCGCCGCCGACCTTCAGGTTCAGGGCCTCGTCGCCCCAGGTGAAGGCCCCGCGGACGCCCTTGGTCTTGGTCCAGCGCTTCTCGTCCTGCAGGTTCACCCGGCCGCCCGGCCAGCCGAAGTTGCGGGGGTCGTTGACGTCGATGTTGGTCGTGATCGACGGCACGCCGCCGTCGTTCGCATATTCCACCGTCACGCCGGAGCTGGCCGGTGTGATGAGCAGCACGCTGGGGGATTCCCGGTGGAAATTGCTCTCGGTGTAGTTCGCCTGCAGGTCCAGGCGCAGGTTCTCGGTGAGCTGCCAGTCGAAGCCCGGGTTCACGCCCCAGAACTCGGTGTCCTCGAGGAACGGGCGGTAGCTCATGAACATCTGGGCGTTGGCGAAGGTGCCCTTGGTGACGACGCAGCCCTGGCTGCAGTCGTCCCGATCCACCTGCATGTTCAGCGGGATGGCGGCCCCGTTGCGGCCAACCCAGTCGAGGTCGATCCGCGAGAGGTTGTTGTCCTTAATCCCATACATGCCGTCGAAGTAGACATGCAGGTCGTCGCTGGGACGCCATTCCAGGGCGAGGATGCTGTTCAGCCGGTCCCGACGGCCGAAGTTCTCCGCCGGACGCCCCAAGCGCGGGATGATGGCGTTGTCGATCTGCTGGATGGTCAGGCCTGGGTTTCGGGCCAGCAGGAACGCCCGGTCGATGACCGTTCCCGTGGTCAGGCCGTTGCCGGCGTTGGCCGGCACCGTCCCGGGGATGGTCCAGTTGCCGCCGCCGGTGGTGTTGCAGCCGCTGGTCGCGCCGCATTGGGCGGCCGACAGGTTGGCGTTCGTCCAGCCGATCGTCTCGAAGCCGGGCGTGCTCACATAGTTGCGCACCCCGGCCACGCCGATCAGGGCCCCGAAGTCGCCCCAGGTCTCGCTGGCGATGAACGAGCCGCGATAGCCCCACTTGTCCCTGTTGCTGCTCTTCACGCCCTGCATCGAATAGCTGATCCGCCGCCCGGGGGCGTCGAACGGGCGCGCGCTGCGCATGTCCACGGTGCCGGCGGCGCCGCCTTCGACCATGGCCGCGGTCGGCGACTTGCTCACGGTCAGCTGGGTGAACAGCTCGGTGGGGAACAGGTCGAGGTCGACTTCGCGGTTGGTGCTCTGGGCGTCCGCCCGGCCGGTGGAGGCCACCGCCACCGGAGCGCCGTTCAGCAGCACGCGGGTGAAGTTGGTCCCCAGGCCGCGGATGGCGACGTTCAGGCCCTCGCCGGTCACTTCACGGCTGATGGTGATGCCGGGAATCCGGTTGAAGGACTCGGCGATGTTGGTGTCGGGGAACTTGCCGATGTCTTCCGCGAAGATCGAATCGGAGAAGCCCACGGCCTCCCGCTTGGCCTCGGTGGACTCCGCCAGGCTCTGACGGAAACCCGTGACCACGATCTCCTCGACCTCGCCCGCGCCGGGCGGCGCCTGGGCGAAGGCCGGGGCTGCGAAACCGCCCGCAAGGCAGGTGGCGGCCATCAGAAGCGCCTTGGCGCGCCTCGTCTTCCTCATACCCGATGAGTTCATTTTTCCTTCCCCGCATCTGCGCCAGGCGCAGTTCTTGTTTTTATGACTGCCGCCGCCCGTCCCGGGGCCTACCCATCACGGACAATGTTAGCGGTCACATTGTTATCTGGTATTAGCTTCAGCATGGCCTGTCAATAGCTCAGACCCTTGATATCCTACTGGTCTGACCACTGGGAGAAGACATGAAGCGGTGGAAGTCGGGACTCCTTGCCTTCCTCCTGGGCCTGGCCGCGTCGGCGGCTGGAGCCGACGAAGGCCGCTGGACGAGCGCGTGGTCCGCCGGGCTGATGCCGGCCACAGCGGCCGAGCCGCTGCCCGCCTCGCCTGACGGCGTCACCCTGCGCCAGTTCGTGCGCATCTCGGCCGGAGGACAGCAGATCCGGCTGCGCCTCAGCAACGCCTTCGGCGACGGTCCCCTGACCATCGGGGAAGCCCATGTGGGCCGGGCCGAAGCCCCCGGCGCCCCACGCGTACGGCCTGGATCTAGTCGACCGGTCACGTTCGCCGGAGCCTCCGGCGTGACCATCCGGGCCGGCGCGGCCTACCTGTCAGATCCGCTCCCCCTGCCGGTTTCCGGACTGGAGACCCTCGCCATCAGCCTGCACCTGCCGGCCCGGCCGCCGGCCGGTACGCTGCACTGGCTTGCCAACACCACCGCCTTCGTCGCGGAGGGAAACCACGCGGCGGCCGATACCCTGCTCGCCAGCCGGACCGAGCGGCATTGGCGCCAGCTCGCCGGCGTCGACGTGCTGTCAGACGCGCCACGGACGGCCGTGGTCGTGCTGGGCGATTCCATCACCGATGGCCATGGCGCGACCGTGGACGGCGACGACCGCTGGACGGATGTGCTGGCCGCCCGGCTTCAGGCCGACCCCGGAGCCCGTCACGTCACGGTCGTCAATGTGGGGATCAGCGGCAACCGGATGCTCACGGACGGTCGCGGCGGCCCCGCCGGCCTCGCGCGGCTGGAGCGCGACGTCTTCTCCCAGCCGGGGGCCACGGCGGTGATCGTGCTGCTCGGCGTCAACGACATTGGCGGGCTGTCGCGGGATGGTCCGGTGACGGCCGAGACGCGCGCCCGCGTCGTCGCGGACCTGATCGCCGCCTACCAGCTTGTCATCGCCCGCTCGCGCGAGCGGGGCCTGAAGGTGGTCGGCGCGACCCTCCTGCCGTTCGGCGGCACCCCGGTGTACCGGTCGGACGCCTCCGCCGATGCGGATCGGCAGGCGGTGAACGCCTGGATCCGCACCTCAGGCGCCTTCGACGCCGTGCTCGACTTCGACGCCGTCATGCGAGACCCGGCGAGGCCGGACCGCTTGCGGACCGAATACGATTCCGGCGACCACCTGCACCCTTCGCCCGTAGGCTACAGAGCCATGGGGGAGGCGACCCCCATCGCGCTGCTGCGCCGGATGACGGCGCCCGCGACGCCTCAGGAGTGAGGTGCGGTCATCGGGGTCAGGCTCTGCACAGCCTCGCGCTGGGTGGCAAGTTCGTCCGCCGGCAACGGGATGAGGCCGCGCTGCAGCAGGTAGCCGCCCCGGCCGAGGGCCGCGTCGGAGACGAAGGCGTTGACGAACTCCCGGAGGCCCGGCGTGACCCCGATGTTCGACTTCTTCACGTAGATGTAGAGCGAGCGCGCGAGCGGGTATTCGCCGGTGGAGATCGCCTCGAGGGTCGGCGAGACGCCCTCCACCTTCGCGGCCTTCACCTTGTCCATGTTGTTCTCGAGGAACGAGTAGCCGAAGACGCCCACCGCGCCGGGGGTCTTCTGCAGGGTCTGGACGATGACGTTGTCGTTCTCGCCCGCGTCAATCCAGGCCCCATCCTTGCGGAGGGTGTGCGAGCGCAGCTTGAAGGCGGCGTCGTCCGATTTTTTCAGCGCCGCCATCGCCGGCAGCTTCTCGGCGCCCTTCTCCATGGCCAGTTCGACGAAGGCGTCACGGGTGCCCGAGGTGGGCGGCGGTCCGTAGGCCAGGATCCGCTCGCTCGGGAGGCTCGGGTCGACGTTGTTCCAGCCGATGTTGGTGTTCACCGCGAAGCCTGAGCCCTGAGGCAGCTCATAGGCCAGGGCGCGGTAGATCTGCTCCCGGGTCAGGTCGAAGTCGGGCGCGCCCTTGGCATTGGCGACGACGATGCCGTCGTAGCCGATCTTCACCTCCAGGATGTCGTTGACCCCATTGGCCTGACAAGCGTCCCATTCCGACTTCTTCATCGGCCGCGAGGCGTTGGCCACGTCGGGATAGTTGCGGCCCGCGCCGCCGCAGAACAGCTTGAAGCCTCCGCCGGTACCCAGGCTTTCGACCTTGGCCGGCGCGCCGCCGGTGGTGCGCGCCACCGTTTCCGCCACCCGGGTAGCGAATGGGAACACCGTCGAGGAGCCGGCGGCCCAGACCTGGCCCTGCGCAGCGGGCGCTGGCGGGGCGGCCTTGTTCCCGCCCTGGCCGCAGGCGGCGAGCGCTCCGGCGGCGACGGTCAGGATGACGGCGGCGGTGACAGTCTGGAATCGCATGAAGTGGCTCCGGCTTTTCGAGCTCGGCGCTAACACCGGCGTATGACACTTCTGCGAAGCCTTGGCCTTGTCGGGCTCAGGCCTCATCGTTGGGGATGTTCAGCAGCTGGCCGCAGGCCTTGCAGTGGACCGCGTCCTGGTCATGGCGCATCAGCCCGCAGGTCGGACAGGTGAAGCGCACCTTGTAGGGTCGGATCAGCGTCTGGGCGAGCCGCACGAACAGGGTGATGCCGCAGACCATGATGATGATGGTGAGCAGCTTGCCCCACGCGCCGGGCAGGGTGATGTCGCCGAAGCCCGTCGTCGTCAGGGCGGTCATGGTGAAATAGAGCGCGTCGAGATAGCCGGTGATGCCCGGATGCACCCGAGCGAAGCTCGTATAGACGAAGCCCGTGGCCACGAAGACGAAGGTGACCAGGGTGGCCACGCTCTTGGTGACCTCCTCCCACCGGGTGTCGTCGTACCGGCGGCCGACCGTCTCCCAGAAGAAGTCCGAGTGGAACAGCGACCAGAGCCGCAGCACGCGTAGGAAGGCCAGGTTGAACAGCCAGAGCGGGAACAGCAGGGTCACGAGGACGAAGATGTCGATCCACACCGTGGGCGAGCGCAGCCAGGTTTTCAGGCGGGTCTGGGCGAGGGCCCGGGCGGTCAGGTCGGCGGCCAGGATGAACGCCACGCCGTAGTCGACGGCGAGGTAAGCCGGCGTTTCCCGCAGGAACGGCGCGGCGACGAAGAAGCCGATCAGCAGGAAGTCGAGGGCGATGACGCTCAGGCGGAATCGCACCGCCCGCGGCGAGGTGCCATGGTACAGCTCGCGCAGACGGGCCCGTAGCCGGGGCAGGCGGCGGCGTCCCGCACCGTCGGTCAGAGGCTGGCCCAAGCTTGATCTCCCATCGCCGGCATGAACCCAATGGTTCGTGGAGGGTTCAACCGGCGCCGCGTGAAGGTTGCGCGGCCAACCCCTGAGGACAAGCCATGCCCGCCAAATCCGCCGCCCAGCAGAAGGCCGCCGGAGCCGCCCTGTCGGCCAAGCGCGGCGACACCCCCAAGAGCAAGCTGAAGGGCGCCTCCAAGTCCATGGCCGACTCCATGTCCGAGAAGGAACTGGAGAAGATGGCCTCCACCAAGCGCAAGGGTAAGCCCGAGCACGTGTCCCGCAGCTGACGCCCCGCCCGGCGTCAGGCCAGGCCCTGCAGCCGGGCGGCGATCTCCCGAACCCGTTCCGGCCCGCCCAGGAGTTGCCGGTTGAGGCCGATCCGCTTGAACCAGTAGTGCAGGCCCAGCAGGTCGGTGATCCCGATGCCGCCGTGCACTTCGGTGGACGTGCGCGCCACGAAGCGGCCGATCTCGCTGGTGTGCGCCTTGGCGTGGGCCGCCATCAGCGAAGCCTCCTCCGGCGCCCGGTCGAAGGCGTAGGCGGCGTACCAGACCAGCGCCCTCGCCGGCTCGATCTCCGCCGCCATCTCGGCGCACAGGTGCTTCACCGCCTGGAACGAGCCGATCACCCGGCTGAACTGGCGCCGTTCTCCGGCATAGGCCACCGCCTTGTCGAGCATCGCCTGCGCCGCCCCGAGGGTGTCGGCGGCGATCATCGTCCAGGCCGCATCACGCAACCGCCCGAGGCACGCTGCAGCCTCCGCGCCGCGAGCGAGGGGCTGGGCCGGCGTGTCGCGGAAGACGATCTCGGTGAGACGTCGGGTGGAGTCGATCGTGCACATGGCTTCCACCGCCTCCGCCTGCTCGGTCAGATGCAGGCGCCCCTTCACGTCGGCCACGATCAGCAGGTCGGCCCCGGACGCGCCGATGGCGAACAGGCTGCGGCCGTTCAGGCGGCCATCCTGTGACGTGACGCCATCGCCATCCCGCGCCCCTGCGATCGGCTCGGCGATGGCGATACCCGCCGTGACCTCTCCAGCCGCCAGCCTGGGAAGCCAGAACGCCTGCTGCTCGGCCGAGCCCGCCCCCATGAGCGCCAGGGGCGCCAGGATCGCCGAGCCCAGGAACGGCGTGGGGGCGACCCGCCGGCCAAGCGCCTCTGCCGCCAACGCGCCCTCCAGCAGGCCAAGGCCGAGACCGCCGTGGACCTCGGGGATCAAGAGGCCCGGCAGGCCGAGCTCGGTGAGGCCTTCCCAGATATCGGGCGCAGACGGCTCGTTCGCATCGGCGAACCGGCGCACCCGCTCCAGCGGCGCAAGTTGCTCCAGGGCCTTCGACAGGCTGTCCTGCAGCAGCATCTGGTCTTCGGAAAGCGCGAACCGCATTGCCTAGAGCCTCGCCGGCTTCGGCTCGCGGGGCATGCCGAGGCCCCGTTCGGCGATGATGTTCTTCTGGATCTGGGCCGTGCCCCCGCCGATGATCAGCCCCAGATCGAACATGTAGTTCCGCTGCCAGCCGCCCTTGGCGCGCAGGTGCGGACCCTCGTGGTAGAGCACCCCAAGCTCACCCAGCGCATCGATCGCCAGGGCCGCCACCTGATGGTTCAGCTCGCAGCCCTGCAGCTTGACCACCAGCCGCGCCAGCCCTGCGGTTTCGTCGGTCATGGTCCGAAGGCCGTTGAACTTCATCGACAGAACGCGCGCCTGCAGCTGCATCAGCCGGTCGCGGAAGACCGGGTTCTCGATGATCGGCCGCCCGTCCACTGTCTCGATCTTCATCAGTTCGATCAGCGCCTGGAGCCGCGCCTCGGTGGCGTTGGGATCGCCCAGCATCCCGCGCTCGTGCTTCAGGGTGGTGTTGGCCACCTGCCAGCCGCGCCCGCGGCCGCCCACCACATTGGCCTTAGGCACACGCACGTCGGTGAAGAACACCTCGTTGAACTCGGCATGGCCAGTCATGGTCTTCAGCGGCCGGACCTCGATGCCGGGCGTGTCCATCGGGACCAGCACATAGGAGATGCCCTCGTGCTTGGGCGCATCGGGCTCGGTCCGCACCAGGCAGAACATCATGTCGGCAAGGTGCGCCGTGGACGTCCAGATCTTGCTCCCGGAGATCAGGAAGTCCTCGCCGTCCTCCACTGCCCTGGTCTGGAGGGCAGCCAGGTCCGAACCCGCGCCAGGTTCGGAATAGCCCTGACACCAGATCACCTCGCCCCGCAGCGTGGGACCGATCCAGCGGCGCTTCTGCTCCTCCGACCCGACCTCGAGCAGAGTGGGCACGAGCATCGACACGCCCTGGTTGGCGATCCCCCGGGGCGCGCCGGCGGCGATGAAGGCCTCGGCGATGATGCGCGCCTTCAGGATGTCCGGCTCGGCGCCGTAGCCGCCGTACTCGCGCGGGATCGTTCGGGCGGCGTAGCCGTTATCGATGAGCAACCTTTGCCACGCCAGCGCGTCCTGCGGCTGGCCGGCCTCATATTCGGAGCGATGCGCCTGCAGGAACGCCCGCACCTCGTCCCGGAACGAATCCAGTTCCGGCGTGAGCGTCAGGTCCATCGGCTCCTCCCCAAACGCATGGCCTGGGGCAATCGGAGCCGCTTTCCAAGCCAGGCGCAACGGCGCCGCCACGTAAGCTATGATGCCGGAAAACGGAGGAAGCCCATGCCCCCTCTCAGGTTCGCCGCCGGCCTCGCCGCGCCGCTCACCCTCGCCCTGGCCATCGCGGCCTGCTCCACCGAAGCCGGCTCGCCCGATCCCTGGGTGGGCTTCGGCCCGAACCCCGACCTGCCCGCCCCGCAGACGGGCCTGCTGCCCACGGTGAAGGTGGCCGAGGTGAAGGGCTGGGCCGCCGGCGAGGCGCCCAGAGCTCCGCCCGGCTTCGTGGTCACCCGCTTCGCCGAGGGCTTCCAGCACCCGCGCTGGCTGCTGGTCCTGCCGAACGGGGACGTGCTGGTGGCCGAATCCTCGTCCGAGCCCAAGCCCGCCAAGGGCGTGCGCGGCTTCTTCCAGAACATGCTGATGAAGAAGGCGGGCGGCACGCAGCAGAAGAGCCCCGACCGCATCATCCTGGTGCGGGACGCCGACGGCGACGGCGTGGCCGAGTTCAGGACGGTGTTCGCGCCGAACATCCGCCGCCCGTTCGGCATGGCGCTGGTGGGTGACACCCTCTACGTGGCCCGCGACGACAGCCTCGTGCGCTTCCCCTACGCGCCGGGGCAGACGCAGGTGGAGGGCCCAGGCGAGAAGGTGTTCGACCTGCCGGCAGGCCGCAACCACCACTGGACCAAGAGCCTGATCGCCAGCCCCGACGGGACGAAGCTCTACGCCACCGTCGGCTCCAACTCGAACGTGGGCGAGAACGGCATGGACGAAGAGGTCGGGCGGGCCGCGATCCACGAGTACGACATCGCCAGCGGCCAGCTGCGCCCGTTCGCCACCGGGCTGCGCAACCCCAACGGCCTTGGCTGGGAACCGCTCACCGGAGCGCTCTGGACCACCGTCAACGAGCGGGACGAGATCGGCAACGACCTGGTCCCCGACTACATGACCCATGTGCAGGACGGCGCCTTCTACGGCTGGCCGTACAGCTACTTCGGAGGCCGGGTAGATGAGCGGGTGAAGCCCCAGCGGCCGGACCTGGTGGCCAAGGCCACCGTGCCGGACTACGGCTTGGGCCCGCACACCGCCTCTCTGGGCCTCGCCTTCTACACCGCCGACGCATTTCCTGCGCCCTATCGGGGCGGGGCGTTCGTGGGCCAGCACGGCTCATGGAACCGCAAGCCGCTGAACGGCTATCGGGTGGTGTTCGTGCCCTTCGCCGGCGGCCAGCCGCAAATGCCGCCGCAGTCTTTCCTCAACGGCTTCGTCGCCGAAGACGGCAAGGTCCGAGGCCGGCCGGTGGGCGTGGCGGTGGACGCCCTTGGCGGCCTGCTGGTGGCGGACGACGTGGGCAAGATCGTCTGGCGGGTCGCCCCCGCGACGCCCGCCGCGGGGCCGGCGCCCGTCAGTCCATCTTGAAGACGCCGATGGTGGCGTAGCCGATCATCGACATCCTCTCCTCAGATCATCCGAACCCGCCGCACCCGACGTGCGGGGCGCCGAGGCGTGGGGGGGGGGGGGGGGGGCGGCGGCCCGGGCGCGGGCGGCG
>JAEYNH010000073.1 GCA_023412655.1 Pseudomonadota bacterium | reverse complement strand
GGCCACCTCCCCCAGCGGGGGAGGATCACCGCCGAAAGATGCGCCCCCCCTGGGGGAGCTCCCGCGAAGCGGGTGAGGGGGCCTAACCCAGCTCCCGCTCCAGCGAGCCGAGGATCATGGTCCACCCCTCGCGGTCCTGCTCGGCCCATTCGGCCGGCACGTCGTCGTGGGTGAGGGTGAGGATGCAGCCGTCGCCGTCGGGCGCGACCTCCACCGTCACCCGGGTCATCACCGGGTCGAACTGCGGGACGCCGAAGGTGAACACCAGCCGGCGCGGCCGGTCGATCTCCAGGTATTCGCCCACGTGCTCGATGTCGCCGCCCTCGGCCAGGTGCTCGTCCCCGGGCGGGCGGCGGTCGGTGATGGTGAAGCGCCCGCCCACCACCGCCTCGATGTCGCAGCGCACCACCTCGCCGGTCGGCGTGGTGAACAGGAAGCGCCGGGCCAGGGCCGGGTCCAGCCAGGCGTCGAACACCTTCTCGGGGGCGTGGCGGTAGCGGTGGGTGAGGGTCACGCTAGGCATCGTCCAGGACCTTCTCCAGTTCGGTGAGGGCGCGGCTCCACAGCCGCCGGTGCTGCTCGATCCAGGCCCCGGCCTCGTCCAGGGGGCGGGGGTCAAGGGCCAGGAAGTGCTCGCGCCCCTCCACCCGCCGCCGCACCAGCCCGGCCCGCTCCAGGGCGCGGATGTGCTTGGACACCGAGTTCAGGCTGATCGGGAACGGGGCGGCCACGTCGGTCACCCTGGCTTCCCCCGCCGCCAGCCGCGCCAGGATCGCCCGCCGGGTCGGATCGGCCAGGGCCATGAGCGTCTCATCAAGCATATTCATCCACTAGGGTGAATGATGCATGATCGTCAAGTCGTTCTTTGTTTGTTCTTCTCGCCGTTCCGTGGCAGACTGCGCTGGCAGCCCGCCACGGCCGGGGCCTTCTATAGAGGCGGCTACTGGCCGCGCTGCTGCTGCATCGCCTTGAAGGCGGCTTCCAGCTCGGCGGCGGTGATCTTGCCGTCCTTGTCGGCGTCGATCAGGTCGAACCGCTCGGCGGGCCGGCCGGCGGCGACCCACTCGGCCTTGCTGACGGCGCCGTCCTTGTCGGTGTCCCAGCGGACGACGATCTCGGCGGGCGAGGGCATCTGGGCGGCGGCGGCGCCGGCGGTGGCCAGCAGGGCGCCGGCGGCGAGGATCAGGGTGCGCATGGCGGGGTTCCTTGTGGACTTCGGCCGGACTGTGCGCCGCCCATGTTGCAACCGTGTCGCCCAATTGCGTCCGGTTTGCGGTATGGCCGGGGCCGGGCTATCGAGCGCGCCATGAAGAGCCTGGGTCTTATCGGCTTCGGACAGTTCGGCCGCCTCGCCGCCGGCATCCTGAAGGACCACTTCGACGTCCTGGTCGCCGACCGGGCGCCGGACGCGGCCCGCCGGGCCGCCGAAGCGGGCCTCGCCTTCGGTCCCCTGGAGGCCGCCGCGGCCCGGGAGATCGTGGTTGTGGCCGTGCCGGTCGCGGCCATGCGCGAGGTCTTCCAGGCCATGGCCCCGCACCTGCGGCCGGACGCCCTGGTGGTGGACGTGGGCTCGGTGAAGGTCCTGCCGGCCCGGTGGATGACGGAGCTGCTGCCCCCCGGGGTGGACATCGTCGCCACCCACCCGCTGTTCGGGCCGCAGTCGGTGGCCCGCGACGGCCTGCCGGGCCTGCGGTTCGTGGTCTGCCCGGTGCGCGGCGGCCGTCACGAGAAGGTGGCCGCCTTCGGCCGCAGCCTGGGCCTCACCGTGACGGTGACCACGCCCGAGGAGCACGACGAGGAGATGGCCTATGTCCAGGCCCTGACCCACCTGATCGGCCGCTCGCTGGTCAACCTGGGCATCCCGGACGAGCGGCTGGCCACCCAGTCCTACCAGCACCTGCTGGAGCTTTGCGGCCTGATCGGCGCCGACACCTTCGAGCTGTTCACGGCCATCCAGACCCAGAACCCCTACGCCCCCAAGGTCGTAGAGGCGTTCGTGGACCAGGCCCGCAGCCTGCTGGATGAGGTAGCTGCGAAGCGCGCCGGCTAGGCCAGGAACTCGGCCAGAGCCTCGGTCACGGCGCGGTTGTGCTCTTCCAGGCCGATGGTGATCCGCACGTGGTTCGGCAGACCGTAGTTGCCGACCCCGCGCACCAGCAGGCCCCTCGACGCCAGGAAGGCCTCGGCCTCCTTCGCCGTCCGGCCAGGGATCTCGGGGAAGCCCACGAGCACGAAGTTGGCCGCTGACGGCAGCACCACCTCCAGCCCCAGCCCGCCGAGCTGCTGCGCCAGCCACGGCCGCCACTGCTCCACATGGGCGATGGACCGCTCCTGGAACTCCACGTCCCGCAGCGCTTCGATGGCCGCGAGCTGGCCGGGAATGGAAATGTTGAACGGCAGCCGGATCCGGTCGACCGCAGAGGCGATCTCCGTCGGCGCATAGCCCCAGCCTACGCGCAGGGCGGCCAAGCCGTGCAGTTTCGAGAAGGTCCGCGTCACCACCACATTGGCCTGGGTGCGGGCGTAGTCGAGCCCGTCCGAGAAGCTCGGATCCTTGCAGAACTCGGCATAGGCGCCGTCCAGCACCAGCACCACGCTGGGCGGCAGGGCCTGGTGCAGGCGCATCACCTCGTCGAAGGGGATCCAGGTGCCGGTGGGATTGGCCGGGTTGGCGATGAAGACGACACGGGTCCGCTCGTCCACGACCTTCACGACCTCGTCCACGTCGATGCGATAGTCGGGTTCCTTGGCGGTCCGCACTTCCGCCTGGCAGGCCCTGGCGCCGATGGCGTAGGCGGCGAAGCCGTACTCGCCCTGCACGATGTTGTCGCCGGGCTCAAGGAACACCTGGTTCAGCAGCTGGAACACCTCGTCCGAGCCCTGGCCGAAGATCAGCCGCTCAGGCTCCAGGCCGAAATCCTCGGCGACGGCTTCGCGGAGCAACGACGTGCGGCTGTCGGGATACATGTGCAGCTGGCCAGCGGCGCCGGCGTACGCCTCGCGCGCTTTGGGGCTTGAGCCCAGGATGTTCTCGTTGGCCGACAGCTTGATGGGGGCCGCCACGCCATCGGCCTTGGCCTTGCCAGGGACATAGGCGTGGATGTCCATGATCCCGGACTTCGGGACGGGACGGGCGGCGCGGGCGCGGTCGTTAAGAAGGTCGTTGGAGTCGGCCATGGCGGCCGCGTCTTACACGTCCAGAGGTCCGGGCGCAGCCCCGATCACGCCGGTGAGCCGTCCCGGCGCACGGGCAAGGCGGACGTCATCCGGCTGATAGTAGCCCGCGAGGGAGAACAGTTTCAGGCCACCGCTTTCGCGCAGCAGCTCGGCCGCGACCCCATCGCGTCCCAAGGCCTCTTCGATCCCATTCGCCGGACCGGGGGCGTCGGTCACCCAGAACGTCACATCGTCGCCGGTGGGCTCCACGTCCACCTCGGCCACCGCCAGCGCGCCCAACGGTCCCCAGGCCGCGAGGCAAGGCAAGGACGCGAACACCTTCAGGCGCGGTTCGGCCAACAGTCGCCCCCACCACGAGCTGTCCCGGGAAAGCGCCAAGACCGCAACCCCACCGACCACCTTGGCGTCGGCGATAGCTTCCTCGGCCTTGTCCACCTGGCGCATTGGCGGGGCGGCGCCGAACCGCAGCCGCGCCAGCTCCATCGTGCGGCCTGGGTCCTTGCCACCCCATACGCTGATCCGGAAGGGCCCCTGCAGCGCCAGGCTTTCGGCCATTAGTTCGCGCCAGACACGCACGACGAGGCTGGGGCTCGCCGCCACCCGGGGCGAGGCGACCAGGTTTCGCACGATCTGCGCCTCGCGGCCCGGACGCAGCCCGAACCGCGCTGCATCGCCGCCTGCGGCCTTGGCGGCCGCTACCGCTCGGGCGAGCCCGGCTCGCTCGTCCAGCAGACGCAGCAGGTCCGCGTCGATGGCGTCGATGCGCTCACGCACCTCTTCCAGCGACGGCGCAGGCGCCTCTGCTTTTGCCTTGCCGGCCATAATTCTCCCCGAAACGAAGCCTTGCCGGTTAGGTCATTGCGAACGCCTGCGCAATAGCCCGCATGACCGCAATAAAGTTGCAGCTGCAACCGTGGCCAAAGGATCAGCACATCATCCGGGCGCGCAGGTCCAGCGCGTTCGCGGCGGCTGCGCCTGAGGTGGTGTTGTCGAAGACGCACCAGACCTCGCCGGAGCCCTCTGACCGAAGCAACTGGCTGAGGGCCTCAAGCTGCGCCACCTCATAGGCCGAGTAGTACATCCGCGGTGAGCCGTGCAGCCGCCAGTAGGTCAAACCCAGCCAGCCGCCTGGCGTCGCGGCGGAGGGATGGCAGGCGGGATCGGCCGCCACCCGGGCAACGTGGAAGCTGCGCAAGAGGGCGTCGGCCGACCCATCCTCAAACCAGCTCACATGCCGAGGCTCGCACGCCGCCGGCCCGGGCCAGACCGCTCGCAGGGTCCTGAAGAACAGCGCGGCGGTCGCCGCATCGAAGCTCAGGCTGGGGGGGAGTTGCACCAGGACCGGCCCAAGCTTGCCGCTCAGGGGCGCCAACTCGGCCATGAACGTTGCAAGGATGTCTGCGGCGTCTGCAAGGCGCCGCTCGTGGGTGATGGCACGCGGCGTTTTCACGGCGAAGCGGAACTCCGGCGGCGTGGTCTCGGCCCAGCGGGCAAGCGTGGCGGGCCGGTGGCTGCGGTAGAAGGTGCTGTTGATCTCCACGGCGTTCAGCCGGGCGGCATAACGCTGCAGTCCGCTGCCGTTCGAGGGGAAGCCCCCCGCCACCTGGCGTGGGATGGCCCAACCCGCCGTCCCGATCCGCACGTCTGTCATGCTGCGGCAACGCCTCGAGTGCGGCTAAGGTTCGGTCCAGCGTCAGTGAACCGGGTCGGCGCGTGCGCGCTGATCGGGGATGAAGCGACCGACGCCGGCCAGCCTGAAGCGGGTCACCCCTGAGAACCTCGCACGCCTTGGTGCGCCGAGGCTGGCCGAGTTGCTCGCAGAGGTGGCGGAGAGCCGCGCCGACCTGAAGCGGCGGTTGCGCATGGAGTTGGCGGCCGAGCAGGGGAGCGAGCATCTGCTCGCCGAGATCGATCGCCGGCTGACGCTGATCGCCGCCGCCCGCTCGCCCGTTTCGTGGCGCCAGCGGCCAGCCTTGGTGCGCGATCTAGAGAGCCTATGCGACCTGATCGCCCGTCGCCTCGCCGAGCTTGATCTGCTTGCGGCCCAGGATCGCATCCTGCGCTTCATGGCCCTTCCGCCCACCCTGGAGCGCCGGGTGCGTGACAAGGAGGGGGCGGTAGCCGCCGTCTTCACCCGCGCGGCGGAGGACGTGGGGCGGCTGTTGGCTCAGGCCGATCCGGGCGAGGCTGGCGCCCGGCTGGCGCAGGCCATCGAGGAAGCGCCCCGCGCCTGGTCGGAATGGCTCGGCCTGGCCTTGCCTGCCGCAGGACCAGAGCTCTCTCGCGCCGCTCTGGCGCAGCTCCCCGGCCGCGGCGCCGCGTGGATGGTCGCCCGCCGCCGGCTCGCTGAGACGGCGGGCGACCTCGACGCCTATGTGGACACGTTCTCTTCTGAGGCGCTCAAAACCCCGTCGGTCGCGGCGGAGGTCGCCGGGCGCCTGTTGCAGGACGGTCGCCTCGGTGAGGCGCGCAGGGTGCTGGAGGGGGCCGTGCAGCCGGGCCTGTTCCGCCGCGGCGCCGATGGCCGCGCCACCCCGGATTTCGAATGGGAGACGGTGTGGATCGATTACCTTGAGCGTTCAGGCCAGACGGAGGCAGCCCAGGAGGCGCGCTGGGCGTCCTTCCAGCGCACCTTGTCGGCGCCGCGGGCGAAGGCCTTCACCGCACGGCTGCCGGACTTCGCAGACGTGGAGGCTGAGCACCGCATCTTCGAACTGGCCGCCAGTGCGCCTGATCCGCTCCAGGGCCTTGGCCTGCTGCTGGAGTGGCCGGCCCTGCCGGAGGCGGTGCGGATGATCGAGGCTCGGGCGTCCGAGCTGCGCCCGTCCGCGGCTCAAGCCGAGCGCTGGGCCGCGAAGCTGCGCGTGCGCTATCCAGCCGCCGCCCACCTGTTGCTACGCCGCGCGGCCGCCGAGGCCTTCCGGCGCCGGGAATTCGCCACCTGCGAACGCCTCACTGCTGCTGCGGAAAGCCTGGTGGCCTGACTGGGCACCGGCGGACGATCTGCTAGGCCTCAAGCGAGCTTGTGGCGGACCAGAGCCTCGTAATGTGGCCGCGCCGCGTCGGCGATCCGCTGCAGATCGTCGGGCAGGGGTGGGTAGGCGGCCCGGGAAGACGTCTCGAAGCCGGTGGAGCGCTCAACACTGTCGTACCAGACAGGGGCCCAAACCCCGTCGCTGTCTCGGCGGCCCGCAGGCCAGCGAAGCATCCCGGCGTCGAACGGAATGTCCAGCGCCGCGCAAAGAGCCTCGAGCACCCCGGCGGGATCGGCCAGGACGTCGGCCGCTCGCAGCACCGGCGGGGCCTGCCCCAGCCGATCGGCCTCCCGATCGAAAATCTGCCGCTGCCGCACCAGCCCGATGTCATCCAAGGTCACGGCCCCGCGCTTCTGGACGTAGGAGGCGAGCACCTCCGCCGGGTCGCGGATCAGAAAGGCGTTCGCCCGGTCGGCGGCCCAGTCGAGGCCGAACCCCTCCAGCATGTGGTGGGCCATCTGCTTCTCGTAGATCACCGGTGCTTCCAGGCGGTCAAGCTGGGCGACGACGGTTTGCCAGTCCGTCGGCTGGGCGGCGATCACTTCCTCCCGCATCGGGTGGTCCAGGCCGGTGCGGGCTAGGTAAGCGGCGTAGAACGGCTCGTCCACGACTACGCAGTCGGCGCGGTTTTCGA
This sequence comes from Pseudomonadota bacterium, assembly GCA_023412655.1. Lineage (GTDB taxonomy): Bacteria > Pseudomonadota > Alphaproteobacteria > Caulobacterales > Caulobacteraceae > Phenylobacterium. The sequence continues at coordinate 6,782 of JAEYNH010000073.1, read as the reverse complement.
AGCTGCGCATCATCGCGGTCGAGATGTTCCGGGGGCCCGACCACATGGCGATCCGGACACTCACGGCTTCGCGTCCCGATCCTTCAGCCGCTCGTAGGCGGCCCGCAGCTGCGCTGTCACTGGCCCGGGCAGGGCCTCGGGCAGCATCCGCCCGTCGATCTGCCGCACCGGCGTCAGCCCCCCGAAGGTGCCGGTGACGAAGGCCTCGTCGGCGGCTCGGGCGTCCTCCACCGGGAAATCGCCCAGCACAAGCGGCACGTTCTCCTCGCGGCACAGGGTGATAACATTGGCGCGGGTCACGCCGTTGAAGCAGTAGTCGCCCTTCGAGGTCCGCACCTGGCCCTCTCGCACCCAGAAGAAGTTGGTGGCGTTGCAGCTGGAGACGAAGCCGTGTGGGTCCAGCATCAGCGCTTCATCGCCCCCCTTGTCCATCACATCGATGAGGGCGCGGATCAGGTTCAGCCGGCTGTGCGAGTTCAGCCGCATGTCGAACATCTCGGTGGGGGTGCAGACGATCGACGAGGTGACCAGGGCGAGGCCGCGGGTGACGATCTCGGGCGACGGCTGCTTGTATTCGGCGGTGATGACGATGGTCGGGCGGCCCAGCCAGTTGCGCGGATCCTGGTTGACCGCCGCCTTCTCGCCCCTGGTCACCATCAGGCGAAGGTGCGCGCCGTCCTCCATGCGATTGGCGGCTAGGGTCCGCTGGATCTCGGTGGTCAGCTCGGCCGGCGTCAGGCCGATGTCGAGCGCGATGTCCTTCAGGCCACGGTACAACCGGTCAAGGTGGGCCTCGAGGAAGAGCAGGCGGCCCTTGTGCAGCCGCAGCCCTTCCCAGACGCCATCGCCCAGCACGAAGCCCGCGTCGAAGATCGAGACCCTGGCCTCCGCTCGCGGCACGAGCGCGCCGTTGACGTAGATCTTCAGGTCCGCATTGCGCGGATCGACCGCGAAATCCTGGCTTCCGGGCATGGGCGCACCCTAGCGGCGGCGCTAGACTGTGGCCAAGCGCCAAGGAGCAGGCACATGGGTTTCATCGGCGGATCGACCGCGGAGCGCGAACTTGCCGGGCTGGAGCCCTGGCTCAACGCCGCCCCGGCGATCCGTCGCCAGGAACGCGAGGCGCGGCTCGCCAAGGCTCAGGGGCTGATGTCCGGCCTCGGCGTCGACGCCATGATCGTGGGGGCCGGCCCCTCCCTGCGCTACTTCGCCGGGGTCGGCTGGAAGGCTACCGAGCGCCTAGTGGCCATGCTCCTTCCGCGCTCGGGGGAGCCCGTGATGATCTGCCCGGTGTTCGAGGAGGGCTCGCTGAAGGCGTCGCTCGGCATCGCGGCTTCGCTGACGTTGTGGGAGGAGCACGAGAGCCCCTACGAGCTGACGGCCAAGGTGCTGGGGGACCTCGGGGCGCATAGCCTGGCGATCGACCCAGCCCTGGCCTTCTTCATGTTCGACGCATTGCGGATCGCAGCGCCCGGCGTGGAGACCACCAACGGCGCCGCCGTGATCGATGCCTGTCGTATGATCAAGTCGCCGGCCGAACTCGCCCTGATGGCCCAGGCCAAGGCCATGACCCTGGAGGTCCACCGCCGGACGGCGCGAATCCTCCACGAGGGCATCACCACCGGCGAGGTCAGCCGCTTCATCGATCAGGCCCATCGCGCCTTGGACGCGGACGATGGCAGTTCGTTCTGTGCCGTCCAGTTCGGGGAGGCCTCGGCCTATCCGCACGGCGTCCCGGGTGAGCAGCGGTTGCGTGAGGGCGACTTGGTGCTCATCGACACCGGCTGCCGCGTCCAGGGCTACAACTCCGACATCACCCGCACCTACGTCTTCGGCCAGCCCACCCAGGAGATGATCCGGGTCTGGGAGGCGGAGAAGCGCGCCCAGACCGCCGCATTCGACGCCGTCATGCCAGGGATTCTTTGTGAGGAGATCGATGCGGTGGCCCGACGGGTGTTGGAGGCCGAGGGCTTCGGCCCCGACTACCGCCTGCCGGGGCTGCCCCACCGCGCCGGCCACGGCATTGGCCTGTCCATTCACGAGCCGCCCTATCTGGTGCGCGGCGACCGCACGCCGCTCCAACCGGGCATGTGCTTCTCGAACGAGCCAATGATCGTCGTGCCGGGCAGCTTCGGCATCCGTCTGGAAGACCACTTCCACGTCACGGAAGACGGCGCCGCCTGGTTCACCCCGCCTCAGCCGGCCATAGACCGCCCGGTCTAGGGCGTCCCCGCTGCCGGCCGTCGCACGCAGCCGGTGCGCTAGGGTCCGGACCAATCGAGCCAGTAGGCGCACGTTGCGGCGATGAGGGCTCCAGCGAGGTAGCTGCGGGCGAGCGTGTCATAGCGAGTGGCGACGCGGCGGAAGTCCTTGAGCCTGCACCACATGCGCTCGACGCGGTTGCAACCCCTGTAGGCGACCACGTCGTAAGGGATCGGCGCGCGGCGTGAGGTCGTGGAGGGGATCACCGCTTCGGCGCCTTGTTCAGCGAGCAGCTTGCGCAGGTGATCGGCGTCATAGCCCCGGTCGGCCAGCAGCCGGCGGATCGGGTCGGCCGCGCGGACCGAAGCGGCGGCCATGCTGATATCGTTGGTTTTTCCGGCGCTGAGCAGCAGCACGCGAGGACGACCCAGATCATCGACCAGGCCATGGAGTTTCGTCGTGCGGCCGCCGCGCGAGCGGCCTACGCCTTGCTCGCCCCCCCCTTTTCCGCCCTATGCCGAGCGGTGGGCCTTCACGTGGGTGGCGTCGATCGAGGCTGACGAGTAGATCCCCGCGTGCCCGGTCAAAGCATAGAAGATCTCGTGCCAGATCCCCTGGCGGCTCCAACGATTGAAGCGGTTGTAGACCGTCGTGTACGGCCCGAACTCCGGCGGGCAATCCCGCCCGCGGGCCCCGCTCTTCAGCACGTGGACAATGCCGGAGATCACCCGACGGTCGTCCACCCGATGCGCGCCCTTGCGCCCGCGCGGCAGCAGCGGCTCAATCAGAGACCACTCCTCGTCGCTAAGCCACTGAACCTGCTTCGCCATGTCCAAGGCGCCTTACGGACCCCTTGAATCAGCAACACGGCTGCGCTGCCAGACCTAATTGAGTACGAACCCTAGCGGACCGCCCGCTTGCGGGCGAACATCGCCGCGTCGGCGCTGGCGAGCAGCTCCTCAGGCGAGGTGGCCGCATCGAGCTGCCGCACGCCGAAGCTGACCCGCAGCTGCGCCGAGCCTGCGCCGAACGACAGCGGCTCGGCCTCTATCGCCTGGACCAGGGCCTGCGCCTTGGCCTGCGCCGTCGCCTGGTCGGCCTGGACCAGGATCAGGGCGAACTCGTCCCCACCCAGGCGGGCGGCGACGTCGCTTTCCCGCACATTGGCCACCAACCGCTCGGCCACCACCCTCAGGGCCGTATCGCCGGCCGCATGGCCGAAGCGGTCGTTGATCTGCTTGAAGCCGTCCAGGTCCAGGAAGACCAGGCTTGCGGGCGCGCCATAGCGGCGCGCGAAGGCGTTCACCCGCGCCAGTTCACGCAGGAAGGCCCGGCGGTTGAGCAGGGGCGTCAGGGCGTCGCGGTCGGCCAGCTGCTCCACCTCGGAGAGCCGCGACTTCAGCCGCCCGACCTCGCCACGCAGGGCCTCGATCTCCCCCAGGAGGCTCCGCACCGCCGGACTGAGGTCCGCCGCCGCAAGGCCAAACGCGGCGGCGCCCTCGTCCTGCGGCGCCGGCTGGGGCCTGGAGCCACTGCTCTTCATGGTGGAGTCCCCGGATTCCTCGAAAGGAATCAAAGCTTGCCGATGGAGTTCGTCGAAAGTAGCCGCGCTTGGTTGCCCGCGCAAAGGCGGCGCCTATACTCCGCGCCCTTCCGATTGGGGCTTTCAGGACCGACCAGGACATGAGCGCAACCGCCGCGCCCGTCGCCATCATCATGGGCAGCCGGTCCGACTGGCCGGTGCTGAAGCACGCCGCCGAGATGCTGGAGAGCCTCGGAGTGGCCTACGAGGCCAAGGTGGTCTCGGCCCACCGCACGCCGGACCGGATGTACGATTTCGCCAAGTCGGCGAAGGCGCGGGGAGTGCAGGTGATCATCGCCGGGGCCGGCGGCGCCGCCCACCTGCCGGGCATGACCGCCTCGCTCACCGACCTTCCGGTGCTCGGCGTGCCCATCGAATCCAAGGCGCTGAAGGGCATGGATTCCCTGCTCTCCATCGTCCAGATGCCGGCGGGCATTCCCGTCGGGACCCTCGCCATCGGCGAGGCTGGGGCCAAGAACGCGGGCATCATGGCCGCCAAGATCCTGGCCCTCTCCGACGCCGGCGTGGCCGAACGGGTGGCCGCCTTCGCCGCGCGCCAGACCGAAAGCGTCGCCGAAACCGTTGAGGACTGAGCAACCCATGGCCGCCTTCCCGCTACCGCCGGGGTCCGTCATCGGCATTCTGGGCGGGGGACAGCTCGGCCGCATGCTGGCCCAGGCCGCGGCCAGGCTCGGTTTCGACGTGGCGATCCTGGAGCGCGAACACGACGCTCCGGCAGGCCGTGTGGCCGCTCGGGTGATCGAAGGTCCCTACGACGATCCGGACGCCCTGGCCCGGCTGGCGGACGTCGCCGACGTGGTGACCTACGAGTTCGAGAACGTCCCCGCCGCCTCCGTGGAGCGGCTGGTGGCCCTGGGAGCCCAGGTGGCTCCGGGGGCCAAGGCCCTGGCGGTGGCGCAGGACCGGTTCGAGGAGAAGACGTTCCTCAACGCCAACGGAGCGCCCACGGTCGCCTTCGCGGCCGCAGACAGTCCGGAGGGCGCCGAGGCGGCGGTGGCCCAGATCGGCGCGCCGGCCCTGATGAAGACCCGCCGCGAGGGCTATGACGGGAAGGGCCAGCGCTGGGTTGAGCGCGCGGGCGAGGCCGCCCGCATCTTTGCCGAGCTGGGTGGGCGGCCGGTGATCGTCGAGGCCCCCGCCGACTTCGTTCGCGAACTGTCGGTGATCGCCGCCCGCGGCCGGGACGGCTCGATCGCGGTCTATCCGTTGGCCGAGAACCATCACGAGCAGGGCATCCTGCGCCGCAGTGTGGCCCCGGCGGACGCCTCGGCGGACCTCTCGGCACAGGCGGAGGCCATCGCTCGGAGCGTGCTGCGGGGGCTCGACTATGTGGGCGTCATCGGCATCGAGCTGTTCGAGCTGAAGGATGGCCGGCTGCTGGTGAACGAGATCGCGCCGCGGGTGCACAACACCGGCCACTGGACCCAGGACGGCTGCCAGGTCGACCAGTTCGAGCAGCACATCCGCGCCGTGGCCGGCTGGCCGCTGGGGCCGACCGACGCCATCGCCCGGGTCGAGATGCTGAACCTGCTGGGCGATGAGGTGGACGGCTGGCCCAGGTTCGCCGCCGAGGCCGAGACCCGCATCCACCTCTACGGCAAGCGGGAAGCCAAGCCCGGCCGCAAGATGGGCCACGTCAACCGGGTGAAGCCCCTCTAGCCGGCGGTCTTGCCGCCGTACCGCATCCGGCTCAGCACGCCCGCCGCCTGGGTCAGCCAGTCGCCGGGCCGCAGGCTGCTGGTGGCCTTCCACTTCTCAAAGGCCATGACGTTCTCGATCCGGCCGTCGATGAACTGCAGAGCCGCGCCGCGCCCGGAGGAGACGCGGATGGCGAAGGCGCCGGTCAGGATGCCCGCCAGGATCGCCCGCTTGGAATAGTGGTTCTCGTCGGTGGCGACGTCGCCGGCCCAGCGCCACAGGACATCGGCGCTTTCCCAGGCGAGCCGGCCGCCCAGGGCCAGGTTCTGGGGCAGGCTGAGCCAGCCCAGCCAGCGGCGGAGCGCCGCCTCGTCGGACGCCGCGGCGTCCAGGCGGGCCTCGCAGGCGCGGCGGATGCGCTCACGGATCTTCAGGCTGGCCGGATCCACCTCGGAGAGCATGGCGAGCGCCCGCTGGTCGTGCCGACGGGAAAGGAGGGCGGCGAGGTCCGCCGGCCCATGCGGCAGCAGGAGGTCGGTTTCGCCATCGGAGAGCCCGAGCCTGCGCCCCGCCTTCTTTACCATCAGCCGCGTCCAGCCTTGAGTGGGCGCGAGTTTCAACGCCTCGTCCAGGAGTTGCTGTTCGGTGGTGTCGGCCCAGGCCTGAGCTTCGGTCATGTCGATATCCTAGCGCCTCGCGAAACCGTCGTCTCGCCGTGGACTCAGGCTCCCGCTTCTGCTATTTCGCCGCGCTCAAACCCGAGGGCCCTGCCTATCGGGCTCAGTTATTTTTGTTTTGCTCGCCGCTCTTGACCGGGACGGGGCGGGCGGCCGAGCGACACAGGAGAGAGACCTCTGGTTCAGATTTTCGTCCGCGACAACAACGTCGACCAGGCCCTCAAGGCGCTGAAGAAGAAGATGCAGCGTGAGGGCTCGTTCCGCGAGATGAAGCGGCACGTGCACTACGAAAAGCCGTCCGAGAAGCGCGCCCGCCAGAAGGCGGAAGCCGTGCGCCGGGCCCGCAAGCTGGCCCGCAAGCGCGCCCAGCGCGAAGGTCTGATCGTGGCGCCGAAGAAGACCGGTCGCTGACGCCGACTTCGACCTCGATGGTCTTTGAGGAAGGCCGCGCCGCCCGGGCGCGGCCTTTCGCATGTCTGGCGGATAAGGCAGAGCTTCCCGCGGCGGTCGGTCGCGCATGCTGCGGCCTCGCTGGTGGAACAAGGGTCGCCCCCCTATCTTTAGGGCTGAAAGAACCTCGAAAGCGGTCTTGAACGGATGAACCTGCGCAATTTCGTGATCTGGGGCGTCATCGTCGTCGTCCTGATCGGCCTCTACAGCAT
>JAEYNH010000173.1 GCA_023412655.1 Pseudomonadota bacterium | reverse complement strand
GACGAAGGTCGTCGCCCCCGTCCCGCAGGAGCCGGCGTCCGAGCGGCCGCTGCGTGTCCTGGCGGCCGAGGACAACGGGATGAACCAACTGGTGCTGCGGACCCTCCTGGCCCAGGTCGGCGTGGATCCGGTGATCGTGCCCGACGGCCGCGAAGCGGTCGCCGCCTGGGAGCGGGCGGAATGGGACGTGATCCTGATGGATATCCAGATGCCAGTGATGGACGGGCCGACCGCCACCGCCCTCATCCGTACGCGCGAGGTGGCCAGTCGCCGCGTCCGCACGCCCATCATAGCCCTGACCGCCAACGCCATGAGCCACCAGGTGGCTGAGTACATGGAGGCGGGCATGGACGGCTACGTGGCCAAGCCGATCGAGGCCGCGCGGCTCTACGAGGGGTTGCAAGCCGCCCTGGAAAAGGGCGAGGCCGCGAAGGACGCGGCGGCCGCGTGACCGAGACGATCAGGCCGCTTCATCCAAGCTGGCCCTAGGCCTCGCCGAACCGGAAGGCGGACACCACCACGTCCATGACCGTGTCGCGAAAGACGGGGCTCGCGCGTTCGCCCTGGGCCGCGCCTGCCGCCAGGAAGATCGGCGCCAGGTGTTCCTCGCGCGGATGGGCGAGGCGGCCGTTGGGGGCGTCGGCCCAGCGGGCCAGCCGGGCCGGATCCTTCACCGCATCCGCAAGCCACGCGTCGAAGTCGGCCGAGGCGGCTGTGTAGGCCGGCGAAAAGCCACGCATGTTGTGCCAGCTCATCCCCGAGCCCACGATCAGCACCCCTTCGTCGCGAAGCGGGGCCAGCGCCTGGCCGGCGGCGATATGCTCGGCCGGGTCGAGCGTGGCCCTGAGCGAGAGCTGCACGACCGGGATGTCGGCGTCGGGGATGGCCAGCTTCAGCGGCACGAACACACCGTGGTCGAAACCCCGCTCCGGGTCCTCCGCCGAGGCGATGCCCGCCTGGCTGAGCAGCTCCCGCACCCGGCCCGCCAAGGCGGGCGAGCCCGGTGCGGGGAAGGTGAGCTCGTAGGTGTGCTCGGGGAAGCCGTAGTAGTCGAAGATCAGCCCTGGAGCAGCGCCCGCGCCCACGGTGAACAGCGGCTCTTCCCAGTGGCCGGAGACCACCAGGATGGCGGACGGCCTCTCGGGCAGGGTCGACACAAGGCCGCGGAGGAAGGCTTCCGTCCGCGCCCAGGTGTCGGCTGGCCCACGGGTCCACTCCATGAAGAAGCAGGGGCCCGCTCCGTGGGGGACGTAGAACGTCGGTAGGCGCATGGGGTCAGGCCGCGCGGGCCGCCGCGGGAGTGTCGGCGAGAATCTTTTCGATCCAGGTGGTGAACGCCGCGCCGAAAGTCCTCAGGAACTCGGCGGTGCTCTCGTTGATGAGCTCGCCGTTGTCGCCGAACAGGGCGAAGGCGTTGCCAATGTAGGCTTCCTGACTGAGCAGCGGGATGTTGAGGAACACCAGGGCCTGGCGCAGATGATGATTGGCGCCGAAACCGCCGATGGCGCCCGGGGAAACGCTGATCACCGCGCCCGGCTTGCCGTCCCAGGCGCTGGAGCCGTAGGGGCGAGAGCCCACGTCAATGGCGTTCTTCAGGACGCCGGGGACAGAGCGGTTGTACTCGGGGGTCACGAACAGCACCGCGTCGTGGGCGGCGATCTCCTCCCGGAAGCGGGTCCAGGCGGCCGGAGGCGTGTCGGTTTCGATATCCTGGTCATAGTGGGGCAGGTCGCCGATCTCGATGATGTCGAACTTCAGGTTCGGGGTGAGAGCGGCCAACGCCTTGGCGACCTTTCGGCTTACGGAGTCCTTGCGGAGGGAGCCAACGACGACAGCGACGGAACGGACTTGCGGCATGAACGGATCCTTTCGCGAGGAGCGGAGCGCTTCGCTCCAGCTTGGGTTCTAGGTGGACCGTCTCTGTGGCGTTGATAATCCGGCCAATCTGGAGGAGTGTCTTTCCGGAAAGGAAGTAATCCCATGGACCGTCTCGATGAGATCGCCGCCTTCGTAGCAGTGGCCGATGCCCGTAGCTTCACCCAGGGGGGGCGCAAGCTGGGGGTCTCCTCTGCCCAGGTCTCCAAGCTGGTGGCGCGGCTGGAGAACAGGCTGAAGGCGCGGCTGCTCAACCGCACCACCAGGGATGTCTCCCTGACCGACGTGGGCCGGGCCTATCTGGAGCGGGCGCGGGACCTGCTGGAGGAGTTCGAGGCGCTCGAGACGACGGTGCGCGACCAGAGCGGCCCGTCCGGCCTGCTGAAGGTCTCCGCGCCCATGTCCTTCGGGGCGAACCAGCTGACGCCGGCGCTGCTCGACTTCGCAGCCAAGTGCCACTCGGTATCCCTGGACGTGGTGTTCAGCGATCGGCTGGTCAATCTGGTGGAGGAGGGCTTCGATGTGGCTGTCCGCATCGGCTATCTTTCCGACTCCTCGCTGGTGGCGCGGAAGCTGGCCGCCGTCCGCCTGGTGACCTGCGCCTCCCCCGACTACCTGGCTAGGGCGGGGGCGCCCAAGGACCTCGCCGACCTAGCCAACATGGAGGCGATCCTCGACACCAACATGAAGGATCCCACGGTTTGGCGCTTCCTGCGGGGCGGAGAACCGCATGACGTACGCGTGCACGGGCGGCTGCGGTTCGCGGGAGCCGACGCCTGCGTCGCGGCGGCGCGGGCCGGGTTTGGCGTGGTGCGCACCCCCGCCTTCGCCGCCGCTGAGGACCTTCGGGCCGGACGGCTTGTGCCGCTGCTCTGCCACTACGAGACCGAGATGATCCACGTCCACGCCGTGTATCCACATGCCCGCCACCTGGCCGCGAAGGTGCGCGGGTTCGTGGACTTCCTTGCCGAGCGCTATGCTGGCGAGCCCGAATGGCACCAGGGTTGGGGCGGCCCCCCCCCCGGCGGCCGCCTAGATCACGCGACGGCGATCCAGCGGCCGGCGGGGGCGGTCGTCACCCAGACGAGGAGCGCGGCGTAGGCCATAGCCTTGGCGAAAGGCCCGCCGTTCTCGCCGCGGCCGGCGGAGACCACCTGCACCGTGGCTGCGCCGAGAATCCACGCCAGGAAGACCAGGAAGAAGGTCTTATTGGCCGGGTCCAGGGCCGCGTAGTCGTCCGGCTTGATGATGAAGTGGGTGGTCGCGAATTGGATCACGATCAGGGCCAGCAGTCCCGCCAGATAGACGATCCGGGTGAGTCCGCGCGTGACGAACATGACGATGAGGGCGGCGGCCATGAGCACGTGCCACAGGCCTGGGTTCGCCAGCTTGGCCAGGGCGAAGACGTAGATCGACGCCGCCCACACGATCATGGCGAGGAGGGCCATAAGGCGCACGCCCGGCGTTGCGCGGCCGCCAGCCAACGGCAAGCTGACGCCGTAGGTCAGGATCAGGGCGGCGGCGAGGCCGAGCATCTTCGCGGTGAAGGCCTCCGAGGTGTACAGGCGGTCGGGGTTCGAGGCGCCGATAAGCAGGCCGGTGAAGATGATTCCGAACACCCCGAGGTGCAGCCAGGGCGAGACATCCCGGCGCATCTGGGCGGGCGACTGCTCGGGGAAGCCCACACCGATCAGGCGCAGGTTGAGGAGGATGCTGGCGCCGCCGAGGAGCGCCAGCGATAGCAGGTGCACCACTTCCCAATGAGCGAAGTAGGGCTTCACGGCGGCGCCGGGCCACACCTCGTCCAGGCCGGTCACCCAAGGCCCGATTGCGGGCAGGAAGTCCTGCGGAGCCAGGCTCATTGCAGATTCTCCTCGATGTCGATGGCGCCGACGTCGGAGGTGGCGCAGGCCTGGGCCACGTTGGCCCAATGGGGCAGCGGCTTGCCGCACTCGTACCAGTCGTAGGCGATGAAGCGGCCGAAGGTGATCACCGCCAGCCACGAGATAAGCGAGATCGTGGCCGACAGCTGCGCCTTTAGAGGCGGCCGGGCCAGAGCGTCCCACTCATGCCGGTTCCGCTGTACGCGCCAGTGGAACAGCATGATGTTCAATAGGGCGACCGCCAGGAAGATCAGCTTCAGGCGAAACCAGAGATTGTGATAATAAACCAACGGCTTCGCGTAGAATAGTGCGACGCCGGTCGCCACCATCAGCACGAAGCCGAACACGGTGAGCGGCAGCACGCGGTCGCTGATCACCGACACCGGGGTGCGCTTGAACGCCAGCCCGAGCAGCCGCAGGTCCACCAGAAAGATGGTGCCGGCAAACAGCATGAGCGTCAGAACGTGGGTGCCCTCAAGCAGGCCCCAAAAATTGAGCGAAGACGCCAAGGCCTCGCTCCAGGACAGGTCGTATTCGCCCTTGCCCTTACCCAGCTCGGTCGCGAGCCAGACCAACAAGTCTCGCAGCACCCTCAGCGCCCCCCCTGCAGACCGCACGGCCTGTTGCCGGCGGCTAAAACATACCAGTCTTTCTAGCGAAGACTTGCGATCCCTCCATTGCGGAAATGCTGCGGCTTGGCAACACGCAAACGCAGCCGTGGGGAATTCCTGAACGCTGTTCAGGTGGCCGGACTGGCCGTTCCGATCTGCTCGATCAACATTTCGAGCGCCGTCTTCAAAGCCCGCAGCCGCACCTCGGCCCTGCCCACATCGCCGTAGGCGTCCTTCCGGTGGCGGGTGGGGCTCCCGTGACGGGCGCAGGCGAAGTGGACAAGGCCGGCCGGCTGGCCCGGCCCCCCCTCGGCGAAGCCCGTGATGGCCACCGTCACGTCGGCCCGGGAGTTCGCGAGGGCGCCTTCAGCCATGGCCCGGGCGCAGCGCTCGCTGACCACCCCGTCGTTCTCGATCACGGTCCACGCAACGCCGAGCATCTCGTGCTTGGCCTCAGGGGTGTAGACCACAAAGCCGCGCTCGAACGCGTGCGAAATGCCGGGCAGGTCGGTGAGCAGGGAGGCGAGCAGGCCCCCCGTGCAGCTTTCGGCCGCCGCCAGCGTGAGGTTGCGGTTGCACGCCTCGCCGAGCACGCGCTCGGCGAGGCGGTCGATCTCCGGTGGAACCGCAGGATCGAGGGCTTCGGCCATGAGCTCAGTGCGGGCGCAGGCCCAGTTCGCCCATGAGTTCTTCCTTGCGCGCGTCCATCTCCTTGCCGATGGTTTTCAGGTCCATTTCGGACTTGCGGCACTCGGGGAAGTACTCCCCTTCCTCCTCCTCGACGTGGTGCTCGATCATCTCCTGCAGCACCTTGACCTTGGCGTCGTAGAAGTCGTCAGAGGGCTCCATCTTCTCGAGCTGGGCCATCAGGTCCTTGGCCGACTGATGCTCGACGATCGCCTCATTGACGGTGTCCTGCTCGTCCACGTACGGGCGCGACGCCGGGTAGAAGATCTCCTCTTCGATCTGGGTGTGGACCTTCAGCTCCAGATTGATCTGCTGGAAAATGTTCTGCTTCTTCGCGTCGTCGTCCTTGGCGGCTTCGTACTGCTTGAACAGCTCCTCGACGCGGCGGTGGTCGCGCATCAACGACGTGACCGCATCATCGATCTGCATCGAAGCCTTGCCCGTCTTGGTGACGCCCGAACGAGCTTGCGAGCGCGACTTCTTCTTCCTGGATTCGGACTGGACGCCGGCAGCCATGGGGCTCTCCGTGGGGTTCAGGTTGAGGACATCCGCTTGAACCCGTCGGGACGGCGCAGGTTCCGCGCGAGCGCGGCCTTGATTTTCCCAAGCAGGGCGGGTCGTTAGGAGAGATGAGCCGAACCCCGAAGGTGACCATTGCGGGCGCGGGAGCCCTGGGTCTCACATGCGCCCTGGCGCTGGCCGACGCCGGCTGCGCCGTGACCGTGTCTGACCCGGCCGAAGCCTACGCGAACGCCTCTGGCGTGGCCGCCGGCATGATCGCTCCGGCTTTCGAGGCGGTGCTGGACGCCGCCGCCCGGTCCCACTTCGATATCCTGATGGCTGCTCGCGACCTTTGGCCCGGTTTAGCTGCCCGCGCCGGGATCGGCCTGCGCCGCGACGGCGCCATGGCCGTGGGCGAGGCGGAATGGCTGGAGAGCGTTGCCGCCGAATTCGAAGCCCTTGGACTTCGCCCGTCAGAGATCTCCGGCGCCACCGCCAGAACGCTCGCGCCGGCCCTAAGCGAGGCATGGCCGACGGCGCTGCTGACCCGAGAGGACTGGCGCATCGACGCCGTCCAGGCCCTGGCCGCGCTGCGCGAGGCGGCGCTGGGCGCGGGCGTAACCTTTCGCCAGGCGGCGGTGAGCGGCCGAGGCGATGAGGATCTGCTCGTGGTCGCCACCGGCGCCGGAGACGCGCCGCTCGCCCCGGAGCTGGCGGTCCTCTCGCCGATCAAAGGGCATATCCTACGGGCTCTGGCTCCCTGGGCCGCCGGAGTCACGGTGCGTGGCCGGGGTGTTTATGTCGCGCCAGGTGATGGCGTGGTTGCGGTCGGCGCCACGATGGAGGCCGGGGTCGCTGACGCCGCCGTCGACCCGCTCAAGGCCGAGCCGCTCCGCGCTGCCGGCGCCCGCCTGTTTCAGCGCATCGCCGAGGCTCCTTTCGAGATCTTCGCAGGCGTGCGGGCCGCCACTCCCGATGGTCTGCCGCTGGTGGGTTTCGGATCTGAGCCGGGGGTGGTCCTGGCCGCAGGCGCCCGGCGCAACGGCTGGCTGCTCGCCCCACTGGTGGCTCAGGTGGTCGTAGCCTGCGCCACGGGCAGCGACTCGGGACCCTATGCCCACAGCTTCGGCCCGACGAGGTTCACGTGACCGGCTTCTGGCTCAGCGATGAGCAGCAGGCCATCCGCGATGGAGTCCTGCGGCTTTGCGCCCGCTTCGATGCTGACTACTGGCGCCGCACCGACGAGACGGGTGACTTCCCCGAGGCCTTCGTGGCCGAGATGGCCAAGGCCGGTTGGCTGGGCGCGGCCATGCCCGTGGAACTCGGCGGTTCAGGTCTGGGCCTGACCGAAGCCGCCATCGCCATGCAGGCGGTGGCTGAGAGTGGGGCCGGGTTCTCGGGCGCCAGCGCCCTGCATCTCAACATCTTCGGGCCCATGCCGCTCGCCCGGTTCGGCACGGAGGCGCAGAAGCGGAAGCTGATCCCCCGGCTTATCTCGGGAGAGGACCGGATGTGCTTCGGGGTGACCGAGCCTGACGCCGGCCTCGACACCACCCGCGTGGCCACCCGGGCCGTGCGCAGCGGCGACGGCTATGTGATCTCGGGCCGAAAGATGTGGACCACCATGGCCCAGCGCGCGACCAAGATGCTGATCGTCGCGCGCACCACGTCGCGTGAGGCCGTGCGTAAGCCGACGGAGGGCATCAGCCTGTTCTACGTCGACTTCGACCGATCGAAGATCCAGGCGACGCCGATCCCGAAGATGGGCCGCAAGGCGGTGGAGTCCAACGCCGTCTTCATCGACGACCTGCACGTGCCCGCCGACGCCTTGGTCGGCGAGGAAGGCCAGGGCTTCCGCTATCTGCTCGAAGGCCTCAATCCCGAGCGCGTGCTCATCGCCGCCGAAGCGGTGGGCCTGGGCCGCGCGGCGCTCAAGAAGGCCGCGACCTACGCCAAGGAGCGCATCGTCTTCGGCCGGCCCATTGGCCAGAACCAGGGCGTCGCCCACCCGCTGGCGAAGGCCTGGGCCGAGCTCGAGGCCGCCAACCTGATGGCCTTCAAGGCGGCCGCCCTCTACGACGCCGGCCGCGAGTGCGGCGCCGAGGCCAACGCCGCCAAGTACCTCGCTGGCGAGGCCGGCTTCCACGCCTGCGAGGCGGCCGTCCTCGCCCACGGCGGCATGGGCTACGCCAGGGAGTACGACGTCGAGCGCTACTTCCGGGAGGCGATGATCCCGCGTATCGCGCCGGTCAGCCGCGAGATGATCTTCAACTACATCGCCGAGCGGGTCCTGGGCCTGCCCAAGAGCTATTAGCCCTTCGGCAGCTGGAACCGGATGGGCACGCGCACGACGCCGCCCTCCACCGGACGGCCGTCCACGGTCTTGGGGCTCATGCGGAAGTAGCGCGCGAGCTTCACCGCCGCCGGGCCGAAGCCGGCGCCGGCCGGGGTTTCGGACAGAACCTCGCAGCCGCCGATGGAGCCCCGGGCAGTGACGGTGCAGGAGATGGTGGCCGAGCCCTCCAGTTCGCGCCGCAGGGCCTGGCCCGGATAGTGGCGGGCAAGATCGTTCCCGTCCGGCCGGTTCAGCCAGGTGGGGTTGCCAATCACCGGGTTCGCGGCGGGGGGCGACGGCGGGGCGGGCGGGACCAGCCTGGCCACCGGGCCGATCGGCGGCGGGGCGGGCTGTTCGGGCGGCGCCACGGGAAGCGGCTCGACGTCGGGCGTCAAGGCCACGGGCGCCGGCTGGCGGGGCGTGACCTGCGCGGGCGGCTTTTCCTGCGGCGGGGGCGGCGGTAGGGGCTTCTTGGGAAGGGTGTCGAGGACCACCCGCAGCGGCGGGTCGTCGTACTCCACGGCCGGGGGCGGGGCGAACTGCATCATGGCGAGATAGGCGGCGACGCCCAGGTGGGCGGCGACCGACAATCCCACGACCGCCGCCGTCTGCGGCCGCAGCCGCCGCCGCGCCGGCGCAGATGCGAGGGGAAGCAACGCCTGGGCAGCCATCTCGACCTCCGGGTTACATAAGTAAGATATTACATATGTGCGCCCATGAGATTACAGATGTCAATCGCGCTGCGGGTTATGGTTAGCGGCGCGTTAACCAGGCGGGCGGCATCCCTGGACGCATGGCCGTCCAGGGGATTCGCGGGATCGTCGAGGCAGCGATCGATCGCGCCTCCAAGGCGACGGGCGTCGACTTCAGCTTCCTGATGAAGACCGCCCATCGCGAGAGCGGCTTCAACCCCACGGCGCGCGCCGCCTCATCCTCGGCGGCGGGGCTGTTCCTGTGCGTGGAGCAGACGTGGCTGCAGACGCTCATGACCCACGGCTCCAAGTACGGCTACGCCCGCTATGCGGACCTGATCACCCAGGGGGCCGACGGCCGCTACCGGGTCAGCGG
>JAEYNH010000146.1 GCA_023412655.1 Pseudomonadota bacterium | reverse complement strand
TCGGTCATAGCAAGCCGCTCGGCGTGGCGCGTTCCTTCGGCAGGCTGATCAGGATGCGGGTGCCGCGGCCGTCATGGATCGGCGAGGCCGCCGCGATGCGGCCGCCCATCGCCTCGACGAAGCCTTTGGAAATGGCCAGGCCCAGCCCTGCGCCCTTCCCGCGGTCTGTCGACTCGTCCATCCGGCGGAACTTCTCGAACACCCGCTCGAGCTCGGCCGTCGGGATCCCGCGGCCCTCGTCCTCGATGCTGATCACCACGTTGTTGCGATCCTCGTAGGCGGCCACCTCGATGGTGGTGGCGTCCGGGCTGTAGGCGATGGCGTTCTCGAGGATGTTCACCAGCGCCTGCTCCAGCAGCGACGGGTCGGCCATGACCAGCGTCACCTTGTCGGGGAAGTCCCATGTCACGCGACGACTTTCCAGCCTGCGCTTCACCTGATCGACGGCGGCTCGCAGGATGTCCCGGACGTCGCTCCACTCCCGCCGCGTCACCAGCGCCCCGCCCTCGAGCCGGGTCATGTCAAGGAGATCGCCCACGTACCGGTTCAGCCGCTCGGCCTCCTCGCGGATGGAGAGCAGCAGGTCGTCCCGCACCTTGGCCTGCAGCGTCTTCCCGTAATCGATGAGGGTGGTCACCGAGCCGAGCACGGTCGAGAGCGGCGTCCGCAGATCGTGGCTGACCGAGTTCAGCAGGGCGCTGCGCAGCCGGTCGGTGCGGCGCAACGCTTCGGCGTCGGCCGCCATCGCGGCGAACTCGGCCCGCTCCAGGGCCACGGCGCCCTGGTCCAAGAGCGCCGCGACGAAGCGTTCGCCCTCTTCGGTGGCCACCGCCGCCGGCTCGACGCCGACCACGCCGGAGCGGGCCTTCACGCCCTGCAACGGTCGAAACGTCCAGCCCACGTTGGGCATGGTGCCGGTGCCGGCGCCCGCCGCTTCGCCCTTCTCCCCCGCCCATCGCGCGGCCGCCATGTCGCCGGCCGACAGGTTCGGCAGGGACGGCGCGCCGGCCGACACGAGCAGGTCGCCGCCTTCAGGCGTCAGCACCACAGCCTTGCAGCCGGTGGCGGCGGCCAGTTGCTCGGCCAGGGCTGTCGCAGCCTCCTCGGCCTCGGCCGCCGAGGAGAGCCTCCGCGTCGCGGCCAGCACGGCCGAGATGGCCGACGCCCGTCGCGCCACGGCGCGGGTCTGGTCCCGCACCCGGCCCGTCAGCCATCCCGTGGTCATGGCCACCGCGAAGAAAACCACGAAGGTGAGCACGTCGGCGGCGTGACCGATGTGCATCGTCATCCGCGGCTCGAGGAAAAGGAAGTTGTAGGCTACGGCCGAGGCCGCGGCGGCGGCGATCGCCGGCCAAAGCCCGAAAGCCAGACCCGAGATCAGGACGCTCAGCATGAACACCATGGCGAGGTTGGCGCTCTCGACGTAGCGGTCGATCAGCCAGGCGATGGAGATCGCTACGGCCACCGTGGCCAAGGCGCCCGCATGGCCGCCCCATGGCGCATCGCGCAGGCTTCGCCGCGGCCGCGCCTCCGGCTCGCGCGCCTCGGAGCTCTCGGTGATCACATGCAGCGCCGCGCCGTTCGCCTCGTCGAGCAAGGCTCTGATGAGGTTGCGACGGAAGGGGTTGCGGCGGACGCGGGCGGTCTTGCCGACCACGATCTGGGTGATGTTGTTCCGCCGGCCATGGTCAAGCACCGTGGCCACAAGGTCGTCGCCAGTGAGGGTGACGACCGAACCTCCCAGCTGATCTGCCAGCTTCAGCGCGTCCCGCAGCTTCTGCGCCATGGCTGCCGATGGCGCGGGCGCGTTCGGACGCTCCACATGGGCGACCGTCCAGGGCGCGTCCATCATCATGTCGGACAGCCGGCGGCCGGCGCGCACCAGGCTGCTCGCCATCCCGTCGGGTCCGACGAGTACGAGGATCCGCTCGCCCGCCGCCCAGGGCCCCTCCACGCCGGCGCGCTTCATGGCCCCGATCAGCTGGTCGTCCACCGCCTGGGCGGCCCGCCGCAGCGCCAGTTCACGAAGCGCCGTGAGGTTCTCGACCTTGAAGAAGCGGTCCGCCGCCAGCCGGGCGGTCTCGGGCACATAGACCTTTCCCTCGGCCATGCGCTCGCGCAGTTCGGCGGGCGTGATGTCGATCAGCTCGATCTCGTCGGCGCGGCTCAGGGCGAGGTCGGGGACCGTCTCGCGCTGGCGGACGCCAGTGATCTTCCACACGACGTCGACGAGACTCTCCAGGTGCTGGACGTTCAGTGTGGTCCAGACGTCGATCCCGGCCTGCAGCAACTCCTCGACGTCCTGCCAGCGCTTCGGATGGCGCGATCCCGGCGCGTTCGAATGCGCGTATTCGTCGACCAGCAGCAGCTCGGGCTTGCGCGCCAGGGCCGCGTCCAGATCGAATTCCAGCAGCGTCCGGCCCCGGTACTCGATCGGCCGCCTCGGCATGACGTCTAGGCCGCGCAGGAGCGACTGGGTCTCCTTGCGGCCGTGGGTCTCGACGACGCCGACCACGACGTCGCCGCCCTCGGCCTTCCGGCGTCGGGCGGCGCGCAGCATCTCGTAGGTCTTCCCGACGCCCGGCGACATGCCGAGGAAGACCTTCAGCTTGCCCTGGCCGGGACGGGCCGCGGCCAGCAGGGCGTCGGGGTCGGGCCTGCGTGGCTCTTCGGCGGTCATCGCGGCGGAGGTTGCCTCCTGCCGAAGGCCGCGTCGAGGGCGAGATTGGCCTTGAGCACATTGACCCTGGGCTGGCCGAGCACGCCGAGAGTGCGGCCTTCGACGCGCCGGTCGATGATCTCGCGGACGCGCTCGACAGGAACGCCCCGCGCCTGCGCGATGCGCGCCGCCTGGAGCCGCGCGAACGCCGGCGAGACATGGGGATCCAGGCCGGAACCGGAGGTGGTCACGGCGTCCGCCGGGATGACGACGCCGCCGGCTTCGAGGCGCAGCGCGTCGGCGCTCTCCTTCACGCGGACGGCGAGATCGGCGTTCAGCGGCCCCAGGTTGGAGCCGGAGGACGCGGAGGCGTCGTAGCCGTCGGCTCCCGCCGCAGATGGGCGGCCGTGCAGATAGTGGGGCGCCGTAAACGACTGGCCGATGAGCGTGGAGCCCACGACCTGGCCGTCCCGCAGGATGAGGCTGCCGCCCGCCGGACCGGGCATGACGGCCTCGGCGACACCCGTGATCGCCAGCGGATAGGCGACGCCCAGGATCAGGGTGAAGAGGGCCATCGAGACGAGGGCCGGACGAAGAAGTGCGAGCATGGGATCGCTCCTCAGAAGACCAGCTTCAGGCCGGCGACGACCCGGCTGTCGTACAGCTTGCCGAACTCGTGGACGTCGGTGTCCCAGTAGCGGACGTCGAAGCCGATGTGGTCGGTGAGGCTGAAGCCCACGCCGACGTTCCAGGTGGTGTAGTCGCCGGCCTCTTCGATGGTCTGGTGGCCCAGCGCGCCGGATACGGTGAACTTGGTGTTGGGGATCGGCACCGTGGCGTTCGCCTCGTAGTACCAGGCGTCGCCGGTGTCGCCGGTGAACTCGGGCGAATAGAAGACCGCAGCGCCCAGCGTCGCGGGACCGGCCGGAAGCGAGGCGGCGACCTTGCCTTCCCAGTAGTCCCAGTTCGCGCCAGACGGCTGGTCGGCGTAGCCGTAGTAGATGACGCCGAGATCGAGGCTGACCGGACCGACGGTGGGCTTCACGCCCGCGTAGAGGTCGTACTCGAAGTCGGCGCCGTCGCCGAAATCGACGTTCGAGGCCCAGGCGCCGGCGTATCCGATCGAGCCCAGCGTCGCATCCACGCCGCCGAACATTTGCGGATCCTCGTCGGTCTGGCTGACGCCCCGGAACACGTATTCGGTGGCCGCGCCGACGTTGAAGGAAAGCGAAACGGGACCCTCGTCCTGCGCGTGAGCCGCGCCCGCCGCCAGGGCCAGGCCGAGGCCGCCCGAGAGACCGGCGAGGAGTTTCATCGAACGCGACGTCATTGCACGAGACTTTCTTCTGAGGTGACGGGGGCGGCGGACGCGGTCCGAGGGAGGTC